>JBBSLG010000001.1:0-269328 GCA_038255435.1 Lysobacterales bacterium
ATTTGTGGGGCTGGTGCCGGTGGCACGCGCGCCGCCACAACCCCCGCTCGCTTCGCGAGCCGGCCCCCTTCACTCAAGGGGGCCTCCTGGCGCGTCGGGGTCAGCAGTGATACCCCCATTTAGCGTCTATGTGACGCGGCCCGCTTTTGCGGGCCTGAGCACCGTGGGGCTGGTGCCGGTGGCACGCGCGCCGCCACAACCCCCGCTCGCTTCGCGAGCCGGCCCCCTTCACTCAAGGGGGCCTCCTGGCGCGTCAGGGGCAGCGGCAAAATGACAAGCTGACGCCGATGTGACGCGGCCCGCTTTTGCGGGCCTGAGCACCGTGGGGCTGGTGCCGGTGGCACGCGCGCTGCCGGCCCCCGCTCGCTTTGCGAGCCGGCCCCCTTCACTCAAGGGGGCCGCATCGGTGCCGGATCGGTTGCTCACAGGTCGCAGGAGTTGTGCGCTCTTCCGCGCAGACTCGTTTGCAATCAAGCCAGGACTTTTTTCCCGCTGCCAGTGCCGTCGAGTTCGGGGATGCGCAATACCTGACCGGGATAAATCTTGTCCGGGTGGCTGAGCATTGGGCGATTGGCTTCAAAGATCACAGGATACTTGCTGGCCTTTCCGTACATGGCCTTCGCGATCGCCGAGAGGGTGTCGCCCTTCTTGACGGTGTACATGCGCGAGGCCGCATCTGCAGCGCCTTCCAGCACGCGGATATCATCCTCGACCTGGGCTACACCTTCGATATTGCCGATGGCCAGGATGGCTTTTTCGCGGTCGGCCTGGGTCGCCGCGGTGCCTGTGACCTTGGCCTTGCCATCGATCCAGATGATGTCCAGATCCTCCTGAATGCCCAGGCGCTGCTTGCGCACGTGCTCGGCGATGGCCGGTCCGGCCTTTGGTGCTGCGACCGCAGCGGGGGTGCCAATGCCGAGCAATTTTTCGCCGGCAGCTTTTACAAAATCAAAAATTCCCATGGGGTTCTCCTGGCGTCCGCCTAAAGTTTTCGATCAATTTATTGCCGAGTGGGGCGCAATTGGCGAAGTCGAACGAATTGCATCGACGTCCAGCCAACCCAGCACCAATTCCAGAGCTCCGCACATCTATTTCTCCTCATCGCGCAATTCCCGCAGATACAAGATAGCCGTGCGACTCGACATGGTCTGGGCGCCGCCGTACATTCCCGCTTCGCGAGAAATGTTTACATGCATGTGCAAGGGCACACTGCTAGCGTCAAGAACTGTTACGGAATGCACGACGTGACCGATGCCCTGACCGCCTTGAATGAACGCTACCGCGCCTCGCTTCCCGATAAGCGCGGGGCGATCATGGCAGCGTATGCGGCGTGGCGCGCCGATCTCGCTGAACTCGAGCATCCGCGCGAATTGAATCGCTTGCTTCACAAGCTCGCGGGCTCGGCCGGCGGCTATGGCTATGCCCGGCTCGGCGAAGCCGCGCGAGCCGCCGACGGCTTGTTGCACGAATGGCTGCTGGATGCTCCGCAAGCCATCTCCGAGCGCCATGTTCTGGCCTTGACGATTGAGCCCCTGCTGCGCGCCCTGGCCGATCTTTTTGCTGCCGCGATGGGCCAGCAGGGTGAGCGCTCACAGGTGATGGCGGATGCATCGAAGCGCACCATCCAGGTCGTCCTGGTTGATGATGATGGCGAACTGTCGAGGCTACTCTCGGAGCAACTACGCAGCGAAGGTATTGAAGTGCGTTGCACCGAGGACGGCGCCGGTATGCACCGCCTGCTCAGCGAGACTCGCCCGGATGTGCTGGTGCTCGATTTCTGGCTGCGCGAAGAGACCGGCGATACCCTGGCCCGCGCAGTCCGTGGCATCCCCGGGCTTTCCAGTCTGCCAGCGGTCTGCCTGACGACAGATCGCAGTGTTGAAACGCGTCAGCGTGCGATTGGTGCCGGGGCGTTGGAAGTCATCGACAAGAGTACGCCGCCGCGACAATTGGCGAGCCTGCTGCGGATGTTTGCCGGACTCGCTGCCTGAAACCCGGCGCCAGCGCGGGAACCGCGCGACGGTGGCGGCGGCCCACGCGCTATAATGCGCAGCCCGCGGCGACAGATCACCGTTGTGTCCACCATGGGTGAATGAATTCATCGCTCAGGCCCACGCATCAACTGATGCCGATCGCGCGGCCCGTTCGGCAATTCCAAACTTCAGGCGCAGGAATATTCGGCAATGAGCAAATGCTGCAGGAACGAACAATCATGACCACGATCAGACTGATCGGTGCGCCCACTGATATCGGTGCCGGTCACCGCGGTGCTTCCATGGGCCCCGAGGCCCTGCGCGTCGCCGGTATCGTTGAGGCTCTGCGCGCGCGCGGCCTCAGTGTCGAGGACCGCGGAAACTTGCTTGGACCACAGAATCCCTGGTCGCCGCCGGTCGACGGCTATCGCCATCTGGCCGAGGTAGTCGCCTGGAACCGCGCCGTGTTCGGTGCCATGTACGGCGCCCTCAGCGATGAACGCCTGCCGATCCTGCTCGGCGGCGATCATTGCCTCGGCATCGGCTCGATCACCGCGGTCTCGCGCTGGTGCCGTGAACAGGGCAAAAAGCTGCTGGTGCTTTGGCTGGATGCGCATGCCGACTTCAATACCTCGACGATCACGCCATCGGGCAATATTCACGGCATGCCGGTTGCCTGCCTGTGCGGCATTGGACCACGCGAGTTGACCCATCTCGCCGGCGAGGCACCGGCCTTGAGCGCCGAGCAGATTCGCCAGTTCGGCATCCGATCCGTGGATGAGGGCGAGCGCCGGCTGGTACATCTGCAGGGCCTGAGTATTTTTGACATGCGCTACATCGACGAAATCGGCATCAAGCGCGCGATGGAAGAAGTGCTTTCCGGGCTCGACGAGCGTACCCATCTGCATGTCAGTTTCGACGTCGATTTTCTCGATCCCGATATCGCACCCGGTGTCGGCACCACGGTGCGCGGCGGACCTAATTATCGCGAGGCACAGCTGGTGATGGAAATGATTGCCGATACCGGCAAGATGGGCTCGCTCGACATCGTCGAGCTCAATCCGGCATTCGATGATCACAACCGCACCGCCAGACTGGCCGTCGATCTGGTCGAAAGTCTGTTCGGCAAGTCGACCCTGATGCGGGCCTGATCCCATCGCCGCCGGCTCTGCGTTGAATGTCAAATCATTACTACAGCGGGCATGGCGCCGCCGCATTGGTGACAACTGACACTTTGCGCCAGTTCGACCAGGCCTGATCATGCGATCCAGTCAGGAGAATCGCCGATGAACCCGATGACATCCGCGATGTCGTTCGACAACGTAGTCAAGCGCTATGGCCGTCGCCTCGCCCTGGACGGGCTGAGTCTCGAAGTGCGACGTGGAGAAGTGTTCGGATTGCTCGGCCCCAATGGCGCGGGCAAGTCGACCGCCATGCATATCGCGGTCGGGCTCATCGCAGCCGATCAGGGCACTGTCCGCATACTCGGCGGCGACCCGCGCCAAGCCGAACTGCGCCGCCGCTTTGGTATCGCGCCACAGAAATTGTCGCTCTACGAAGATATGAGTGGTCGCGAGAATCTTGAGTTCTTTGCCCAAGGCTTCGGCTTGCAGGGCGCGCGGCTACGCGAGCGCGTTGACGCGTCACTGCGGTTTGTCGCCCTTGAAGATCGCCAGCATGACCGTGTCGCGGCGTATTCGGGTGGCATGCAGCGGCGCCTGAATATCGCCGCGGCGATCGTGCACGAACCCGAACTGGTGCTGCTCGATGAGCCCACCGTCGGCGTCGATCCACAATCGCGCAATGCGATTTTCGACAATGTGCTGGCATTGCGCGATGCCGGGCACACCGTGGTCTACACCACGCACTATATGGAAGAGGCCGAACGACTCTGCGATCGCATCGCCATCGTTGATCAGGGCCGGGTACTGGCGTTGGACAGCCTTGAAGGTCTCGTGCGCCATCATGGCGGCGATGCCCAACTCAGCATCGAGCGGGCTGGCCGTGTTGAATACCTGCACGGCGACGATCCGGTCCGTCTGCTCAGCGAGGCACTGCTGCAGGGACCGGTAGATACCTTCCAATTGCGTCGCCCCAGTCTGGAACAGGTATTTCTCAAACTCACCGGCCGGCAACTGCGGGATGCTGCCTGATGCACGCGATCACTGCTCTGGCGATCAAGGATCTGCGCCTGCTGGCGCGCAATCGCGCGACGCTGTTCTTTACCTTCATCTGGCCGATCCTGATGGCGGTCGGCTTCGGCTTCATGTTTGGCGGTGATGGTGAGCGCGCCAAATTACGCGTACTGCTGATCGATCAGGATCGCAGCGCGGGATCGCAGCGCCTCGTCGATGGCCTGATGGCGCTGGATTCGATTGCGGTCGAAGCCATCGCACGTGCCGAGGGCGAGCAGGAAGTCCGGCGCGGTCGTGCGGTCGCGCTGATCAGTATTCCCAGTGGTTTTGGCGTGGCCAGCGAGCGCTTGTTCTACGGCGAGCCCGCCCGTGTCCAGGTGCTGATTGATCCCAGCCGCAAGGCCGAGATCGGCATGCTCGAGGGATTGCTGATGCAGGTCGCATCGGCGGACATGGGTCGTCGGATGAATCAACTCGGCGCGGATTCGCCCTGGCTGCAGGCGGCGAGGCGCGACGCCGAGCAACTGGGCGACGCCGAGCGCGGGCGCCTGGACAAGCTGTTCAACGCGCTGGAGCAGGTTGGCCCGATCACCAGCAGTGCACGCGCAACCGGCGAAGACGGGGACGAAGCGGGCAGTTGGCAGCCGCTCGAGGTCGAGACCGAGGCCCTGCAGGCGCAGCGACGCGGGCCGCGCAATCCGTTCGCGGTGACGTTTCCGCAGGGCATGCTCTGGGGTCTGGTCGGATGTCTGATGGGCTTCGCCAGCGGCTTCGCCCAGGAGCGTGAAAAGGGTACCTGGCTGCGTCTGCGCACCGGGCCACTGACGGCCACCCAGCTGATGCTGGGCAAGGCAATGGCGGCACTGATTGCTCTGCTCGGTGTGCAGATCCTGTTGCTGGTGTTCGCACGGGTGGTGTTCGGCCTAGTGCCCGATTCGCTGCCTGCACTGGCGCTCGTGATCGCGGCCAGTGCGTTCGCGTTCACCGGCCTGATGTTGTTGATTTCAAGCGCCGGACGCACCACCCAGGGAGTCTCCGCTGCGGGCTGGGCTGGCATGATGCCGCTGATGATGATTGGCGGCGGCATGATTCCGCTGATTGCGATGCCAGGCTGGATGGCCGGGGTCTCCGCCTTCAGTCCGGTCAACTGGGCGCTACGCAGCCTGGAAGGCGCAATCTGGCGCGGATATGCCTGGACAGACTATCTGTGGCCGATCTCTGGCTTGTTGCTGCTGGGTCTGGTTTCGTTTGTGATTGGCGCACGCCGACTGGCGCGTGCAACCGACTGAGCGGGCCTGCTGGTGGCATTGCGCCGGACTCGGCAGCGGCGTTGCCGGTTTCGCGTCCAGCCGGCGCACGAGTGACTGCCCGGCCGAGGGTACACAGCCCGCGCTGCCGCGGGTCAGGGTAATCAGGCGCCGGTCATCTGCTTGAGTTGCGTTGAAACACGCTGAAACTCGTTCTGCAGTTGCGCAACCAGCAGCAGCGGTTCACCGATATCACCACTGCGCGCGCCCTGCTCGATGCGTTTGGCCATATCGGCCAGCAGCAGGGCGCCGAGATTGGCGCTGGTCGACTTCATTGAATGCGCGGGTGCGACCAGGGCATCGATGTCATTGGTCTTGGCCGCGCGCTCCAGTGCGGTGAGGTTCTTCGGTGTGTCCTCGAGGTAGACCTGGACCAGATCCCGGAAATCGCTGCCCATCAGATCCATCAGGTCGCGCACCACGTTCAGGTCGATCGCTGAGCCTTCGCTGCGCGTGGTTGGCGCGATCGGCTGCACCGGACGTGGCGGAGCTGTTGAGGGTGCCGGCACCGGCACCGACGATGCTTTTGACATTGCGCCCGGCGGCAGCCATTTGCGCAGCATCTGTTCGATCATGCTGCGGTTGAGCGGCTTGCTCATGTAGTCGTCCATGCCGCAGGACAGACATTTCTCGCGATCGCCGACCATGGCATTGGCGGTCATCGCGATGATCGCGAGCTTGCCCAGACTGCCATCTACCTGCAGCTTGCGGATGCCGCGTGTCGCGCTGTAGCCATCCATGATCGGCATCTGGCAGTCCATCAGCACGGCATCGAATTCGCCCGTGCTCGCCTTGTCTACGCCTTCCTTGCCATTCTCGGCGGTCTCGAAACTGACTCCGATCAGGGTAAGCAGCCGCTGGGCGACCTGGCGATTGACCGGGTTGTCCTCGACCAGGAGTACGTGTCCGCCAACGCTGGTGCTGGCCCGCTCGGAACTGACCAGGCCACTTTCGCTGACACCGGAAGCGTGTTCGGCTGGGGCATTGAGCAGGGGCGTCGGCTCGGCCATGCGCGGCGCTTCAAGCAGGCCCTGCATGGCGGAGCGCAGTTCCATGTCGGCAAAATTTCTCTGCACGATCGAAGACTGCGGTGCCATCCGAACTTCATCGGGCAGCTGATCGTCGCCACTGATGCAGATGATGCGGAGCGATTCCAGGCTGCTCTCGCGCAGTACACCGCGCAGGATGGCCAGTGTGGTGGCGCGCATCGAACCGAAATCAAGCAGCAAAAAGTCAAAAGCAAAACTGCCGCCACCGGTGCTCTTGATCTTGCTGATGACGTCGGCTGCGACGTTGTTCTGGACCGACTGCACGCTCCAGTTGTTGAGCAGGCCGCTGAGTCGCCGCAACATGTTCTGGTCGCCACTGACCACCATGGCGCGGGCGCCTTCGACATCCGATCGACCAGGCGCAACATCGCCTACGGCCTTGCCGAGCGGCACCGTGAACCAGAACGCCGAGCCCTTGCCCGGCTCCGACTTCACGCCGATCTGGCCGCCCATCAATTCGATGATGCGCTTGCAGATCGAAAGGCCAAGTCCGGTTCCGCCAAAGGTGCGTGTGGTCGAGGTATCGGCCTGACTGAACTCGCGAAACAACTTGGCCTGAGCTTCCGGCGAAATGCCGATACCGGTGTCCTTGACGACGAACAGCAGCTCGGTGTGCGTGCGCGTCTCGTTGCGCTTGGATACCTGTACCGCCACGCTGCCGCGTTCGGTGAACTTGATCGAGTTGCTGACCAGGTTGGTCAACACCTGGCGCAGGCGGGTGGGATCGCCGCGCCCGGCCAGTCGGACATTGGGATCGATCACGGCGCTGAAACGCAGACCCTTGCCTTCGGCGTTCTTGCTCATCAGCCGGGTGACGTTGTCGACTATGTCCTTGAGATTCAGCCCGACATTCTCGAGCTCCAGCTTGTTGGCATCGAGCTTGGAAAAATCAAGGATGTCGTCGACGATCGACAGCAGTTGCTTGGCAGAGCTGAAGGCGGTGCTGATGTATTCGCGTTGATCCGGTGCCAGCTTGGTCGACATCACCAGGTCGAGCAGGGGGATGATGCCGTTGAGCGGTGTCCGGATTTCGTGACTCATGGTGGCGAGGAACTCGCCCTTGGCCATCATCGCGGCTTCGGCTGCCTGCTTCGCTGCCATCAGTTCGCGTTCGGCATTGCGCAGTCGCTCGAGCTCTCCGTGCAAGTCGGCCTGGCCGCTGTTCTGGCGCTGGAGCTGCGTCATGCTCATGGATGCTGTGACGGAACGCGGCGAGGGTGTCAGTCGGTTATCGGCCAGCGTGCGCCGCGCCTTGCCGATCTGGGCGCGCAGTCCCAGGACGATCAGCAGGGTGCCGAGGCCGGCCCCAGCGAGGATCGCCCAGCGCAATGGCATCGCCAGTTGCAGCGGCGCTGCGAGGCTACCCAGGGCCGCCAGCACGATCAGCAGCAGCAACCACACCCAGACCGGTGTGGTCGGATCGTCGTGCTCGGTCTCGGGAATCTCGGAGTGTTCGGTCATGGGAATCCTGTATCTGCGCGATCAAAGTGCCGCGGCGGCAAAATCGAAATCGAGGTCCTGGCTGGCGGCCTGGACGAAATTGCCCTGAATGTAGTCAACGCCGGTGCTCCAGAGCGCTGCTGCACATTGCGCGTCCTCAACGCGCGGGGCAACGATGCTGATGCCGCGCTCACGCACATGGGTGATGGTCTGGCGCAGTTCCGCGCGCACTTTCGGAGTCTGTCCCTCGGGCCCGGTGAAGCGCGCTGCGATCTTGACGAACTCGGTGGGCACGTGGGTCAGCAGCTGAAGATTGGCCATGGTCGGCTCGAACTGGGTCAGGCAGAGCTTGACCCCGACCGCCTGCATCTGCTCGACAAAGCTTGCCGTCTGACGCACCCGCGCGACCGCTTCGGAAGTTTCCAACTGAAGGACGAGCTGTTCCGGGCTGGCGCGTCGGGTATCGAGTACCTGCCTGAGCCAGCTGCCACGCTGCAGATCGCTGACACTGCTGATCGACTGGGTGACGAACAGCCGCACAGTATGACCGTCGCGGGCGCGATCCGAAATCACCATGGCCGCGCGTGACAGAACCCAGCGATCGATCGCGGCGGTCAGACCTGCTTGCTCGGCAATTGGGGCAAGGGCCGAACCTGTGTACAGTTTGCCGCCATCGCCGCGCAGGCGCAGAAGCACTTCGAATTGCTCCTCGCCACCGCCGCGCAGCGAAGCAATGGGCTGGAAAAGCAACTGGAACTGATCGTGTTTCAGTGCCGCACGGATCAGTTCCGCGACCTCGGCTTCCTCACCCTCCACGGTCTGGGTGACCGAGGTCTGGAACAGTGCAACCCGTTTGTCCGGCGACGACCGCGCGGTCGCGCAGGCGCGTTCGGCGGCGTTAAGCAGGCCGGCTGGATCGCCGAAGTTCTGATTGAAGGCAGCCAGACCGATGCTGACCGCCAGGGTGACAGTACGGTCGCCCAATTCGAACAGATGCGAGGTGAATGTCTGCCGGATGCCTTCGGCGTAGTCCAGCATCTGGGCCTCGTCCATATCCTGCATCAGCACAAAGAAGCTGGTATCGCCGTAACGCGCGGCACTGTCCTCGGGGCGTATCTGCTGCGCAATGAAGGCGCCGGCCTGTTCGAGCAACTGGTCGAATGCGGTGAGGCCAATGCGTTCGCGGATGGTGTGGGTGCCGTCGACCATCATGAACATCACGCCACCGTGCTCGGGAGGGCCCTGCTCCAGCGCCAGCAGCTCGCTGGTGCGCTCGAGCACAAAGCTGCGATCCATCAGGCCGGTAACCGAGTCACGCGGGTTGAGCGCCTGGGTACGTCGTGCGGTCGCCCGGGCGCGGCGCACCCGGTTGGTAACCGCCGAGATCAGATGTTTGGGCCGGATCGGTTTTTCCAGATAGTCGTCGCCGCCGGCACTGAGCGCATCGAAGCGCTTTTCTTCGTCGTGCTCGCCGGACAGGAACACGATTGGAATATTGACAAAGGCTTCGCGCTCGCGGATCAGGGTGGTCAGTTCCATGCCGTCGCAGTCGGGCATGTAGAGATCCATCAGGATCAGTTCGGGATCGAAGTTGTCGAGCTCCTCGAGCGCGGCGATCGGATCATTGACGGCGCGTGTTTCCATGCCCGCCTTGCGCAATATCGATTCGGCGAACAGGGCCTGGGAACGGTCATCCTCGATGATCAGCACCCGGAACGGCGCGGTCGAACCCGCATCCAGCAACTCCATGATCCGTGCCAGCACCTCGGAGTGGGGCTGCGGCAGGACGATGAAGGCATCTGCGCCAGCGCGCATCGCGCGCAGACGCAGCGCGACATCGGCGGACTCGGTAAAGCTGATCAAGGACACTTTCTGCGAGCTGCGGCTGCGCACCACGCGCAGCACTTCGCCGATCGCTTCGAGTACCCCGACGAAGGGCGCATCGATGATGACCATCGCGGGCGCGTAGGCGCCGAGCATCTCCTTGAGTTCGTCGATTGATTCCAGGGGGTCTACCGGGTAGCCGCTGGTTTCAAGCCGCTGCTGGATCTCGATCGCCAGTTCATTGCCGTCGCTCAGGTGCAGGATGCGTTTTTCCTGCGCGTGCTGGGGCGGTGCTGCCGCCGTTCGCGGGTTCGCTGCCGGCTGCTCGACAGGAACAGGCGCTGCGGCCTCCGCTTGTTGTGCGGGAATATCGACGGGATTGCTCAGCACCGCGCCAGCCGGCGCCGGGCTATCGCTCCAGCGTTGCCAGTACTGTGGTGGCGGACGCACCGAAGTCGGGTAGGGCGAACGCGATCCCGACTGGCCCTCGCGGAGCAGGGCATCGCCGACCGGAGCGCGCAAACTGGGCGTACTCTGGCGCGCGATGATCTTGCCGAGTCCGTCGAGCAGCTTGGTGAAGACATGGGTCTGCTCGGCATCGGGCAGTCTGACATTCTCGATCGGACCCGAGAGCAGGCGTTCGATTCCAAACAGCAGTTCCCCTGATTCGAGGATTCCGTAGCGACCGCAGGCGCCCGCCAGCGTCTGCACTTCCTGGTAAAGCAGGGTCAGCGCATTGATGTCCCAGCCGCCGACACAGAGCCGCCTGCCGCGCCTTTGCAGCGTCTCGAGTCGCTTGGGCAGAAACTTGAGGAA
Organism: Lysobacterales bacterium; assembly: GCA_038255435.1. GTDB lineage: Bacteria > Pseudomonadota > Gammaproteobacteria > Xanthomonadales > Ahniellaceae > 0-14-3-00-62-12. The sequence continues at coordinate 10,545 of JBBSLG010000001.1, forward strand.
TGCCTGCCTCAGTTCGGCACTTTGTTGGGCTTCATCCTGGTTGGGCATGGTCCGGTTGGCTGGGCTGTATGGGTTGGCCGCCATCACGCGGGAATATAGCAATCAAACGGTGACTTTCGGGTCCCGGCGTTGCCAAAGGACGCCGTCATCATCAAAAAGGTTTGACCACGACCAGGATGACGATGCCGACCAGCAGCACGGCAGGAACCTCGTTGAACAGGCGAAACCAGCGCGCGGTGCGGCGGTTGCGGCCTTCGCGGAACGCGCTGGCGAGCCGGCTGCAAGCGTGGTGATAGCCGATCAGCAAGGCAACCAGGACCAGCTTGGCATGCAGCCAGCCGTGCTTGAAGCCCCAGTAGTGGAGCAGGGCGATCCCGAAAACCAGGGCGAGTGCGGCCCCGATACCGGTAATGGTCAGCAGTCGGGATTCCATGGTGACGAAGCGCTGGTAGGCGACATCGTCGTTGACATCGACGTGATACACGAACAGTCGCGGCAGATAGAACAGGCCAGCGAACCAGGTTACGACGAAGATGATGTGCAAGGCTTTGAGCCAGAGCATTCAGGCGACCCCCGGTTGACGACGATTCTTGAAATGGCGGAACAGGCGCAGCAGCAGGAGCAATGCCCCGATCGCAAGCACACTGGCCACCGCCAACAGCGCCACCGCCCAGAATGGATGCGCGATCACCAGCCAGAGCGCGACCAGCACCAGGCTTTCCTCGGCGAGCGACGCGCTCCAGTTGGAGACCGGCTCTGGCGAGCCGTTGATCAGGGCGCGCGTGCTGCTCTTGAGGGCATGGCTGCCGAGCGCGACACTGCCGCCGAGCAGGATGCCGGCGATACTGGTGCCGCCATCAGCCATGGGCAGCGCGCTGGCGCCGAGAAACGCACCAGCGGGTACGCGAACCAGGGTATGGATCAGATCCCAGATCGAATCCACACCGGGAATCTTGTCGGTGCCGAACTCGACCAGCGCCAGCACGCCGCTGACACCGAGCACCCAGGGTGACTGCACGACCTGCAGGTGTTCGGGAAGCTGCAACCAGCCCATCAACCCGGCGATACCGATTCCGAAGACGGTTAGATAGACGCGCACACCGGCCAGCCAAGCAAGGGTGATGCCGATCGCAAAGGCCAGCGCGGGTGAGTTCATGTTTTCCATCTTGCTCAGTAGTATAGCGTCGCCTTGTCATTCTGATCCGAGCTGAGCTGCCGATTGCCATTGATTTACAAGCCTGCGCATTTCGCTGCTGACGCGAGGCCTCGAGCTGGCTACACTCTTCAACCGCCCAACGATGCAGATGTCGCGGCGGCCACTCAAGAGAAAACCAAGCCCCGCCATGAGTGCAGTCCCCTCGCTCCGTGTAGATCCCCTGCTCAGCAGCGATTCCACCGTGCCCGCATTGGCCGACTGTGTTGCGCGTTCGCTGCGCAGCTACTTGCGCAATGCCGGTGAGCAGACCGCCTGCGACCTCTATCGCCTGGTGATGAGCGAAGTGGAAGCGCCCCTGCTGCGCGAAGTGCTGCGTCACACCGAAGGCAATCTCAGCCGTGCCGCCGATCTGCTCGGCATCAGCCGTGCGACACTTCGCAAGAAACTTGCCGAGTACGGTTTCGAATAAGGGCACGACTCGGGCACGACGTCCCATTGCGGCCGCAAGCATTCGCGACGCGGGAACGACGCCGTTACAATCTCCGCATTCCCCTGCAGGATGATTCCCATGACCGCGTCTCCACCCGTGGCCGTGCGCCGCGCCTTGCTGTCGGTTTCCGACAAGACCGGATTGGCCGAACTCGCCCGGAGCCTGGCTGCGCTTGGCGTGGAACTGATCTCGACCGGCGGCAGTGCCCGTCATCTGCGTGAGGCCGGGCTGGTCGTGCGCGATGTCAGCGAGTTGACCGGTTTTCCCGAAATCATGGATGGCCGGGTGAAGACCCTGCATCCACGTGTACACGGTGGCTTGCTCGGTAGATTGCAAGTCGATGCCGAGGTCATGGCGGCCCAGGGCATCGAGCCGATCGACCTGCTGGTGGTCAATCTGTATCCGTTCGCCGCGACCGTTGCGCGGGCCGATGTGTCGATGGTCGACGCTATCGAGAACATCGACATCGGTGGTCCTGCGATGTTGCGCGCGGCGGCCAAGAATCACGAACGGGTGACGGTTCTGGTCGATCCTGCCGACTACCCAGCCTTGTTGGGATCACTGCAAGCGGGCGGCACCGCGTTGTCGCAGCGGCGTGCGCTGGCCGCCAAGGCCTATGCGCACACCGCAGCCTATGACGGCATGATCGCGGAGTGGCTGAGCGCACGCGTCGAGTTGGATGCCATCGAGCCCTGGCCGCGCACGCTGCATCCGGTCTACCAGCGTGCCAGCATGCTGCGCTATGGCGAGAATCCGCACCAAACGGCGGCGCTGTATGTCGAAAACGATGTCGGCCAGGGCATCGTTGCCACCGCGCGCTTTCTGCAGGGTAAAGAGCTGTCCTACAACAACCTGGCCGACGCCGATGCCGCACTCGAATGCGTCAAGCTGTTTGACGACGCGCCGGCCTGCGTCATCGTCAAGCATGCCAATCCCTGCGGTGCTGCGGTCGGCGCAAGTCTGCTCGATGCCTACCAGCTCGCCTATGCCAGCGATCCGGTATCGGCCTTCGGCGGCATCATCGCCTTCAATCGCGAACTCGACGCCGGTACCGCCCGGGCAATCCTGGGTCGGCAGTTTGTCGAGGTGGTGATCGCACCATCGGTGGCTGCCGATGCGCTTGGTGTTTTTGCCGCCAAGCCCAATGTGCGTGTGCTCAGTTGTGGCGACTGGACTGCGCCCCGGCGCGCTACCCGCGATCTCAAGCGCATCGCCGGCGGCCTGCTGGTCCAGGATCTTGATGTCGATACCATCACGGCCAGCGGTCTGCGCCAGGTCAGCGCACGCGCGCCAACTGCGACCGAGATCGCCGACCTGCTGTTTGCCTGGCGACTGGCCATGATGGTCAAGTCCAATGCCATCGTCTATGCGAAAGACCGAAGCAGTATTGGCATCGGCGCCGGCCAGATGAGCCGGGTGATCAGCGCGCGCATTGCGGCGATGAAGGCGGAGGAAGCCGGTCTGCAGGTTCCCGGTTCGGTGATGGCCTCGGATGCCTTTTTCCCGTTTCGCGATGGTATCGACGCGGCAGCGGCTGCTGGCATCACAGCCGTGATCCAGCCCGGCGGCTCGATGCGCGACCCCGAGGTCATTGCTGCCGCAGACGAGCACGGCATGGCCATGGTGTTCACTGGCATGCGCCACTTCCGCCACTGAGCAAGGAGGCGAACAATGAAAGTCCTGGTAATCGGAGCAGGTGGGCGTGAGCATGCGCTGGCCTGGAAACTGGCCCAGAGCCCGCGGGTGAGCGAGGTCATCGTGGCGCCGGGCAATGCCGGAACTGCGACCGAAGCGCGGGTGCGCAATGTCGATATCGCAGTGACCGATCTGGAAGGGCTGCTGGCACTCGCGCTGCGCGAGAACATCGCCTTGACCCTGGTAGGGCCGGAAGTGCCTCTGGTCGCCGGTGTTGTCGATCGATTCGAGGCTGCCGGTTTGCGTATCTTCGGGCCGCGGCAGGCAGCCGCGCAATTGGAGGGATCCAAAGCCTTCGCCAAGGATTTCCTGGCGCGGCACAAAATTCCGACCGCCGCCTACGCAGTGTTCACCGAACTAGCACCTGCGCTGCAGTATGTGCGTGCGCAAGGTGCTCCGATCGTCATCAAGGCCGATGGCCTCGCGGCAGGCAAGGGTGTCGTTGTCGCGATGACACTCGCCGAAGCCGAGGCCGCCCTGCATGACATGCTCGCCGATGCGCGACTGGGCGCTGCCGGCGCGCGCGTCGTGGTCGAGGAATTTCTCGAAGGTGAGGAAGCCAGCTATATCGTCATGAGCGACGGCCAGCATGCCCTGCCGCTCGCCACCAGCCAGGATCACAAGCGTCGCGACGATGGTGATCTCGGACCCAATACCGGTGGCATGGGCGCGTATTCTCCGGCGCCCGTGGTCACCGCGGCGATTGATCGCGAGGTCATGGAGCGCGTCATTCGACCCACCCTCGACGGCATGGCGGCCGATGGTCATCGCTTCACTGGATTTCTCTATGCCGGGCTGATGATCGCGCCCGGTGGCGCCATCCGCGTGCTCGAATTCAACGTCCGTTTCGGCGATCCAGAAACCCAGCCGATCATGCTGCGGCTGAAATCCGATCTGGTCGACCTGGTTGAAGCCGGCATCGACGGCCGGCTCGCCGAGGTCAGTGCCGAATGGGATCCGCGCCCGGCGATCGGCATTGTGATGGCGGCCCAGGGTTATCCGGCCGATCCGCGCGCCGGCGATGAGCTGCATGGATTGGACCAGCCGTTGCCGGAAGGCAGCAAGATTTTCCATGCTGGCACCCAGCTCAATGATGGCCGAGTCAGTGCGAGCGGTGGACGTGTGCTGACCGTCTGCGCGCTTGGCGATGATCTCGCCCTGGCCCGTCAACACGCCTACGCCGCGATCGAAGGAATCTCGCTCGCGGGTGGGTTCTACCGGCGCGACATTGGTTGGCGGGCGCTGGCGCCAGGCGCACAGTAAGCGGAGACGTCCGGGTCTAGGGATCGAGAAACAGATCCGGCAACAGATCCGCGCCGGGGCGCACCGAATAGCCGGACAAATCGCTCACCCCGGCTTCGGCAAGCACCTCGTCGTCGATGAGGAAGCGCCCGCTGCAACTGCGGCTCGGTCGGCTGAGCACCGCGTGCGCGGCATCGGCCATGATCTCTGGTTTGCGGCAGCGTTCGGCGTCGACGCCCGGAATCATTTTGATCGCCGCCGTAGCGATCACCGTGCGCGGCCACAGCGTATTGATCGCTATTCCATCGGCGGCAAACTCGCGCGCCATGCCGAGCGCGCACAGGCTCATGCCGTATTTTGCAATCGTGTAGGCGGTATGCGGTGCAAACCAGTCGGGATTGAGGTTTGGCGGCGGCGCCACAGTAAGAATGTGGGGATTCTCCGCCTGCTTGAGGTACGGCAGGCACTTCTGCGAGCACATGAAGGTGCCGCGCACATTGACGCCAAACATCAGGTCGAAGCGCTTCATCGGTGTGTTTTCGGTGCCCTGCAACCAGATCGCACTGGCATTGTTGACCAGGATATCGATGCCGCCGAATCGCGCGACCGTGGCGGCAACGGCCGCTTCGACATCGGCTTCTTCGCGGATATCACAGCGCAGGGCCAGGGCCTGACCGCCCGCGGCCTCGACTTCGCGCGCGGCGCTGTGGATGGTTCCCGGCAGCTTGGGATTGGCGACGTCACTTTTTGCAGCGATCACCACATTGGCGCCGTCGCGCGCAGCGCGCAGCGCGATCGCGAGGCCAATGCCGCGCGAGGCGCCGGTGATGAACAGGGTCTTGCCGTGCAGGGGTGCATTCATGGATGGGGTTCCGGTTGCTTTATTCGATACTCAGATGGGCGAGCTCCGCGCCAGCCTTGTCCCAGTCGCGGCCATCGAAGGCGGTGATCTCGATGCGTCGTTGCGGATCATCATCCAGACAACGCACATTGATATCGATGCCATCGGGATTGGAGCGTGGCACGTAGTAGGACTTGATGCCGCAGTGGCCGCAAAAATAATGGCGGGCCACGCCGGTACCAAACTGGTAGCAGACACTATCCGACTCGCCCGACAGCAATCGAAACTTGGAGCGCGGCACGATCCAGTGCAGGAATCCCGTCTTGCAACAGATCGAACAATTGCAGTCGAGCACGGCAAGCTGTGCCGGGCCCTCGGCCTCGAAGCGGACACGGCCACAATGACAGCCGCCGCGGTGGATCAGGGTATCGTTCATGCTGGTGGCCTATTGCAGATGAGGCGGATGCCGAATCGCAACGGGATCGACATAGCGAGTGCGGTTTCGGCGCGATGCCCGTAGCCAGAGCGACAGGCTGAGTGAGGAGCACGCTCGATCCGCCAAAACAAGCGAGCCGCTGCCGATTTGTCTGGCACAGGTCACTCGGTCCTCGTTACTCTGGTCGAATCCTGTTGGAGTCATAGCTTGAATCCTACCGTCTGGTACACCATCGCCGCGATACTGACCTTGGTTGGGCTGCTCGGCACCATGCTGCCGCTACTGCCTGGCGTGCCTCTGGTCTTCATCGGATTGGCGCTGGCGGCCTGGGTCGATGGATTCCAGCAGGTCAGTGGCTGGACGGTCGCGATCCTCGGCGTGCTCACCGCCACTGCGATGTTGATAGATTTTGCCGCCAGCGCGTTCGGAACGCGGATTGCCGGTGCCAGCCGCTGGGCATTCTTCGGTGCCGCGCTGGGCGCCATCGTCGGTATTTTCTTCGGGCCGATCGGTTTGTTTATCGGGCCCTTCATCGGCGCGGTGGCGCTCGAAGTTTGGGCGACACAGAACATCGAGCGCTCGCTCAAGGCAGGTGTCGGTGCCAGCATCGGTATCCTGCTCGGAGCGATCGCCAAGATCGCGCTGTCGTTCACCATGATCGGCGTGTTTGCCCTGGCCTGGTGGTGGGATTAGCAGCGTGTCGTCAGGGTCGTCCGAGTCAAGGCAGCGGCGCGCGGACTCACAGGGCAGCGGCCAGTCGTCCACCCAGCCACGGCAGCAGTTGCTCGACCGGCATCGGCGCCGCCAGTGCATCGCCCATGCCGTACAGGCAGCCGAGTTCGGCGAGCAGATCGCGGTGCAATTCCTCGTCCACGCCAGCTGCGATGACCCGCGCACCCAGGCCCTCGCCCAAGGCGATTACACCGCGGACCAGGGCTGAGGCACGCGACGAGGGCGACAGCGAGCGCACCAGTTGACTGGACAGCACCAAGGTATCGAACAGGTTCTCGTGCAGTGAGGCAAGTGAGGAGGCGCGCCCACCAAATTCGGCGAGGGCCAGGCGCACTCCGATGCCGCGCAACCGGCGCAGCGCGGCGAGGGCAAGTTCGGGCGAATCGGCAAGGCTGTCCTCGGTTATCGACAGATGCAGATTGACTGCGGCGAGGCCAAGGCGCTGCAATAATTGCTGCACACGATCGAGCAGTCCGGGATGGCGCAGATGCTGACCGGATATTGCGATCAGCAGGGACAGATGGCCCGATCCACTCTGATAGCGGATGACATTGGCAAACTCACGCTGGGCGTGATCGAGTATCCATTCGCCGAGTTGCATGCCGATTTCATGCTGGCGCACCGCGTCGCGTAGCCGGTCCATCGAAAACGGTGCCGATGCGGGGTCGCGCCAGCTCACGCGCGGACGCAGGGCGATCGGATAGCCGTCGACCAGTCCCACCACAGGCTGCAGATGCAGGACGAATTTGCCCTGTTCGATCGCCTCGGGAATAAACGCCTGCAGGCTCAGCCGCTCCATCACCTGGCTGTGCTGCTCAGGCGCGAACAGGCGGTAGCCACCGCCGCCGTCGGCACGCGCCGTATTCAACGCGGTATCGGCATTGCGCAACAACTCAGCGGCCGAGGTGGTGTCGGCGCGCGCCACGGCAAAACCCAGGCTGCAGGACACGCGCAGCGTGTTTGGGCCAAGCACAAAGGGCGTCGCAAACGCGCTCATCAACCGTTCCACGCGAGGGGCAAACTGGCCGGCATCACCCTGGGCTTCGAGCAGAACGGCGAAGCCGGTGTCATTGAGCCGCGCCAGGTTATCGGACTCGCGCTTCTGTCGTTTCAGCCGATCGCTGCACATCACCAGCAACTGATCGCCGCTTTCATGTCCCAGGCTGTCATTGATCAGACGAAACTGATCGATCTCAAGTACGGCCACCGCGAGATGGTCGACGCCCTTGCCGATGCTCGACAGGCCTCTGCCCACCCGGTCAAGAAACAGTTCGCGACCGGGCAACTGGGTCAGTGGTTCGTGCAGGGCATCGTGACGGAGCTGATCCTCAAGAGCCTGGTGCGCGGTGACATCGCGGATGTTGAGCACGATGCCAGCGAGATCGGGGTCGGCACGCTGATCGGTGACCGTGGTCTCGGCCAGAAGAACGCCCGACTGCGCCTGGAAGCGCAGCATCAGCTTGCCCATCCGCGTCGCCGATGCGCGGTCGAGTTGCACCAGTTTCAACGACAACGCCTCGGCGTCATCAGGCAGCAGCAGGCTGCGTATCGAACGGCCGACCAGGCTGACGCCGACTCCTGCAAGCATGCGCTGTGCCGGCGGGCTGGCGTACAGAATCTGTTGATCGGAGGCAAGTACCAGGATGCCGTCGGCGGCGTTCTCGATCAGTTTGGACAGGCGGGATTCTCCTGCAATGCGGGCGCGATCGCGCAGCAGCAGGGCGTTTTCCCGACTGGCGATGGCCTGCCGCAGGACCACGGCGACCGTCATCACGCTGGCCCAGGCCAGCAATTGGCGTAGCGACACGAACTGGTCGGTCGCCGCCATCCATGCCACCAGTCCATAGCCAGCAACCAGGGCCAGATAGGGCAGCACACCCAGTGAGGCCCTGGGCAGCGCACGCGCCCTCACCGGCGCGCCGCGGCGCAAGGTGGATTCTGCCGCAGCCAGAAACAGCAGTGATTGACCGAACCAGAATCCGCGGGCCAGCAGATCGCTCCATGGCGCCTGCGCAGGGTCAAACAGTACCCAGATCAGATCGCCGACCAGGCTGGTGACCAGGGCCAGACCAAGAAACAGATAGCTGCGCCGAGCCTCACCTTCGGGCAGTCGCAGCAGCACCGTTGCCAGGCCGACCAGGGTGAGCAGGTCGCCCATTGGATAGGCGATATCGATCAGGCCGGCGATGCCGGCCTGGCTGCCCGGTTCGGCGATCATCGGAGCGAGCCCGAATTGCCAGATGAACATGCCGCCGCCGACCACCACGATCGTTGCGTCAAGCAGGAATTTGACAAAGTCGCTGCGCGAGGAAAATGCCCGCGGCAGCAGCAGGAGCCCACCGAGCAGGAGTGGGAAATAGCCCAGATAGAACGCGTCCCAGGCGCCGAGCCCGGGCCGCGCAAACACACGCAGGTACTCGGCGGCCCACAATCCATCGCCGATCGCGATCGAGATCAAGGCGAGACTGATCAGCACCAGCGACCAGCGCGTGCGCCCGACCGAGGCGGTGGAGCGTCGCAGCGCCAGCACCACGGCCAGAATCAGCAGCGGAATCCGGCCGAGCGAGGACAGGAGGGGTTCGAGTCGATGACCGTGCAAGGGGCCGATCACCAGGAGCAACCAGATCAGGCCGATGCCCAGACCGAACAAGGACCACGGGAACAGCCGCCACGTTGCAACGTGGCGCGTCCCGACTGTTCCCGGTGGCCCCATCCCCTGCATCCTGTCGCGTCCTCTCACGTTGCGCCGGTCAACTGCCCCAAGGGCGCGATTACCTGTGGGTAACCGGGGCCCGCATCCTGATCAGCCCGCCGTTCCGACCAGTTTGCCGATCAGCGCGCCGATCTCGTCCTTGGTTCCGCTGATCGGGATATGGCTGTCGCGAGTCAGACTGGTTCCCAGCATGACCGCCCACTCGATACCGTCGTTACCCTCCTCATCCATCTTCGGATAGGACTCGGGGCGGCTGATGAAAACGATGCGGTTGGCGTCGATCACATTGCCATTTGGAAGTTTTACCCAGCGTTGTTGCATATTGTTCTCCGTGCTCGATGCATCAATACTACGCGGCCGCGGGTCGGCGCGTCATCCCGGAGTGCGCCGTGATGCCGCCGTCCGATTTCGCCCGCGACCTGCCCCGGCAGGGCGGAAAACGCTGACCACCGGCTCGGCTGGGTCCGCCGGCAACGCGCGCCACTGGCTGTCCATCACTTCCAGCAGGGAACCGGTGCTGACCACGCTACCAGCCGGGACCAGCTGCAGCATCGCGCGCCCGGCCAGCCGCCCGGCGGAATCACGCAGCAAGTCCGAAATCAGCAGGCGGCAGTCGCCCAGTGTGCGCTCCGGCGTCACTGCCAGGGCCAGTTGCAGGCGACGCTCCATATCGCGACAGAGCAGGGCATCGGGCTGCTTTCCGACGATCACAGCCAGCCACTGCCGCCAGCTCGCCTCATCGACCGCCTGGCTCGACTCAGGCTCGATCAGGGCAACGATCATCGAGCGGCCACCACGGGCAACCGCGCGCAGCTCGGCGGAAAGCTGGCGTCGCATCGCCGCCGCGGTCAGGCAGCCTCCCTGTTGCTCGCGCACGGCGCGGCGATCGAGTTTCACCACCGCGCGGCGCAGATGCTCGCGCGTGGTCGAGAGTTCTTCGCCACGCCGTTCGGCCTGTTGCTGACTCTGCAGAAGTCGGCGGTTGAGCGCGAACAGGTGGATGGCGCCGGCCACCTGATCGGCCAAAGTAGTAAAAATCAGTCGCTCGTGATCGGCGAATACCGCGGCATTGTCCGCTTCAAGATTGAGGACGCCAAAGACACGACCACGTGCGCGGATCGGCACCGCCATTTCAGCGACGACGGCCGGATTGACCACGGCATAGTCGGCTTCGCTGCGCACGTTCGGTACAAAAACCACTTCGCGGCTGCGGAAGCAACGGCCGACGATGCCGTCGGAAACCGGCCACTGCTTGCCGCGATAACTGATCTGCGGCGAAGCGCCGCGATGTGCCATCACCTCGAGGTGATCGCGCAGATCGCTCTCCAGCAGCACCGTCGCTTCGAGTGCATTGAAACGCTTGCCGAGAAATTCCAGTACATGGGCAAGCAGTGCATCCAGGTCGGTCGCCTCCAGCGCGCCGCGGGAAAATTCGGCGACCACGCGCAGCAACTCGCCTTGCCGGCGCAACTCCTCGACCCGGCGTGCCGCGGCGATCCCTCCGGCAATATGGCCGGCGATGACCTCGACCAGGGCGAAGTCCTCGTCGAAGGCGTGCTTGTGCAGGCTTTCAACATTCAGTACGGCGAGCATCTCGCCCCGATGCATCACCGGCACGCAGAGCTCGGATTGGCCGCCGGGCAAGGTATGCACAAAATTGCCGTGACGTGAGGCATCGCTGACCAGGACAGGTTTGCCAGTGGCGGCAACTTCACCGACCACACCACTGCCGAGTGGCCGCGAGTAGCCCGGTTCAATCTCGGTGGGCAGGCGGGTGTGCACGGCTTCGCAGACGAATCGCCCGCGGGCTCGATCAATCGACACCAGGGCAACGAAGTCCCAGCGAAAATGTTGGCCGAGCGCTGCGGTGATGCGCGCCATCATCGCCCGCGAATTGAGGTCTTCGGTGCTGATCTGCATCAGTTCCGCAAGAATCGAAAGGGGCAGCACCGCCGTGCTGGCTGGGGACGTGGGCGTGGACATTGCCCGAGTGTAGTGTCTGCCGTCGCTGAGGACACCTTGCAGGGCAGGGGCGAGCGTCGGGAGAGTCTCGACCAGCCAGCGCGGAGTCTCGGCCAGCCCGGGCTAGCCTGACCGCCCCTGACAAGTCTCGTGCGTATGGCCCACGCAGCGGCGTAGCGGTCACCGCGCCCCTACCGGCAACAGGATCCGTCGGCGCGAATCGGTCGCGACGCGCCATGCCTGTCTATAATGTTCGCCTTCCCGACGAACGCGAGTGCCCCATGGCGACCCCCATCGAAGTCAAAGTGCCTGACATCGGCAATTACCAGGACATCCCGGTAATTGAGCTCCTGGTCAAGCCGGGTGACACCGTGAAGAAAGATCAGGGACTTCTGTCGCTGGAGTCCGACAAGGCCACGATGGAGGTGCCGGCGCCGGTGGCCGGGACTATCCGCAGTGTGCTGGTAAAGCTCGGCGATACGGTTTCAGAGGGCACTCTTGTGGCGATGCTCGAGCCCGCCGAAGCCGAGGCCGCAGCACCATCTGCACCCTCTGCGTCATCTGCGCCAGAAAAGGCTGCGCCCGCAGCGAGCCCAGCGCCTGCCGCGGTGCCGGCTGCCGCCGCAGCGCACGAAGTCGCTGCGCCGCGTCCCGATGCCGAGGCCTTCGTCGCCAAGCCGCCGATTGCGGCGAGTCCGCTCGCAACCGAGGCACCACTACATGCCAGTCCGGCGGTACGCCTGTTCGCCCGCGAACTCGGCGTCGACCTGACCCGCATCAGTGTCGGCACGGGCCGCAAGAACCGGCTGACCAAGGAGGATGTGCAGAATTTCGTCAAGCGTTCGCTCGCCGCCGGTCCGGGATCGAGCGCAGCGGGAACGTCGGGCGACGGGCTGCGTCTTCTGCCCTGGCCCAAGGCCGACTTCAGCAAGTTCGGTCCGACCGAAAGCCGCGCACTGTCGCGCATCAAGAAAATTTCCGGCGCCAATCTGGCGCGTAACTGGGCGATGATTCCGCATGTCACCCAGAACGACGAAGCCGATATCACCGAGATGGAGGCGTTCCGCAAGAAGCTCGGTGACGAGAACAAGGAACTCAAGATGACGCCCCTGGTGTTCCTGATCCGCGCCTGTGTGGCCGCTCTCAAGAAATTCCCGAGCTTCAATGCCTCTCTCGATGGCGGCGGCGAAAATCTGATCCTGAAGAATTACTTCCACATCGGAATTGCCGTGGATACGCCCGATGGTCTGGTCGTGCCGGTGATTCGCGATGCGGACCAGAAGGGACTGGTCGATCTTGCCCGCGAACTCGGCGAAATTTCGCTCAAGGCGCGCGACAAGAAGCTCGGTCCGGCCGATATGCAGGGTGGCTGCTTCTCGATCAGCTCGCTCGGCGGCATCGGCGGAACTGGATTTACGCCGATCATCAATGCACCCGAGGTCGCCATCCTCGGTGTTTCCAAGTCGGCGATGAAGCCAGTCTGGAACGGCAAGGAATTCGCTCCGCGGCTGATGCTGCCGCTATCGCTGAGCTATGACCACCGTGTTGTCGATGGTGCCGAGGCCGCGCGATTTGCCGCCTATCTTGCGCAGATGCTCGGCGATATCCGCCGCCTGCTGTTGTGATGAACCGACCGCGCCGCTGAGGCAGGCTGCGCGGTTTTCTGCTCGAAACTGCGCGGCTGTGCTGTTCCTTGGCTGCTGATCGATCCACTGCGCTGCACGATTCTGGAGATGGCGATGGCCAAGACAATTGAAATCAAGGTTCCCGATCTCGGTGGATCCAGCGATATCCCGGTGATCGAATTGCTGGTCAAGGCCGGCGACACGGTGAAAAAGGATCAGGGTCTGGTCTCGCTGGAGTCGGACAAGGCCACGATGGAAGTGCCGAGTACACACGCCGGCACCATCAAGGAGCTCAAGGTCAAGCTCGGCGACAAGCTCTCCGAGGGCATGCTGGTGGCTGTGCTTGAAGTTGCCGCGGATGACTCGGCTGCCAAACCCGCATCGCCTGCGCCCGCGAGCGCTGCAGCATCTGCGCCGGCAGCCGCTGCAGCAGCGCAGCCTGCTGTAGCGGTCTCTGCGTCCGCACCGACACCCGCACCCGCACCCGCCGCAGTACCAGCGGCAGCCGCGAGTGGCCGCACCGCCGATTTCGTTTGCCAGGTCGCCGTGCTCGGATCGGGGCCTGGCGGCTACACCGCAGCCTTTCGCGCTGCCGATCTCGATCAGAACGTCGTGCTGATCGAACGCTATGCCGAACTCGGCGGCGTCTGCCTCAACGTCGGCTGTATTCCATCCAAGGCCCTGCTGCATGCGGCCAGGGTCATCGATGAGGCCGCGCATGCGGCCGATTTCGGTGTCCGTTTCGCCGAGCCCACGATCGATCTCGACAAGCTGCGCGGCTACAAGGACAAAGTGGTCAAACAGTTGACCTCGGGTCTGGCCGGTATGGCCAAGCAGCGCAAAGTTGTTCGTGTCACCGGAACCGGCAAGTTTGTTTCCGCCAACGAGATCGAAGTCGAGACCAGCGAAGGCAAGAAACTGGTGCGCTTCGAAAAGGCGATCATCGCGGCTGGCTCGCAGCCGGTGAAGTTGCCGGGCCTGCCCTGGGACGATGCCCGCCTGATGGACTCGACCGATGCGCTGATGCTCGAAGAGGTCCCCGGCAGCCTGCTGGTGATTGGCGGCGGCATCATCGGTCTGGAAATGGCCTGCGTTTTTCAGGCGCTGGGATCCAAGGTCACCGTCGTCGAACTGTTCGATCAGTTGATGCCAGGCGCCGATGCGGATCTGGTCAAACCGCTGCAGACGCGCCTGTCAAAACGCTATGAAGCGATCCTGCTGAGGACGAAAGTCGTCAAGCTCGAAGCCGAGTCCGGCGGCCTGCGCGCGCACTTCGAAGGCGAAGGCAAGGTGCCCGAGCCGCAACTCTACGATCGCGTACTCTGCGCAGTCGGCCGCACGCCCAACGGGCGCAAGATCAATGCCGAAGCGGCCGGCGTTACGGTCTCGGAACGCGGCTTCATCACGGTCGACAAGGAAATGCGCACCAACCAGGCGCACATCTTCGCGATCGGCGACATCGTCGGCCAGCCGATGCTCGCGCACAAAGCGACCCACGAGGCCAAGGTCGCTGCCGAAGTTGCTGCCGGGCTTCCCAGTACCTTCGTTGCCAGCGTGATTCCGAGCGTCGCCTACACCGATCCCGAAATCGCCTGGGTCGGTGTGACCGAGATCGAGGCGAAAGCGCGCGGCATCGCCTATGGCAAGGGCGTATTTCCGTGGGCTGCCTCCGGCCGCGCCATCGGCATCGGCCGCACCGAGGGCTTCACCAAACTCATTTTCGATGAAGCCACTCATCGCCTGATCGGCGCCGGTATCGTCGGTGTCCACGCCGGCGATCTGATCGCCGAAGCCGCCCTCGCCATCGAGATGGGCTCCGACGCCCACGATATCGGCCTGACCATTCATCCGCATCCGACCTTGAGTGAATCGGTGGGGATGGCGGCTGAGGTGTTCGAGGGGACGATTACGGATCTGTATATTCCGAAGAAGCGGTAGACATCAGTGGACCTGTCGCTCGAGAAATTGCTGGCGCAAGTAGTAGACCAACCGACTTTCCTCGCATTTGTCGATGCGCTGGCGAGCGACTTTGCTGATCATCTCGAAGCCGAAGCGGAATCTCCGAGTGCTCCCTATGGCCCCGGTGCCCTTGGGTGGGAAAACGGAAGTGTCGATACCTTTCTCGACGCGGCCCTTAGGTGGGGAACAGACACGCTCGGCGACGCGACGCATGATGTTCCCGGGTGTAGTCCGTGGCGGCGCTTCGCGCAAATCCTCTATGCAGGCAAGTACTACGAATGAGGAGTCGGCTCAGCATGGAGGCGACCGCTTCGCCGCGATTCAATCCCTGGTTCAACGATGGATTGGATTCTGGCGTGCGTCTGCTGGCTGCGCTCATGCTTCTTTTGCTTCAGGGCTGTGCAACACATGGAGCGTCCCAATACTGTGGCGCCCTCATTGAACCGGGTGAGGCAATGCAAGGCAGCGCGACCATCGCCAATCTCGGTCCGCAGATTGAGCGGCGCCTGAGGTCGCAGCTGCCCCGCGACCTGCACAGAGAGTATCTCTGCTGGTACAACTACGAGGGTGGACTGATGGGCACAACGCGCCGATTCAAGAACCAGGCGGGGTATGGCTATCGATTTCACGAGCAGTCTGGCTCTTGGTCGCTGGTCGACGATGTTCCATTCATCGTCGCACTACCGCGATCGCTGTAACTCTTACGCGTACGTTGGCTTGAGCTGTGGCTGATTTCGCTGACGGAGATCAGCCCAACTGGCTTCAGTCTTGATGCTGTTGGGCGTGTTGGTGCACGCGGCGCATCCGAACACGGCGCGCGGATGCACGTCCCTCGTCACGAAGATCAATAGCCCGCGCCCTCTCGGGCGCATCGTGCCTGCGGCACGACAACGAGCTTTCGCGCTTTCGCGCGAGTAACTTTCTCTTGATGTGTGGCGCAAGAGAAAGTCGCCAACGGAGAACGCCATCCCACGCTGGTTTGGTTTCGAATCGCGATTCGCAAACCGTCCCTGGCGGATGGCGTCCGGCCCGGCATCCGGCAATTGCTCCTGCATTGCTCTACCTCGGGCATCTAGCCCTCGCCATGCCCTCGCCATGCCCTCGCCATGCCCTCGCCGTGTACAAGCGTAGACAGGCCGACATCCTGTCGGCCTCCCTTCGGGCTTTCCGCGCCCACCGATCACCGCCGCTCAGGGGCCCCAGTGAAAAGAAGCGCGCTCCGGGCGCGCAGAAGCAACAGCACCAGCCACCGCCAACGCGGCTGGCGATGCGACCGTCTCAAGGCAAAGCTCATTCCTGCCCGTAGGCAGTTTCCTGACCGCGCTGACCCGCCGCTACGCGACCGCGCCCGGGCCTTCTGCCCTGATCGTTTCGGAGTTCTCGGCGTGCCGACAGATCGTTGCCAGCGCGGAGCTGATCTTCAGCAACGGCTTCGAGGGCTAAGCGTTCCCGGACGACCTTGGGAAAGGCAAGCGGTAGGTGCAATGCGACGGCTCGCGACCAAACGACTCGACGGGGCTGTCCGGATTTGCCTCCGTTTCCTGTATGGCTTTTTCACGAAGTTCGGGAAGCGCGCATGAGCCAGAACACGTTGGGGTCATCGAGGCTGCCTGCGCGATTGGCGCGGGAGGACAGCGCGTGCTTGAGAGGCCTGGACTTCAGGAGCCCTCGCTACCGCACATCGCCTTACACCGCAGGAGACAGAACGTGATTTGTCGGGCCGCAGTGAATCATTTCATCCGCGCGACGATGTGGCTTGTCTTTGCCCTCGCCATACTTCCTCGAGTCGCTGCGGCGCAGAGCGCCGGCGACGGCTACGCGGCGTCGGCCAATGGCACCGTTCGTGCCGTGGTCGTCCTTCCCGACGGTAGCGCCGTCATTGGCGGTGGCTTCACCGAGGTCAACAGCCAGCCGTGCGCGTACATCTGCCGTGTGCTTGCTGATGGCAGGCCGGACCCCACCTTCACCCCGAATGCCAACAACAGTGTGCTCGCGCTGGCCGTTCAGCCGGACGGTAGATTGCTGGTCGCAGGCGGCTTCACGCTCATAGGCGGACAACTGCGCAACCGCATCGCGCGCCTGAACGCCGATGGCAGCCTCGACGACGGTTTCAATCCGGATGCCAACGCAACCGTGTACGCGCTGGGCTTGCAACCCGGTGGCAAGCTGCTGCTGGGCGGGGATTTCACCACCCTCGCGGGCCAGACCCGAAATCGCTTCGCGCGGCTGAATGCCGATGGCAGCGTGGACGATACCTTCAACCCCGATGCCAACGAGCGCGTCCATGCCCTGGCCGTCCAGGCCGATGGAATGGTCGTACTGGGCGGGTCCTTTACCGCGCTTGCCGGGCAACCCCGCAGCTTCATCGCGCGACTGAATGCCGATGGCAGCCTTGACGATACATTCGACCCGAGTGCGAACGGTGACGTCAGGGCGCTGGCCGTTCAGCCCGATGGCAGGTTGCTGTTGGGCGGGCTTTTCAACACGCTTGCCGGGCAGACCCGGAATTACATCG
Organism: Lysobacterales bacterium; assembly: GCA_038255435.1. Taxonomy (GTDB): domain Bacteria; phylum Pseudomonadota; class Gammaproteobacteria; order Xanthomonadales; family Ahniellaceae; genus 0-14-3-00-62-12. Next base: position 27,911 of record JBBSLG010000001.1, read on the forward strand.
CGCGGCTGAATACGGATGGCAGCCTCGATTCCGGTTTCAACCCGAACTCCGACAGCGTCGTCTACGCGCTGGCCCTTCAGCCCGATGGCAAGGTGCTGGTGGGTGGGGCTTTCACCACGATGGGCGGTCAACCCCGCGATCGCGTTGCGCGACTCAATGTCAATGGCAGCCTGGACTCCACTTTTCTCGATCCCGGCGCCGACAGCTTTGTTTTTTCTGTCGCGGTGCAACCTGACGGCAAGACGCTCGTCGGCGGATCATTCACCACGGTGTACGGGCGGCCCCGGCTCCGCCTCGCCCGGTTGAACGTCGACGGCAGCCTGGACGTCGGCTTGGATCCGAATCCCAACGGCGCAGTGCTCGCGTTGGCTGTGCAGCCCAACGGAAAAACAGTGATAGGTGGGTCCTTCAGCTCAGTCGCAGGACAAGTCCGCAATTACATCGCGCGATTGAATCCCGATGGCGGGCTGGATGCCAGCTTCAATCCCAACGCTTCCGGCAATATCTTCGCAGTGGCGGTCCAGCCCGATGGCAAGGCGCTGGTAGGTGGCTTCTTCACCATGCTCGCCGGTCAGGCACGTAACAACATCGCGCGCCTCAACGCCGACGGCAGCCTGGATGCCAGTTTCAATCCGAATGCAAACTCATCCGTCCGCGCGCTGGCCGTGCAGCCCGATGGCAAGGTGCTGGCAGGTGGCTTGTTCAATACGCTCGCGGGGCAGGCCCGGATCGGGATCGCGCGATTGAACGCCGATGGCAGCCTCGACGCCAGCTTCAACCCGACGGCGAACAACTCGGTCATTTCCCTGGCGATGCAGCCGGATGGCAAGCTGGTAGTGGGCGGATCCTTCACGATGCTTGCTGGACAGCCTCGCAATCGCATCGCGCGTCTCAATGCCGACGGCAGCCTGGATGTCAGCTTCGACCCGGGTGCCAATGCCACGGTCTCCGCACTGGCCGTGCAGCTTGATGGCCGGCTGGTGGTCGGTGGGTCCTTCACCACGCTCGCAGGACAGGCGCGCAGGAATATCGCGCGCTTGAACGGCGATGGCAGCATGGATGAGAGCTTCGATCCGGATGCCGACTCTGAAGTCAACGCGCTGGCCCTGCAGTCCGACGGCGCGGTGCTGTTGGGTGGATTTTTCAACACGCTGTCCGGGCAGACCCGCAATTACCTCGGGCGACTGAGTGCCGATGGCAGCGTGGACAGCGCCTTCAATCCAGATGCGAACAGCTTTGTCTACGCGCTGACGGTACAAACGGACGGCAAACCGGTGGTCGGGGGCGCCTTCACCATGATCGGCGGCGTGCCGCGCACCAACGTTGCGCGGCTGCCCACGAACCAGGCGGCGCTGCAGTCGCTGGATGTGGATGAGAGCGGCACCAGTGTGATCTGGCGCCGCTCCGGCACCGGTCCCGAACTGAGCCTGCCACCGCTGTTGTCCTTTTCCAGCAACGGAGTCACTTACACCACGCTCGGTCCCATGACGCGCGTCGACGGCGGCTGGCAGCGCAGCGCGGTACCGACGCTGGTCGGCCAAAACTACTACCTGCGCGCCCAGGGCTTTGTCACCGACAGCGGTCACTCGCAAGGCCGCATCGAAAGCATCCGCCAAGTCTTCATCGCTCCGTCCGCCGACATTTTCGCCGATGGGTTTGAGTGAGCAACCCGGAACTGGCGCAACTCGCCACTGGTACTCGTAGCGCCGCCATGGTGCAACGCATTCGGAGACAGAGTATGAATCGGCAGACCGCATCCGCGAATTTTCTCCGCTCGACGATGTGCCTTGTCTTCGCCATGGCGCTGCTGCCGCGGATCGCCGTGGCGCAGAGCGCCAGCGACGGCTACGCGGCATCGGCCAACGATATCGTCTACTCGGTCGTCGTCCTTGACGACGGTAGCGCAATCATTGGCGGCATCTTCACCCAGGTCAACGGCCAGTCGTGCGCGCGCATCTGCCGGATACTCGCTGATGGCAGGCCGGATGCCACTTTCAATCCGAATGCCAATGGCGCCGTCTATGCAGTGGCTGCACAACCCGACGGCAGCTTGCTCGTCGCAGGCAACTTCACGCTCATCGGCGGGCAGTTGCGCAATCGCATCGCGCGGCTGAATGCCGATGGCAGCCTGGACGCCAGCTTCGACCCCGATTCGAACGGAACGGTCTTCTCGATGGCCCTGCAGCCCGATGGCAAGCTGTTGCTGGGCGGAAATTTCACCCTGCTTGCCGGCCAAGCTCGCAACCGGGTCGCGCGGCTGAACACCGATGGCAGCCTGGACGACGACTTCAACCCGAATGCCAATTCCTCGGTCCTTGCACTGGCCGTGCAGCCCGATGGAAAGCTGCTACTGGGCGGGGTTTTCACGACGATCGGCGTGCAGACCCGCAACCGCATCGCGCGTCTGAACGCCGACGGTAGTCTGGACGCCAGCTTTAGTCCGAATGCCAACAGCACGGTCCTCGCACTGGCTGTGCAGCTCGACGGCAAGCTGCTCCTGGGCGGAGGGTTCACCACGATCGGCGCGCAGCCCCGCAACCACGTCGCGCGTCTGAACGTCGATGGCAGCCTGGACACCAGTTTCAACCCGAATGCGGACGATGACGTCAACGCTCTGGCCCTTCAGCCCGATGGCAAACTGCTGATTGGCGGCGACTTCACCGCCGTTGCTGCTGTGCCCCGTAGTTACGTCGCGCGTCTGAACGTTGATGGCAGCCTGGACTTGAGCTTTCTCAACCCGGGTGCCAACAACGAAGTCCTCGCGCTGGCCGTGCAGCCCGACGGCAAGCCGCTTGTCGGCGGAAGTTTCACGTCGGTGTACGGTCGGCCACGCACGCACATTGCCCGCCTTAACGCCGATGGCAGCCTCGACGTCGGCTTCGACCCCAATCCCAACGGCGCCGTCCTCGCCTTGTCCGTGCAGCCGAATGGACAGACGGTGATAGGCGGGTCTTTTTCCCTGATCGCCGGGCAGACCCGCAACTTCATCGCTCGGTTGAACCCTGATGGTGGCGTGGATGCTGGCTTCAATCCGAATGCTGCTGGCGAGGTTTATGCCTTGGCCGTGCAGCCGGACCGTAAGTTGCTGGTAGGCGGCGGCTTCACCGCGATGAGCGGCCAGACCCGCAACAAAATCGCGCGGCTGAACGCTGATGGCAGCGTGGATGCGAGCTTCAATCCGAATGCCAACGACGATGTTCGTGCGCTGGCCGTGCAGCCCGATGGCAAGCTGCTGGTCGGCGGATACTTCACCTCGATCGCCAACCAATCCCGCAACCGCATCGCGCGGCTGAACGACGATGGCAGCCTGGATGCCGGCTTCAATCCGAACGCAAATGGCACGGTTCATGCGGTGGCCGTCCAGTCGGATGGCAAGCTGCTGGTCGGCGGCAACTTCACCATGATCGGCGGACAGACCCGCAATCACATCGCGCGGCTGCACGCCGATGGCAGCCTCGATACCGGCTTCAATCCAGACGCCAGTTTCGATATCTACGCGCTGGCCGCGCAACCGGACGGCCAGTTGCTGATCGGTGGGGCCTTCAGCACGATCGGCGGCCAGGTCCGCAACCGCATCGCCCGGCTGAACGACGATGGCAGTCTGGATATCGCCTTCAATCCCAGTGCAAATTTCGGCGTTCTTGCGCTGGCCGTGCAGCCGGACGGCAGGCTGCTGGTCGGCGGCTTGTTTACCTCTATCGGCATCGAACCCCGCAGCCGCATCGCGCGGCTGAATGCCGATGGAAGCCTGGATGCTGCCTTCAATCCTGATGCCGGTGACGCGGTTACTGCGCTGGCCGTGCACCCGGATGGAAAACCGGTGGTGGGTGGCATTTTCAGCATGATCGGCGGGGTGGCGCGCACCAACATTGCGCGCCTGTCCACGAGTGAGGCGGCGCTGCAATCGCTCGATGTCGAGGAGAGCGGCACGAGGGTGATCTGGCGCCGCGCCGGCACCGGACCCGAGCTCGCCCTGCCGCCGCTTCTGTCTTTTTCAAGCAACGGTGTCACGTACACCGCGCTCGGCCCCATGACGCGCATCGACGGTGGATGGCAGCGCAGCGGGGTGCCAACGCTGCTCGGCCAGAACTACTACCTCCGCGCCGAAGGCGCAGCCACCGACAGTGGCCACGGGCAAGGCCGCATCGAGAGCATTCGCCAGGTCTTCATCGCTCCGCCCGCTGACATTTTCGCCGACGGGTTTGAGTGAGCAACCCGAATCGGGGTGCAACCTGCAACTGGTTCTAGTGGCGCCGGCATGGTGCGACGCATTCGGAGACAAAGCATGAATCGGCAGATCGCATCTGCGAATTTTCTCCGCGCGACGATGTTGCTCTTGTTCGTCATGGCGTTGCTGCCGCGGATCGGTGTCGCGCAAAATCCAGATGACGGCTATGACCCGAACGTAAATGGCACCGTCCGCGCAACAAATACGCGAACAAATACGGACACCCATTTTTTCAACAAATACGAAACAACAAATACGGACGAAACAACAAATACGCACACCCATTTTTTTCAGCGAACCAACAAATACGGACACCAATGTTTTCCTGCCTCTCATTCAACGCCGCCGCAACCTTTCCGTCAGCTGCCGCAACAAATACGGACACCCAACAAATACGGACACCCATTTTTTCAACAAACACCAACAAATACGGACACCCATTTTTTCCATCTTCTCATTCCAGAACAAACACGGACACCCATTTTTTCCTTCTTCTAATTCAACGCCGCCGCAACCTTTCCGTCAGCTGCAGCGAGGACAACAAGTGCTTTCGACATGTCGTGAATTGATAAGCGCAGACTTATTCGCTCTCAGGCCATGATGGCAATCGCCTGCGTTGTCGCACGGAAGGACAGAGCTGGCCGAACTGGCGATGGACAGGCCCGGCGGCGATTCCGAGCAAGTACGCTCAGTGACTTGGCGATGCCAGCCTTCTTGCCGTCCCAATTCCCCGCAACCAGTTCTGGCCCATCGCCTTGGCCTTCTCGATCAAGCTGTCAAGTTCGCCCATCGCCCGATGAAATCCTGATCCCGTGGCCAGAACCTGACTCTGCCATTGCTCGGGCTTGCGGCCCATGCGGCGTAGGGCGGTGGGGATCGGGCCGGAAATCGCGCCACGCTTATCGGCACGAATCTGACGGCCGGTGAATTCGAGGAGTCCGAGATACTCGAACTGGCTCATGCGTATCACCGAGAGTCCGCGGATGCCTGAAAGGGCACCGAGCGGAACCTCGGCGTGCTTGGGTTCCCGTTCGATTTCCTGGAGGCGGGCTTTCGCACTGGTGTGGCTGGAATCTTCGAGCGAGTCGCACATCCCTGCGCGCACGGGGTTGAGGTCAACGTACGCCATTGCCGCCAATACGGCTGTATCGTCCAGCAGTGCCTGGCAGCGAAATCTTCCCTCCCAGAATCTTCCCGTGCAAGTGTCTTCTCGATTCGCGCGTCTCGCTATCGGCTCGGACAAACACCTCATGAACCAAGACAAATCGGACAGCCGAGCACGCAGCAGCGCGATCCGATCGGCATGGGTGCTCAGCACGTCGACGCGAATCCCGGGGTTCAGATCCTCGCGCGGGAATAGTCGCACCCAACGTTCCGCTACTTCCCGATCGGACCAACCTGCGGCAACCTCGGGAAGCAATTGCACGACGACGTGCAGATGATTGCTCATCACTGCGTATGCCCAGAGACTGACCGCAAAGGTATCCGCCAACGCGTACAGTCGATCCTCCACCCACTGCCGGCGATGCTCGAAGGAACGACCGCTGAAATGATCATCGCCGCACAGGAAAGCCCGCCGCACACAGCGCGAAACGCAGTGATAGAGACCAGGCGCGCCGGGTGGAACCAGTGATGATCGTGGGTAGGTCATAGCGACCACGATGGCCGGATCAGCGGGCGAAGTCAGTCGGACAAATGCGTGACGTGGGCTGGGAGAAGTCGGAAATGATGGGTGTCCAGGTTTTGTCCACTTTCTCCGGGAAGTGATGGGTGTCCAGGTTTTCTAATGGGTGTCCAGGTTTTGATGGGTGTCCAGGTTTTGCAGGTTTTGATGGGTGTCCAGGTTTTGGGTTTTATGGGTGTCCAGGTTTTGATGGGTGTCCAGGTTTTGATCGGTTTTGAGGTTCAGGTTTTGAGGTTCACCCAGGTGTCCAGGTTTTGCCCATTGCAGGTTTTGCCCACCGATCACCGCCGCTCAGGGGGCCCATTGAAAAGAAGCGCGCTCCAGGCGCGCAGACGCAACAGCCAAGGCTACCGCGGCAGCGCAGATGGATCGCCAAGGTGATGCGGAGGAGCAGTTGGTGGCAGTAGTCCACTGACCACTTTCGACTCAAGTTTGACGTTGGGCAAATGCTTTCCTGCGCGTAAGCCTGGCTGAGTGTCATGGGTAATCAGGAGTCGCATCGACACTCGATGCTGCCGAAGGTGCTGGGAGTGTTGACGCGGATACGGCACTCGCCATCAACGCGCGCACAACCGGCAGCTACCTCCCGCCGAAACTCATGAATCCCATGTTCAACAGCATCATCGCCAAGAGCCCGGAGACCAGGCCGAGATAGCCGATTACGAGGCCGGTGATGGCCGTCGCACTGCCGTCGAGGCGGCCGGGATCGTTGCGAATCGCAGTGAGGCCGATATGACCGCTGACGACGGCCACCATCGACAATGTCATGGTAATCAACAGCGGCCAGAAGAAGTTGATGGACCCGAGCGCCAACAGGCCCGCGACGATACTCACCAGCGCGGCCGAGCTGGTTTTCTTTTCAATACTCATGGTCCAGTGAAGCTCCAGTCTGGGGGTGAATGGCATGCTCAACAATGCGGGGTTAGGAAGGCTTGTAGGCCACCTCACGAACTCGATCGGGTCCGCCCCCGATACGATCGTCGCTCTCCGCACACCAAGCGCAGTAGCAAGGTCCGGACGGGTTGAGTCGGGCAAGTGGGCAATTACTCGTCCAGGGCCCAGTGATAGCTCGATTCGCGCAGCAGGACGTGATCAACAAGCACTCCGTGTTTCTGGCCCAGACCGACCTCGGTTAGCGAAAACCGCAGGCCTGCAGGAGTCCGCTGCACGTTCTCGATCAGGTTGAGCGAGTCGAGGCTGGAATCGGGATCGATTGGCACAACGGTGTCGGCGCGCAGCTGCAGCAGACCGCTATCGCGCTCCAGCTCAGCCCAGGAAAAGTCCATCGCTCCGCGCGTTCCCAGTAGTACCCGACGCGTTATGGAAAGTATCCCGATGCGGCTGCCGAGGTCGAACACCCGCACGGGACGGTCGTGCCGGCCGTGCGGGCTGCCTTCAAGCCAGGTCAGCCGCACGCGTCGGAACTCGCCATCAACGGCGAGCTGAAGATAGCGCGCCGCGTTCGGGCCCGCCTCGTGGAACTTGGGACTGTCACCTTCCAGCAGGTCGACGCCTTCGATGGCAGAGCCGAGCGAACGTTTGGCGCGATCCCACAGCACTGCGTGCTCGATCGGCGCCAGGCCAAGATCAGTGACCGACTCGAGCAATGGATCCGACCGCAAAACCACCGTATCCGGCGGCGGCTCAATGACTGTCGGTGCTGATCCAATGGCGCTCCCGGTGCCACGCACCAACTGATTGAAAAAGATCGTTGATTCATCCAATCGCAGGCAGCCAAAGGGCACCGAGAACGACAGTCTCAGGAAGCCGTGCTCGGAGAAATGTTCGTGCAGCACGCGGCCGGTAGCGGCTTCGGTCGCGACGAAGCGCCGCCGCTCGCGATGCGCCGGAACCCCAAACCCTGGCTTTGGCAGATCGGCACTGCTGTCCCACACCTCCACCCAGTACTCGCTGCGGCGCTCGGCCGTGCGCTCGATCGCCAAGCATTGGTCGGGTCGCAGGCCCCAATCGAACATGAGTCGTCGCATGGTTTGCCACTTGTCGGGCTCCATCGAAGCGGCCAGCGCCCGCTGGCCGGCGCAGCCCGGATCCGACGCAGGGGCGATGCGAAAACGCAGGTAATCGCCGCTGCCTTTCACCGAGGGCGCCATCGATGCGGCGGCTTCGACTTCGACGAAACCTTCCTGCAACAGCCGCTGCGGGATCCGATGCTGCCACTTCGTCAGGGCGCCAGTGCCGATGTACACGCTGCGCGCCGAGACGCTGGCAGGAAAGGGCGGCACCGGATTGGCGGCACAAAACGCGTCGGTTTGCGCCACCAGCGCCTTGGTTCGGTCCTCGCTGACGCAGCCGGCCAACAGCACGGCCATGCCGCCCAGCGCAAGCGCCATCACCGGGCCGAACAACGCGAGTGGTCCGCCGTGTCGCCTTGAGCATCCGTGCATAGCCACCCCTGATCTGGTCGTCCCCAATTGGCCGGAAGCATGGCGGTTCGGGGGTCTGCTGTCAGCTGCCACTGGTCACCAGCGCACGGCTCGACAGCATGGCCAAGGCGCACGGTTGAGACCGCGCGCAGGTGGGCTCGCAGTGATTGGAAATCCGGGGTCAGTGTACCAATACGATCGTCCGTCCCTGGGCGAAAGGGGTCATTCGACTGCCGCCACCAACTACTTCTCGGCATCACCTTGGCGATCCAAATGTGTTGGCGGGGTGGCAGTTGCTGTTGCTTCTGCGCGCCTGGAGCGCGCTTCTTTTCGGTGGGGCCCCTGAGCGGCGGCGATCGGTGGGCGCGGAAAGCCCGAAGGGAGGCCGACAGGATGTCGGCCTGTCTACGCTTGTACAGGGCGAGGGCATGGCGAGGGCATGGCGAGGGCATGGATGCCCGAGGTAGAGCAATGCAGGAGCAATTGCCGGATGCCCGAGGTAGAGCAATGCAGGAGCAATTGCCGGCGAGCCCATGGATGGGCGAGGTAGAGCAATGCAGGAGCAATTGTCGGATGCCCGAGGTAGGGCAACGCAGGAGCAGTTGCCGGATGCCCGAGGTAGGGCAATGCAGGAGCAATTGCCGGATGCCGGGCCGGACGCACACCATCAGGGATGATTCGCGGAGTAAGGTATCGAACGAGGCCCGACGGGTGGCGTGTTCCGTTGGTGACATCCCCTGCGCCACATCAAGAGAAAGTTACTCGCGCGAGAGCGCGAAGGCTCCTTGTCGTGCCGCAGGCACGATGCGCCCGAAGGGTGCGGGCTATTGATTTTCGTGATGCGGACCTGAAACCGGCGAAACCGGCGGAACCGGGCGGAGCCTCACGCCACACACTACTTATGCAAAGTATCCCCATGCATCGGCCGGAGCAGCGCCAGCAGGCGATTCTGCGCGCTGATCGAGATGCCGGCGCGGGTCATGCCGATGCGGACATCGTCGACGAAATAGTTGAAATCGGTTTCGGTCAACTGCATGCCCGAATGCGCTTCTTCCATATCGAGGCCGGCATACGTGCAACCACCGCCGCTGAGTTCGCAGATCTGCTCGAACAGTCGCTCTTTGAAATAGGCGTCATCGGTCTCGGCGAACAAATGGTTGACGCGCGCGTCCGAATGCAACTCGCGCACGATCTCATCAATCAGGCGGCGCACGCCGGACTCACCGCCGAGCGCACTGTAGAGCGGGTCACGCGGGGTCGAAGCGCAGGCGCCGAGAACGACACAGAGCAGTAGTGCGAAGCGGCGCAGTAGCATCAAAAATTCCCTGTCAGCGAAAAAAACACACCGTTTTGCTTGGGACGATTGGCAATCGTGCCGAAGTCGGCATAGGCCAGCACCATGTTCAGCCGCGGGCCGGGGAACCAGCCGACGAAGACATCTTTCCAGTCGCTTTCCTTCACGCCGGTGAGATTCTCCGGCTTCATTCGGTACTCGAATCCCATCGCCCAGTGCGGATTGAAGAACATGGCCGTGGAGAATTCGCCAAGCAGACGATAGTCGTCATTGCGCCCGCCGCCGAAGCCAAGCAAGCCGGTTTCATTGGCCCGACTTGCGCGCAAATTGCCGTTGAACAGCCAGTTGCGATGAAACGGGCCGTCGAGGATCAATCGGGAAACACTGAAGTAGGCTTCGAAGTCCGAGTCATCTTCGGCGCCGAAGCTGCGCGCCAGAACGAAATCGTGGTTCTTCTTCCACTGCACGCCGGCGCTCATCTGCGGCAGCGCGCCGAAGATAAGATCACCGCCCAGCTTGAGCTTGGCACCGACGACGGTCTGGCGGATGTCGCGCGGCACACCCGCCGGCAGAGCGAAATCGATGCCGAATCGTTGTTCGGCCAACGAGAGTTCGAGACGATCATTGAACGACGCCGCGACACCGATGCTGCTTAGCCCGAAGTCATCGACCTGGGTGTGCGATCCACCGACCACCCAGTCCCAGCCGGGATCCGTGCTCAAGCCAGCGAGTACGGCCATCGGCACGATGCCGCCGCCGGCGCTGCCCTCGATCGTCATCTGGCCACCGGTCGCGAGCAGGCGTCCCTCGTCGGCGGCGTGCAGCGCGGGCGCACCAGCAAGCGCCATAATGACGGTGGCGACGGCTCTGCTGAGGTGGCTGCGGTTCATGGCGTGTTTCCGTGGATCACAATGGCCATAGTGTGCGCTGATTTGTATTCAAACCGTGAAAATTGAGTGGTGATTGCTGTGAAATTCACATTGAATCAAGGTCGATGTTATCTGGTCGGCGGCGCCGTACGCGATCGCCTGCTTGGACGTCCGGTCAAGGATCGCGACCATGTTCTGGTCGGTGCCGATCCTGCCGAGTTGCTGGCGCAGGGATTTCGCCCGGTGGGAAAAGATTTTCCGGTCTTCCTCCATCCGACCAGTCAGGAGGAATACGCGCTGGCGCGCATCGAGCGCAAGACCGCGCCCGGCTATCAGGGCTTTGCCGTGATCGCCGATCGCTCGGTCACGCTGGAACAGGATCTGGGCCGGCGCGATCTCACCATCAACGCCATGGCCGAGGATGCCGATGGTCGACTGGTTGATCCCTATGGCGGTGCCGCCGATCTCAAGGCGGGTTGGCTGCGTCATGTATCGCCAGCATTTGCCGAAGATCCCGTTCGCGTGCTGCGCGTGGCGCGCTTCGCGGCGCGCTACGCGCCTCTGGGATTTCGCGTTGCCAACGAGACCCGCGAGTTGATGCGCTCGATGGTGCGCGCCGGTGAAGTCGCGCATCTGGTTGCCGAGCGGGTCTGGGCGGAAACCCGCAAGGCGCTTGGCGAACCGCGTCCGGGCGCGTTCCTGCGGACCTTGCGTGACTGCGGCGCGCTCGCGGTGATTTTCCCCGAGCTCGATCGCCTCTATGGCGTGCCGCAGCGCATTGAATTTCACCCCGAGTTCGACACCGGTGTGCATCAGGAACTGGTGATGAATGCAGCGGCGCAATTGGCGCCGGGCGACGAACTCGTGGCCTGGTGCGCGCTCTGCCACGACCTTGGCAAGGGCGTCACCGAGGCCGCGGTATTGCCGCGTCATGTCGACCACGAGGCCGCCGGAGTGCCGCTGGTGACGGCACTCTCTCAGCGTCTGCGCGTGCCGACCGAATATGCGCAGCTCGCCGAGCACGTCTGCCGCGAACATCTCAATGTGCATCGGCTGGCCGAGCTGCGCGCAGGGACGGTGCTGTCGCTGCTCGAGCGCATCGATGCCTTCCGCAAGCCCGAGCGCGTGCGCAGCCTGGTCCTGGCCTGCGCGGCCGACAAGCGCGGACGCGCCGCCGTGCCGGTCGAAGAGTATTCACCGGCGCAGCGATTGCCGGTACTGCACGCCGCGGCGATGGCGGTATCGGCCAAGCCCTTCGTCGAACAGGGCCTGCGCGGTGAGGCGATCGGCGCGGCAGTCAAGGCAGCAAGAACACAGGCGCTCAAGGCTGCCCTGCCAGTCCCGTAAAAAATCGCTGCGTCGACTAAGCGTGCCGCGCTTCGTGGCGCAGCAGATAGATGCCACTGGCGATGATGATGGCGGCGCCGAAGAACACCCAGTGATCAGGGAAGGTTCGCCACAGCCACCAGTCCAGGCCCACGCCCCAGGCCAGCGCGGTGTACTCGAAGGGTGCCACCACCGCGGCCTGGGTTCGGCGAAACGCTTCGGTGATCGCGTACTGGCCGATCGATCCAGTGACCGCGAGCGCCAGCAGAATTTTCCAGTGTTCGGCATGCAGTGGCTGCCACTGCGGCCAGGCGAGCAGGCCGGCGCCGACACTCAGCATCGCGATCATCCAGAACATCATGCTGGCCGTCGAATCGGTGCGCGCCAGCAGGCGCACCGAGATCGACGACAGCGCGTAGCAGACAGCCGAGGCCAGGATCATCAGGCCCGACGTCGTCAGCACTCCGCTGCCGGTGGGGCGCAGCACAACCAGAACCCCGGCGAAGCCGACAGCGATCGCGATCCAGTGTGCGCGACTGACCTGTTCGCCCAGCAGCGGCACCGAGAGCAAGGTGATCAGCATCGGCGCGACAAAAAACACCGCATAGGCCTCGGCCAGCGGCATGCGCTTCAAGGCATAGGCGAAGCTTGCGAGCATCAGGATGGACAGCAATCCGCGCCAGAGATGCAGCGACCAGCGCACCCGGAACAGCCGCGCGTAGCCGCCGGAAAAACCCACCCAGATGAAGACCAGGGGCAAGGCTGTCAGGCCGCGCAACGCGGCAACCTGCAGCGGTGGATAATGCGGCGTCAGCGACTTCAGTGCTGCGTCCATCAACGAAAATGTGCCTACCGCGAGCAGCATGTAGGCGATTCCCTGCATTTTGGCCTGGCGTAGCGTGGACATCGATCGGGCTCGGCAAGGTTCAACGGGCGAACCGCGGTGCACGGATTCGCCGAATAAAGGAATGGGTGCAGCAGGCTGCACGAGGACTGAGCTGTTGGCAAGAACCACAAGTGCTGGCTGCGCGGCGCGCTCTACCGCGGCAAGCAGATCGACGCCGGATTGCGGTGGTCGATCTACGCTCAGGCCCGCGCCTGGATCAGGACTTCTTGCCGAAGGGCCAGCCGAGTTTGCCGAGCAGCCCGCCCTTGCGTCCCTCTTCGGCGGGCGCTGGATCGTGTCGCCGCTGCCTGGGCGTCCATTCGATCAGGCCGATCACATCGTAGGCATTGACCAGGTTGAACACGGAGTCCATGCTGGTTCCAGCATCCGCCGCGATCTCGTTGAGCCGCGCCGGGTTCTGCATGAACGGTACGATCGCACCGTGATCGCGGAACTCGGCCTCGGCCGACACCAGTCCCTTGAGACGATAGGTGCCGCCGGGATCAAGATGCCCGGCGAGCCGGCTGGTTCCCTTGAGCATGGCCTGCAGCCAGATCAGTTCCGCATAGGGACGTGCCGGCTCGTTGCTGCGCAGTTGAGTCAGCTCACGTGTCGTCACCATTTTCCAGTCTTTCGCCGGCAGCACGCGACTGCAGTAGGGGATCAGCCGCGACAGGCCCCCGGCCGAATGGAAGACCAGATTCTTTGGATCCAAGGTGAGCGCCGGTGCCTCGTTGGTCAGGATCTGCGAGGGCGTCACGATGGCGCGCTCGCCGTCGAGATAGTCGCGGATCGAATGCTCGGTATTGTCGGCGTCGAGTATCCTGCGGATATTGGGGTTCTCGGCGGTCAGGTCGCCTTTGCGGGCGAGGGCGCCCACGCTGTCATTGATCCGGGACTGGGCGCGCGCGGTCGGTGCTGACGTGGCCGCGATGCTGGTATCAGCGGCGATCTGCAGCTTCTTCAGCGGTGGCGCTTCGGCCTTGTGCTGCTCGGCCTTGATCAGCGCTTCGAGTCCCTCGGCGACAGGATTGTCGGTCGGCTTGGCAGCCTTGGCCTTGAGCATCTCATCCAGCCCCATCGCCACCGGGCCAGTACCCGTGGGCTTGCCCCAGACATCGGCGCTCGCGGGTTTGGCATCAGTCTTGAAGTCAGCCAGGTCGCGAAAGTAGAAATCCTCGCTGGCGGCGTGCACTTCGGCGGCCTTGAAGGTGGGCGCGCTTGCCTGACGCAGCACGTCGACGACATTTTCGGCGCGCAGCGGTTCACGCAGGATCAGCCCTTCCTGCTCCGGATATTCGTCATCACAGAGGATCGCACAGCGGACTCCGCTCGACTGGGCGCGGGTACGGGCCATGTGGCCGGCAAAATTATTCGGGTCCACGACGACCAGGTCGGCCTTGAGCTCAGTGCCCCAGCGCCAGATCTCGGGCACTTCCTTGGCGACCTTGCGCATCAGCAGACGCAGATGCGCTACCTGTGCGTCCGACACGCCCACCGCTGCGACGATCAAATCCTTGGCCATGTGCGTAGTGTGGGATCAGTGGTGCAGACAGTGCAACCTTGGGGAACCCCTCGGTATGCGTGGTTGTCGCCGGCCGGCCCGATCAGCCGCCGCAGATCAGTCGGTGACGACCTCGCGGCGCTTGGCGGTGTGCAGCATCCAGAGGTTGCGACTGTAGACGAACAAGCCTGAAAATTGTCCAAGTGTGAAGACCAGGTCACGCTTGTGGATCGCGTAGACGGTCAGAACCAGGCCGCCGACCATGCTGATCCACCAGAAGATGGTCGGCACGACAACCTGCTTCGCCCGTTCGCTGTAAAGCCACTGCACGATGAAGCGCGAAGCAAAGATGGCCTGCCCGAGAAAGCCGATCGCCAGCCAGAAGTTGAAATTGTGCGCCCAGGAAGCGAAGAACTCAGCCACGGGTAATCTCCTCGGTCGCTGTGCGGCGCGCACGCCGGATCAGCCAGGCGACCCCGCGCAGGTCGCTGATGCCGACCCAGAGGCGGTTCCACACGCCGTACTTGGAGATGCCGGCCGAACGGGCGCGATGACGCACCGGTACGCTGACTGTCCGATAGCCGGCTCGCTGCATCAGGGCCGGCAGATAGCGATGCATATGGTCGAAATACGGCAATTCCATGAACGCGGCACGTTCGAACAGCTTGATGCCGCAGCCAGTGTCTGGTGTTGCATCGCGGAGCAGACGCGAACGCACGGCATTGGCGACACGTGAAGATAGGCGTTTGAGGGCATCGTCATTGCGTTTGACCCGCCAGCCGGCAAAAAGCTTGACCTCGCCAGTCGAACGGGCGCGTTCGTCGAGCAGACCGGGAATGTCGGCGGGATCGTTCTGGCCGTCGCCATCGAGGGTGACTATCCAGCCGCCGCGCGCTGCCTTTACGCCATTGCGCACTGCCGTGCTCTGCCCGCTCTGGCTCAGATGCCGGATTACCCTCAGTTGGGCTACGCGGGCCTGCTCGGCGCGCAGTACCGCAAGGGTATCGTCACGGCTGCAGTCATCCACGTAGACGATCTCGAATGCCAGCCGATCACCGAGCGCCGCAACGATCTCGGCAATCAGCGGCGCGACATTGTCGCGTTCGTTGTGCACCGGCACGACCACCGACAGCTCAATTCCGGACATATGTCCTCCCGTGCTTCACGCAGCCGCTCCATAGTAGTCCTGACACCAGCGCACCAAAGCTTCAAGGCCCTGCTCGATGCGCGTTTCCGGGTTGAAATCGAGATCGCGCTGGGCCAGCGCCGTATCGGCCATCGTCGCCACCATATCGCCCGCCTGCATCGGCTTTAGCCGACGTTCGATCGGGCGTCCCGCCGCACGTTCGATCACATCGATAAAGTGCATCAGCGACTCGGGTCGATGATTGCCGAGGTTGTAGACGCGGTGGGGCGCCTCGTCATCGCCGGTATGCAGGGGCCGATCATGGGCGGCGATCACGCCGGCCACGATATCGCCGATCCAGGTGAAATCGCGGCGCATCTCGCCATGATTGAATACATCGATCGGCCGGCCGGCCAAAGCGGCTCGGGCGAACAGGATCGGCGCCATATCGGGGCGACCCCAGGGACCGTAGACGGTGAAGAAGCGCAGACCGGTCAGCGCGATCCGGAACAGGTGCGCGTAGGAATGCGCCATCAGTTCGTTGGCTGCCTTGGTCGCCGCATACAGTGACAGCGGCTGATCCACGCGCTGGCCTTCGTCGAACGGCGCTGTCGCCGAACCTCCATACACCGAACTCGAAGAGGCATAGACCATCGCGCCGATCGCATGCTGGCGACAGGCCTCGAGCATATTGCCGAAGCCGACCAGATTGCTCTGTACGTAAGTCGTTGGTGACTCCAGCGAATAACGCACCCCGGCCTGGGCAGCGAGGTGGATGATCGACTCTGGCTGCTCACGGACGAAGAGCGCGTTCAGCGCCGCGGCATCGGCGATATCGATCGCCTCGATGCGCAGGCCGGGACACAGCGCAGCGACACGATCATGCTTGAGCTGCGGATCGTAATAGGCATTGAAATTGTCGAGACCAACCACCGCCGTGCCGCGCTCGCGCAGTGCGCGACAGACATAGGCGCCGATAAATCCGGCGGCACCGGTGACCAGAACAGGACGGGAACTCATGGTCGGCACTCCGGTAGTACAGCGTCGAGTTGAAACAGCACCCACTCACGCCGGTTGGCTGTGCCGATGGCGCGCAGTGGCTCGGCGCGGGTACAGTCTTCGACGTGATCGGCTTCGGCAAACAGCCAGCGTTGGCTGGGATTCCTTGCCAACCATCGCACACCATCGCGTAATTGGTCTTCGGGGCTGCGGCGGAAGCCGAACTCGGCGACCTTGCGGTCGGCCTGCAGCAGGTTCTGTTCGCGCCATGCGACCAGGCCGAGCTCGGCGTCCGGGCCGATGATCGAACCCGCCAGCTGCATCACGTCGCGACCGGAATTGTTGGCGTCGAGCAGGACAAAGCCCCAGCAGCCGAATCCGATGATCCAAAGACCGGCAAGGCTCACCCGAAGTCCGGTCCATGCCTGGCGAACCCTCCAGATCGCGGCGGACATCAAGGCGATCATGCCCAGACAAAGCAGCATCCACCAGTGGCCGTCGCCGCCGGTGTTCAAACCGCGCGAGAGTTCGTGGCGCAGTTCAAATCGCGGCTCGCCGGTCAACGCCAGCAGGGCCATCAGCGACATCGCAAGACCCAGGATCAGGCTGAAGGCCAACAGCAGGCGTCGACAGTTGCGCTGCGCAAGCGCGAGCACAAGCGCTGGCGCGAGACCAACGCAGACCATGGGCAGTGCCGGCAGGATATACATGTCGCGCTTGCCCGGCGAAAACGAGAAGAACAGCAGCACCAGCAGGGCCCAGGTCAGTGGCAACAGATAGTGCGCATCGAGTCTGCGCCGGAGGTGGCGCACGACTGCCGGTAGCGCCCAGGGCAGGGTGAGCGCGAGCGGCAGCCACGCGCTTGCGATCACCTCGAGGAAATACCACCAGGGTTGAATATGGTGACTGGGATTGGCGTAGCGTCCGGCAGTCTGGCCGAGCAGGATGTTGTTGGCGTAATCCTTCAGCAGCGGATCGTCGCTGCTGATCACGGCAACCAGCATCGGGGCCAGCCAGAGTGCGATGGCCAGCAGCAGCCAGGGCAGTCCGAGCCACCAGCGCGCCGCTGCGGGCTCGATGTGCGCGAGTCCGGCGGTTTTTCGCGAGCGTGCGAAAAAATACGGAATCAGCATCAACAGGGCAATCACGCCGACGCCCTTGGTGATGATGCCGACGCCGGCGGCGAAGAAACCCAGTGCGTACCAGCGCCAGTTGGGTCCGAGCAGCATATGGCGCAGCATCGAATAGCAGGAGAGTGTCACTAGGAACACAAGCACGGGGTCGATTTGGGCGCGCTTGGCCTGATAGGTGAACTGCACGGTGAACAGCAGCATCCAGCCGGCCATGGCCGCTGCGCGGCGACCCCAGAGCCGTCGGCTGAGGTCATAGGTCAATGCGATGGTGGCGAGGGATGCCAGCAGTGAGGGCAGCAGGAAGGCGATGTTCCAGCTTCCGGTCATTCGATAGGCGATGACCTGCAGCCAC
The DNA here is from genome assembly GCA_038255435.1 of Lysobacterales bacterium. Taxonomy (GTDB): domain Bacteria; phylum Pseudomonadota; class Gammaproteobacteria; order Xanthomonadales; family Ahniellaceae; genus 0-14-3-00-62-12. The sequence continues at coordinate 45,696 of JBBSLG010000001.1, forward strand.
ATGAACAGCGGTGGCTTGTCGGGGTAGAGCTCGGCGCCACGGTGGGGAAACAGGTAATCGCCGGTCTCGACCATGGTGCGGGCAATCAGCGCAAAGCGTGGCTCGTCGGCCGGCCAGGGCTCGCGCAGCCCGATTCCAGCGCCGAGCACGGCAAGCGCCGCCAGCATCAGCCAGAGAAGCTGGCGCTCATTCCATCGATACTGTGACTCTGGCATGGCGTAGGGTCGGGAGGAGGTGCGCATTGTAGACGCGACCCGTGATGCTCGGCTGCCTGTGATTGGCTGCCATCGGCGGCAGGCTGCGGCACAATGTCGGAAATTTGTCGGAATCGGAGGGCAGCTTGGCGACTGTTCCGCCGCCCGTGTGTTCGAGCCGATCTGTGCGCGGAAGATTGCGTTGCACCATTGCGAGGAGACGATGCATGGCCTGGTTACTTCTGTTGTTGGCCGGTTTGCTGGAAGTCGTCTGGGCAGTTGGCCTCAAGTACTCCGACGGCTTCACGAGGTTATGGCCGAGCGTCGGCACCGGTTTGGCGATGATTGCCAGCATGTTGCTGTTGGCTGTCGCAATGCGCAGCCTTCCAGTCGGCACGGCGTACACCGTCTGGGTCGGAATCGGCGCCCTCGGCACCGTCGTCTGTGGCATCCTGCTCTGGAACGAGCCGATCAATCCACTGCGCATGATCAGCGTCTCTTTCATTCTTCTGGGCGTGGTCGGACTGAAACTGGCAACGCCGTCCTGAGCTTCATCATTGCCCAAGCGTGCATCGAGTTTGGCGCTCCGCGCGTCCCGAAACTTGAAATACCTACAAGGAATGCCGAGCATCGTCACCGCAGGAGGCCGCTGTGCCGCATGACATTACCCTGATCACCACTTTGGCGGCTGCACTGGGCCTGGCCCTGCTGTTCGGCTTTCTCGCGGTGCGGATCCGCTTGCCGGCTCTGGTCGGTTACCTCATCGCCGGTGTGCTGCTCGGGCCGGCAACACCGGGTTTCGATGCCGATGTCGGCATTGCTGGCCAGCTTGCCGAGATCGGCGTGATGCTGCTGATGTTCGGCGTTGGCCTGCATTTCTCGGTCAAGGACCTGCTCGCCGTGCGGCGGATTGCGCTGCCCGGTGCCTTGGTGCAAATCCTGGTGGCGACCGCAATGGGTGCCGGCTTGGCCCACTTCTGGGGTTGGTCGTTCGGCGCCGGGATCGTGTTCGGCCTTTCCCTGTCGGTCGCGAGCACGGTTGTGCTGCTACGCGCGCTCGAAGCCAAGGGCGTCATCGAATCGGTCAATGGTCGCATTGCGATCGGCTGGCTGGTCGTCGAAGACCTGGTCATGGTGCTGGTCCTGGTCATGCTGCCTGCATTTGCCATGCTGGAGCAGGGTGTGCCGACCGCCAAGCCGGAGTCGCTCTGGCTCAGTCTGGCCAAGACGCTCGGTCAGGTCGTGGTTTTCGTGGTGTTGATGCTGGTGGTCGGCAAGCGCGTGTTCCCCTGGCTGCTCTGGCAGGTGGCGCGCACCGGGTCGCGCGAGTTGTTCACCCTCTGCGTGGTCGCCGCGGCAGTGGGGATCGCCTGCGGATCGGCGGCGCTGTTCGGCGTGTCTTTCGCGCTCGGTGCTTTCTTTGCCGGTATGGTCCTGCGCGAGTCTGCGTTGAGCTACCGCGCAGCCGAGGAATCGCTGCCACTGCGCGACGCCTTCTCGGTATTGTTTTTCGTCTCCGTGGGCATGCTGTTCGATCCCCGTGTTCTGGTGCAGCACCCGTTCCAGGTGCTGGCGGTCGTCGCCGTGATCGTGCTCGGCAAGTCCATTGCGGCATTCATTCTGGTGTTGCTGTTCCGCTATCCTCTGAACACCGCGCTGACGGTATCGGCCAGCCTGGCCCAGATCGGAGAGTTCTCCTTCATCCTGGCTGGCCTCGGCGTTGCCCTTGGCGTGCTGCCGGCCGAGGCCCAGAGCCTCATTCTCGCCGGCGCGATCTTTTCGATCGCGCTCAATCCGCTTATTTTCCAGGCGATCGAGCCCCTACAGCAATGGGTGCGCAAGCATTCCAAGCTGGCTCGCGATCTCGAGCGCCGCGACGATCCGCTTTCCGAGTTGCCGATGTCAGTGGAGTCGAGCCATCTGACTGGCCACGTAGTTGTCGTCGGATACGGCCGCGTCGGCCGAAAGATTGCGCGTACCCTGCGTTCGTCGGGTGTTCGTCTGGTCGTGGCGGACCAGAACCGTGAATTGGTCGAGTCACTGCGTGAGCATGGTATCCATGCCGTGGTCGGTGATGCCGCCGAGCCTGCCGTGCTGATTCAGGCGCATATCGCGCGGGCAGCCGCCGTGGTGATCACCACACCCGATACCTTTCGTGCCCGCCAGATGCTGGAGACCGCACGTGCGCTCAATCCGGGCATCGACTGCATCGTTCGCGGCCGCAGCGAGGAAGAGGCCGCCCTGCTGCGCAATGAGAGCGCCGGTCAGGTTTTCGTGGGAGAACAGGAGCTGGCCGGCGGAATGAGCCGTCATTTGCTCAAGCGGCTGGCTGAGCGCGCCATCGATCCGGCAGTTTGAGCCCGGTTGGGGGTGGGGCGTAGGGTGAGAGCGGTGACGCGTTGCGTCACATTGCCCGGCTGGGCAGTCCGGGCCTCGGTCCAAGTCTGTCGTGAATCGTCCCTAATTGACAAAATGTGACCCAGTGCGCAATTCTGTGGGCCGTCCGAAGGAACACTTTGCTCCTTAGAATTTCATGCACTGCCCGGGGAACGCGCTATGCACGCCAAGATGGAAGCCGCTGTATCGATAACGCGCCGTGCCATGCAACGGACCACCGCGTTTGCCCGCTATCTGGTGCTGCTCCGCCAGTTTCAGAACATCAACAAGGTGATTTCCGGCCTGAGCCAGGACGAGCGCCGCAAGATCGCTCTGGTCGCGCTCACCGAAATGACCCAGGCCAATGCGGCTGCGGCCAAGCCAGGCGCCGTCGACGACACCAACTGGGAAGAGGAGATCAGCGCCGCCAGCGAGCGCGCCAAGTCGCCCCACATTCCGGTCCAGGCGGGCGCGGTACGACGCTGGCTGGTTGCTGCCTATCGAATCACCAAGACCTCACCCTACGGCGAAGTGCAGAGCCTGCACCGGGCCGTGCTGCGCTCGCTGCGGCTGATGCAGGGACCGAACGCCAACAACAAGTCCAGTGATATCCACTGGGTCGAATCGATCTGAACCTTTTGGCCCAGCGGGCACCTGCGTCGCTGTGCCCATCGATGGCAATGATTGCGCCAACGTCTCGGCTGTCCGCGCCAGCATCCTGCACATTTCTGCAGGTCACTGGGCGACCCTGCTGCAGGCCCTGACGGCGCACTTTCCCCATATCAGCGAAGCCAGTTGGCGGGCGCGCATCGCGCGCGGTCGCGTACAGAACGAGCACGGCGAGGCGCTGGATGAGCACACGCAGGTAGGCGAGGGACTGCGTATCCGCTACTTCCGCGAAGTGGAGCACGAGGTCAGGGTGCCGTTTGCGGCGCGCATTGTTCATGTCGACGACGACATCCTGATCGCCGACAAGCCGCATTTCCTGCCGGTGATGCCGGCGGGTCGGCATGTCGAGGAGACCCTGCAGACGCGGCTGATCCACGAAACCGGAAATCCGGATCTGGTCCCCCTGCATCGGATCGATCGCGCTACCGCGGGCCTGGTGATGTTCTCCACCCGCACCGCCAGCCGTCGTCCCTACCAGGAATTGTTTCGCCAGCGGCTGATCGAGAAGACCTATGAGGCCCGTGCGCCCGGGCTTCCCGGTCTGCAGTTTCCGCTCACCGCCGATATCCGGCTGGAGACTGGTGAACCGTTCTTTCGCATGCGCCAGGTCGACGGTGTCGCCAATGCGCGCACCGTCATCGAGCCGATCGAGCGGGGAGATGCCTACTGGACGTATCGACTGCAGCCGATCACCGGGCGCAAACATCAGCTCCGCGTGCAGATGGCCATGCTCGGTGCCGCGATCCTGAATGACGAAATCTATCCGGAATTGCAGATGCGCGACGCTGCCGACTTCAGTCGTCCACTGGCTCTGGTCGCACGCGCCCTGCGCTTCCGCGATCCGCAGCGAGGGCTGCTGCGGGAATTTGTCAGCGACTGTCTGCTGCCAGCGCCAACCTGATCGGAGCCGGTTGCGGATTCTGGAACCATCCATTGACTGAGCCTATCAAGTTCATGGCAACAATCGATTGGAGTTATTGTGCGGTGCGGCATAAACTACGCGCCCTGGATGCTCTGCACCCACCGTCTTCACCCCTGCAAACTCAAGGAGCTACCCATGCTGACCGTCGGAGACAAATTCCCCCAGTTCAAGGTCAAGGCCACCGTGTCGATCGAGAGCCTCGACAAGGCGTTCGCCGATATCGACAACAACAGCTATGCCGGCAAGTGGCTGCTGGTTTTCTTCTACCCGAAGGATTTCACCTTCGTCTGCCCGACCGAGATCAAGGGCTTCGGCGATCTGAACACCCAGTTCGCCGATCGTGACTGTCAGGTCCTGGCTGCCAGCACGGATAGCGAGTTCGTCCATCTCGCCTGGCGCAAGGACCACAAGGACCTGCGCGGATTGTCGTTCCCGATGCTCGCCGATACCAACCGCCGCCTCAGCAGCGATCTTGGCATTCTCGACGCCGAGGAAGGCGTAGCCAAGCGTGCAACTTTCCTGGTCGACCCCAATGGCGTGATTCGCTTCGCCTACGTCACCGACGGCAGTGTGGGCCGCAATCCTCAGGAAGTGCTGCGTGTGCTCGATGCGCTGCAAACCGACGAGCTGTGTCCGTGCAACTGGAGCCAGGGCGACGCGACGATCAAGCTTGCCGCCTGATCCCTTCACCGCGCGACCCGATCACGATGCTGCGGACTGTGCTCCGCAGCATCGACCCAGTTCCACCTGTCAGCGCGCCAACGGCGCCGGCTTGCATGTGCCGGGCGGCGGCGCGCTGAGACGCAAAGGAGTCTGCAATGAATATCAATGACATCAAGTCGTTGCTCCCCGACTACGCCAAGGATCTCCGGCTCAACCTTGACTCGGTACTGAGCGAGTCGGGCGCGCCTGGTCTCAGTGCCAAACAGATCGCCATCATCGCGATCGCCAGTGCCGACGCCAGCCGCTTCGAACCGCTGCAACGTGCGGTCAACGCGCAGTTTGCCGGGCAACTCTCCGAGTCCGAGCAGTCCGCTGCCCATGCCGCCGCAGCAATCATGGCCATGAACAATATCTACTATCGCTTCACCCATCTGGTCGGGGATGCCGAGTACCAGAATCTGCGCGCCGGCTTGCGCATGAACGTGCTGGCCAACCCGGGCTGCGCCAAGATCGACTTCGAGCTGGCCTCGATCGCGGTATCGGCCATCAATGGCTGTGGCATGTGCATGGAATCCCACGAGAAGACCCTGCGCAAGCACGACGTATCGGCGCAGACCATCCAAAGCGCGGTGCGCATTGCCGCGGTCCTGCATGCGGTTGCGGTCACCGCTGAGCCGCTGGCGATCGCCGCCTAGTCGTGCCCGATTGTCGCGCGATCGCGGTATGCGCTCGCGCGCGGAACTGATGTTCGCTCGACCGATGCCCGCGGCCGCTTCACGCCCGTCGCACACACTGCCAGAATCGCGCGCTCTTGTAGCGAGATGCCGATGACTTCCAGCGCAGCCAGTCCCAACCCGCCCGGTCGAGTGTTGTTCGCCAGTCTGATCGGCACCACGATCGAGTTCTTCGATTTTTATATCTACGCCACGGCGGCGGTGCTGGTGTTTCCCAAGCTGTTCTTCCCGGCCGGCGACGCGATGACGGCGACCCTGCAGTCGCTTGCCACCTTCGCGCTGGCATTCTTCGCACGGCCGATTGGCTCGGCCCTGTTCGGTCACTACGGCGATCGTATTGGCCGCAAGGCGACCCTGGTCGCAGCCCTGCTGACCATGGGCTTGTCGACCGTGCTGATCGGCTTGCTGCCGACCTACGCTTCGATCGGCATTGCCGCACCCGCCCTGCTCGCGCTCTGCCGGTTTGGCCAGGGTCTGGGTCTCGGGGGTGAGTGGGGTGGTGCGGTGCTGCTCGCCACCGAGAACGCCCCGCCAGGCAAGCGCGCCTGGTACGGCATGTTTCCGCAACTCGGTGCGCCGATTGGGTTTGTCTGTTCGACCGGAGTATTCCTGCTGCTGACCCAAGTGCTCAGCGAGGCGGATTTCCTGCAATGGGGTTGGCGCATCCCATTTCTCGCCAGCGCCGTGCTGGTCTTCATCGGTCTGTGGGTTCGCCTGCGCATCGAAGAAACGCCCGATTTCAGGAAAGCACTCGCCAATAATGAACGCGTGCGCCTGCCGATGGCCGTGGTCATCATGCGCTATCCGCGTGCCCTGATCGCCGGCACCTTCGGCGCGATGGCGACCTTCGTGCTGTTCTATCTGATGACCGTGTTCACGCTGAGCTGGGGCACAGCGAAGCTTGGCTTTACCCGCGAGCAGTTTCTGCTGATGCAGATGCTGGCGGTGTTCTGCTTTGCCCTCACCATCCCGATCTCCGCGGCGATGGCTGACCGGCATGGTCGCCGCGCCACACTGATCCTGGTGACGATCCTGATCATGGCATTCGGACTGAGCTTCGAGCCCCTGTTCGGCGCCGGCAGCGCCTCAGCTGTCTTGGGTTTTCTCTGTCTCGGCATGTTCCTGATGGGCTTGACCTATGGGCCACTCGGCGCCGCGCTGGCCGAACTTTTTCCGACATCGGTTCGCTACACTGGCGCCTCGCTGACCTTCAATATGGCCGGCATATTCGGCGCGTCGCTGGCCCCTTTCATCGCCACCAAACTGGCCGGGCAATATGGATTGGCCGCCGTTGGCTGGTACCTGAGCATAGCCTCGGGAATTACCTTGCTCGCCTTGCTGGCCATTCCAAAAGCGGCGCCGCAGGGGGTTGATGGCTGAGGCCTGAGTCCGCGACTGGCTCCACACTGCGCACAAGGAAACTTCAATAATGTCAGGTCTCGGTGGTGCAATTGCATTGCTTTATTTCGCGACTGTCGTCGGAATCGGCGTTTACTTGCTCGTGCTGCTGACCCGATTTGTCAAGGCACACCAGCGTGGTGCGGACGCACTGGAGGCCATCGCGCGCAAGCTTCCGATGTCTGCGTCAGGCAGGTCTGATAGCAAGCCGTAGTGCGCTCCGTTCCCCTGCGTTGCCGGGACTGACTGAGCAGTGCATGCAGCGGAAAGTCGCTTCGTGGCCGGCTTGATTCAGCTGATGGGTTCACGCAAATTGCGCTGGCTTACGGGCTAGACTTGGGATCGTCAATCGCCTGATCGGAAGTCGCATGTTCGCTGCCTCATTGCTTCTGTTGACTACGCCGTTCGCGGCGCCTGACCAGCGTGTCCTGGTGCTGGATATCGCCAGCGCCGACGCGGCTGCGGTCAGCACGCTCAAACAAACCGAAGGCTGGTGGATCGAACTGGGCGATCGTATGGTCCTGGTGACGCCGCCTGATGCAGCCGTTCGCGCATCGGCAGCGGCGCCCCTGTTGTCGCAGCGGCAGGCCATCGATCCGTCGCGGCTGTGGTTGCGTGCGCGTGGCTGCGCCGAACATGGGCCGGAGCTCGGCACCCTGATCACCCGGGGCGGACGTTGGGAGCTCCGCCTGCTCGCTCAGGGTGAAACGGTGCCAGTCGAACTGATCGACGATGAGCATGGCGGCTGGCGCATGGCCGAGCCGAACAGCGTGATCGCTCGGCAGTATCGACTGGATGCTGTGCCGGTGGCCAACGCCGATGCGCAGATTCAGCAGGTTGTCGACGCGATCAATCCGCCACGCTGGTTCGCCGACGTGCAGACGCTGGCGGCATGGGATCGTTCGAGCTATGCGACCACCACGCTCAACGCGGCGCGCGACTGGATCGGCGGACAGTTCAGCGGCCTCGGACTGAGTACCAGCTATCCCAGCTTCACGATGCCGGCCAGCGGAGGCGGCACGATCAGTCGCAACAACGTACTCGGTGTCTGGACCGGCAGCGTGTTTCCGAACGAATGGATCGTCGTCGGTGGTCACTACGATTCGCGCAATGCCGTGGGCAGCAGCATCAGCCCGACGCCGGGTGCCGAAGACAATGCCACGGGCTGCGCCGGCGTGATCGAACTCGCCCGCGCCGTGCTGCCGCACAATCCGCAGCGCAGCATACTTTTCATGTGTTACGCCGGTGAGGAACAGGGACTGCGTGGCAGTGCCGCCCACGTCCAGGCGCTCAGTCAATCCAGCGATCTCGGCAAGATCAGCGCGGTCATCATCATGGACATGATTGGCTACAGCGCGGATGCCAATCTGCAGGTGCTGTTTGAAAGTTATGCAACGCACTCGGCTTATCTGAATCAGTTTGCTGCCGCCGCGGCTATCTATGTGCCCACACTCGATGTCCTGCTCAGCACCAATCCATTTGGCTCCGATCACATGCCCTATCTCAATGCCGGCGTGCGCGGACTACTCGCGATCGAGGCCGACTATGATCTCTATCCGCACTACCACAAGTCCACCGACACACCGACCAATATCGGGCCGCAGGCACAGGCGATGGGCGGCGCGATCCTGAAAACCAATGCAGCGATGCTGGCGACGCTCAGCGGATTGCTGGCCTCGGGATTTACCGATGGATTCGAGGTCGAGGGCGTCATGGCCAGCCCGGCGCCATCTGGCAGCGACTGATGCGCTTGACCACGCCCCAGGGCATCGAGCTCGAGTACACCGTGCAAGGAGCTGACGACGCACCGGCGGTGCTGCTGATCATGGGGCTGGGCATGCAGATGATCGCCTGGCCGGAGGCATTCTGCGCACACATTGTCGCGGCCGGTTATCGGGTGATCCTGTTCGATAACCGCGACATCGGTCTGTCGAGCAAGATCGCGCAAACGCGCCGTCCCAATCTCTCACTCGCGGCGCTGCGCTACTGGTTGCGGCTACCGGTTGATGCGCCGTACCGGCTCGACGATATGGCGGCTGACAGTATCGCTCTGCTTGACGCACTGCGGGTTCCTGCGGCGCATATCGTCGGGGTTTCGATGGGCGGCATGATCGCCCAGCAGATCGCCGCCCTGCATGGCCAACGTTGCCTGAGTCTGAGTTCGATCATGTCATCGACCGGAGCGCGCTCCCTGCCGAGGCCGAGCCTGCGCGTACTGCGCTTGCTGCTGGCACGACCAGCGAAGCATGCCGGGTTTGAGCGCATCGTCGACCACTTCGTGCATCTGTACCGCACCATTGGCAGCCCGCGCTATCCCGTTGAGGAATCGCAACTGCGCGAGCGCGTCTCGATCAGTCTGCGTCGCAGCTACCATCCCGCAGGCTCCGCGCAGCAACTACTGGCAATTGTCGCCTCAGGCGATCGCCGTCCGGCCCTGCGCGGGATCACGGTGCCGACCCTGGTCATTCATGGTGATGCTGATCCCCTGGTGCCCTGCGCGCATGGACGCGCCACTGCCGCCGAAATACCCGGTGCATCGATACAGTTGATCCCCGGTATGGGCCACGACTTGCCGGAACCGCTGCTCGCCGAGTTGTCCCAGCGCCTGGCCGCGCACTGGCAGGCCGCTTCAGCGCGCGCGGCTTGTGCGCAAGGCGCCTGATCCGCACAATGGCGTCTTGCCCCTGTCGACCCCAGCGATGAAGCGATGATCGAAATCGTCAGTGCCACCCGAATGGTCGAGGCCGAATTCTGGGCGCGTTCCGCGCTCGGCATGTCGCTGCGCAGGCTGGCTGGCGACAAGCGCATCGGCCATCACATCAGTTTCGAAAACCGGCGTGGCCTGCCCGAAATCTACAATGCGCGGATTGCTGAAGAAGGTGGCGGCGACATCGCCGTCTTTGTCCACGATGACGTCTGGATCGATGATTATTTTTTCGCCGATCATCTGATCGACGCGCTGGAGCGCTTCGATGTCGTCGGCGTCGGCGGTTGTCGCAATCGGGTACCAGGTCAGCCGTCCTGGTGTTTTGCCGATGAGCGCATGGTGCAGTCCGATCCGATCACCCTGAGCGGCCGCGTTGCTCACGGCAAGCATCCGTTTGGCCGAATCGGCTATTTCGGCGATGTGCCGGCCGAATGCGAATTGCTCGACGGCGTGTTGCTGGCCGCACGCAAGTCCAAGCTGCGCGCGCATGCAGTCGCCTTCGATCCCGTGTTCGACTTCCATTTCTATGATCTGGACTTCTGTCGCAGCGCGCGTCAGCGCCGGCTGCGACTGGGTACCTGGCGCCTGTGCATCACCCATCAAAGCGAAGGCGCTTTCGGATCCGACGCCTGGACGGCGCGCTACTACCAGTACATCGCCAAGTGGGGCGACTAGTGTGCAACACCACACTACCGGCCGGTAATCAATAAGGCGAGAACTGCCGGTGATTCTTGCTCTGCAGGCCATTGGCCCAGACCAGAGGCGAGCCTGAAGTATACTTTTCGCATGCAAACACCCCTCTATCCCCCATCGACTGCGGGCGCCGACGCGTTCGCTCCGGCGCGACTGCGCCGTCTGCTGCAGCGTGCCGAGAGCTACGCCGCGATGGGCGAGCGGCCGGCCGCGATCAATAACCTGCAGGAAGCCCTGCAGCTGCAGCCTGATCACGTGCCCAGTCTGCTGCAGCTGGCCGAATTGCAGTTGGCCGAAGGCCAGCACACACCTGCACGCGAGGCGGCGCTGAGCGCGACCCGTGGTCACATCGATAGTCCGCGCACGGCGCTGCAGTTGATGCGCGTGCTCAATACCCTGAGCGAATCGGCCATGATGGTGCAGATCGCGCAGCAATTACCGCCACCGATGTGGGATTCGGCCAAGTCGCTGGCCGAGGTGGCGCAGGAGCTGACCCTGATCGGCGCGCACGAACTCGCTCGCCAGTTTGCCCAGGCTGCGCTCGCGCGTGATCCCCGTCATCCGCCGAGTCTGTACATGTGCGCGACGCTGGATGTTTTCTACGGTGATCTTGCCGCGGCCGCCGAGCATGCGCAGCGCTGTCTGGATATCGTGCCCGAGGACCCGAGCGCGCACTGGCTGCTGTCACGCACGCGACTGCCCGGTGCTGAGCAGCGCGTGGCCAGGATCGAGGCCGCGCTTGCGCGCGCCCCAGCCGGTGAATCCGAAGCATGGCTGGCCTACGCCCTGCACAATGAACTGCATGATCTGCGCGACTATCCGCGGGCCTGGGAGGCGCTGCAGCGGGGTTGTCGGGCCAAGCGCAGCACGCTGCGCTACAGCACGGACGAGGCGACCGCCCTGGTCGATGCACTCTGTCAATGGACGTTCGATCCGGCCGCCGTTGCGCCGGGCCATGCCGATCCGCAGCTGACGCCGATCTTCGTGATTGGCCTGCATCGATCCGGCACGACCCTGGCCGAACGAATCCTGAGTGGCCACGCAGCGATCGCGGCCGGCGGCGAAACCTACGATCTGCGCGCGCAACTGCGCCGCGCCAGCGGACTGCATTTTTCTGGTGAACTCGATGCGCAACTGGTGCAGATGCGTGATCGTCTCGACTATCGGACCATCGGTCAGGGCTATCTGCAGGGCATGCTCTGGCGTGCGCGTGGCGCATCGATGGTCACCGACAAGCTGCCTTCGAATTACTTCAACGTCGGCTTCATCGCGCAGGCGCTGCCGGCGGCACGCTTCGTCTGTCTCGATCGCGATCCGATCGACGTCGGTCTGTCCAGTCTCAGAACCCTGTTCAGTGCCGCCTGTCCGTATTCCTATGATCAGCTGGAATACGTCGCGCACCATCGGAACTATCAACGCCTGATGGCGCATTGGCGGAGCCAGTTCGGCGATCGTATTCTCGATGTCGCCTATGACGACCTGGTCAATGCGCCCGAACAGACAGCGGCGCGTATGGCCGGGTTCTGTGGCCTCGAATACGAGCCGGGCATGGTCCAGATCGAATCACGCAGCGATGCGGTGGCAACCGCCAGCAGCGTGATGATGCGCGATGGCATCCGGCGCGATCGTGGTCGGGTCTGGGCGGCCTACGAAGCGCAGTTGCAACCGATGATCGCGGCCCTGGCCAAGTCGGCTGGATGATCGTGGCTCGTGCCTGTTCGGCCGCTCACCGCTATTCGCCGGCAGCCATCGGCGTGCGCATGAGGCGACTATCCGATCGGCACATCGGCCGGCTTGGCGCCATCGAGTCGAAAGCGCACATTGAAAGCCACGGTAATTCGCGCGTCATCACCCTCGTAGGGCAATACCTCATGCAGCAACCAGGAGGGAAACAGCACCAGGTCGCCAGCCTTCAGCCTGAGCATGCGGTTGCTCATGTGGAAGGGCATCTTCATGCTGGAATTGGCCATGTCGATGAACATCGTGTTCATCGAATGCGGATTGATCACGGTCAACTTGCCGCTGTCGCTGGCCGGATCGTCGCCCGAATGGCAGACACAGTAGACACCCGACCAGGAGTGCATGGGATGGTTGTGCGGTCCGAAGTAGCCACCTTTGCGGGTGACATGAAACCAGGCCTCGGAGGCCGCATGCAAACGCCGCAGCATCGGCACGTCATAGCCGGAAAGCTCGCCGATCGCCCGGTACAGGCTGGCATGACAGAAATCACGCAACTTCTGGATGCAGGGCTGTGGCCAGTCGAACAGGCGGAAGTTGCTTTCGAACAGCGCCGCATTGCGATGTGTGAACGGGTCGGGGTTGCGGTAGCGATCATCCGCCGAACGGGCGAGAAACAGTTCGCGCAATTCAGCGTTGAGCGCTTCGCTGTTGTCGAGACTGGCGAGTACCATCGGAACCGCGAAAGCCGGTGCAATCTGAAACATTGGGGACAGAATCCTGCAGGAAAGCGAGCGTTTTCGCACAGATCACGTAAATCCACAACATTGCGGCCATGCGTTGGCCAATGCAACGCGGATCGCCCATGCGTTGCCTGCTGCGCGCCGCGCATGGAGATGAGCCTGTGGATTCGCAGACAACCGGACGTCGCTGTCCATCGAAGCCAACATGTCGACTGATCCGGTCGCCGCGCCCGTGCCGATGACAAGCAGCTCGGCAAATCCGCAGGGCTGGTTTGATTTGTATGCAAAGCCCGAACGCTTGCTCTGGCTGCTCGCTGCCTGGCATCTGTTGTTCTGGGTGCTCGCGCCCATCCTCACCTATCGAATGCTGCCGCTGGACACGCTGGAATTGCTCGGATGGGGTCAGCAGTGGCAGTGGGGTTACTACAAGCATCCACCGCTTGGCGCCTGGTTGGGCGAGATTGCCTTGCAGATCTCGGGTGGCCGGCTCAGTGCGCTCTACGTGCTGGCCCAGGTTTGCGTATTGATCACGTTGTACTACGTCTGGAAAACGGCTCGCCTGTTCCTCGATCGACACGCGGCGGTGGTCGCCACGGCTGTGCTTGAGGGTGCGTACTGGTACACCTACCTGACGCCCAACTTCAACATGAACACCCTCCAGCTGCCGGTATGGGCGGGACTCAGCTACCACTTCGTGCGCGCGTTGCGCGGTGATCACCATCACTGGTGGGCCTGGGGCGTTTTCGTTGCGCTTTGTCTTTACACCAAGTATTCCGGTCTGCTGCTGATCGCCACTTGTGCGCTGATCCTGGTTGGAAGTTCAGCCGGCCGGGCCAGTCTGCGTACACGTGGGCCTTATCTCGCTGGCTTGCTGGCCCTTGTGCTGCTGGTCCCGCATCTGGCCTGGCTGAGCGCGCACTGGCAACTGCCCTGGTCGTACTTGCGCGGTTTCGATCGTGGCGCGGTAGCGACCGCCTATCCGCATGTGCTGGAGCCCCTGCGCTTCGCCATCGGTGCGCTGCTCGGCCTGCTATTCAGCGCCTTGCTGTTCCTGTTGCTGATCGACCGCAGCGCTCAACTGCCGCGCCCGCGCCGTGAGGCCTGGTTGATCCTGGCGCTCTGCCTCGGCCCGCTGCTGATCTCCACGTGCTACGGCATTGTCACCGGCAGCCGGCTGAAATCAACCTGGGCGTTCGGCTTTTTCAATCTCGCCGGCGTTGCCTGGTGCCTGCTGATACCGACGCGGATCGACCGGGCCCACTTCAGGCGCTTCTGCGCAGGATTGGCCGTGGTGGCCCTTTTTGTGGCCTGCATACACGTCGCCTACAAGACGCAGAGCGAGCGCTCGAAAACTCGTTTCGATGGCCAGGCATTGGCGACCGCCATCGCGGACGACTGGCAGCAGACCATGCCCGGTCCGCTGCGCATTGTGGTTGGGGATCACATCCTCAGCGCCATTGTCTCGGCCTACGCACCGACCCGCCCTGCGATGCTGGTCCAGGGCGACTTCGCGATTTCGCCATGGCTTGCGCCTGAGGATCTGCGACGTGACGGAGCCGTCGTGGTTTGCGCGAGCGATACGCACTGCTTTCCCGATCTGATTGCCGCAGCGAGTCGCCGCCATCAGATCGAAATCGGCGCACGCCGCTTCGACTATTACTTCCTCGCGGCAAACCCCGCGCAGTCCGTCTCTGCGGATCGTCGCCCGCCGTCTGCAACTCAATCGACGCCGGAAAGGCTTTGACCGCCCTTCCAGCGCAGCGAATTGCTTTCAGGGAGCTTCTGAACAAGTTCGGAGCCGCGATAGCCCCCTGAGTCAGGGGGCGAAAAACCGCAGGTTTTTTGGGGTATGGCAGGCACTACGCAATTGAGCGAAGTCGAATTGGTGACTTACTCAGAGCTTCCTTAGAAGCCTTGCGTGTAGCGAACGTAGGGTACCCGTCCGTAGCCATCGTACAGCTGGTAGTCGAACGGCAGGCCGCCTCGTGCAGACTGCGGATCGACGGGCGGTCCCTTGTCGGCGACATTGGTCACGCCCAGCGCCAATTTACCGTTCCAGGGAGTATTCCACGCGGCCTGCAGGTCATGCGTGGTCCAGGAAGGCAGACGCAGCACGTAGCCATAGTCGTTGCCGGTATCCACAGTCAGTGCGCCGCCGGTCGAGAGCGTGCCATCGATGTGGTTGACGATCCAGTCGAAGCTGAAGTCGCCCAGGTTCCATTGCGTCGCGAGGTAGGCGCGGTACTCCGGATAGCCGGGACGATCGACGATGTCATCAAAACCCAGATCACTGAATGTTCCGACACGACTGAGCTGAAGACGATTGCTGAGCACGCCCCAGTTGCCGAGCTCGAATTCGGTGCTCAGCTTGAAGTCGATGCCGTCGGTGTCCTGTGTTCCGTAATTGACCAGGCCGCGGTGAATGAACAGTATTTCCCCAGTGCTCGGGCTACGGGCGACGCCCAGGCCAAGGCTTGGATCGCCCGGCACGGCATTGGCCGGAAACGCCCGCACGCCAATCGGACAGTCGATGGTCTGGTTGGCGCAACGGATGATCTGGAACAGCGACAACGGCGCGATCAGCTCATCGATCGCAATATCGTAGTAGTCGATTCCCAGCGAAAGCCATGAGCTTGCCTGCCAGTCCAGACCCACGCCCCAGTGCCTGGATTGCTCCGCCTGAAGTTCCGGGTTTGCGATGGTATAGACATCGACAAATGAGGGCTCGCAGATCGGCAGGCCCGCGATTCCACAGTAGGTGGTATCGAAGACAAACTCGCTGGAGCGGACCGAGCTCAGATCCAGCGATCCCATGGCCGGGGCTTGAAAACTTTCGCCGAAGTGCGCACGCAGGGTCAGAGAAGGCAGCGCCTGAAAACGCAGCGAAACCAGCGGCGAGAATTCGCTGCCGTAGTCGCTGTAATCGTCGTAGCGACCCGCGACCGCCACATCCAGTGTTTCGGTGATCGGCAGCAGGGCTTCAACATGGAGCGCGCGAACGTCGCGTTCGCCATCGGAGCCAGTGCCGGCCGAGCCGACAATCTGCCCGGAAGAATGCAAGGTGTCGAAAATATCCGCATAGGACTCGCTCCGGTACTCGGCGCCAAAGGCCAGTTGGGCAGCGCCGCCGCCCATCTCGAACAGATCGGTCGTCGCATTGGCATAAATTTCCTGCAGCTGACTCTCGGCGTCGCGATTGACCGTGGCGGTCATCGAATCGAGGATCGAACGCGGCGTGCTGAAGGGATCGTAGAGGTTGTAGCTGCCGTCGGAAATCCGCTGCTGGACGAGCCCCGCCACGATCGCGTTGCGGCCGAGGCTGTAGAACTGCTGCTCGCTGTGGCGCAGTCCGGCGTCTACGGCGAAATTACCGACTCGGCCAGAAATGCCGACGTTCAGACTGTAATTGTTCTGCTCGGTGGAATCGGTGCGCGGGCCGACAGCGGCGAAACGGTGACGCAGAAAATAGGGGAGACCGGGGTTGTAGCCGGCGTTTGGGAATCGCAGCGCAGGGTGGTTGGGCGAGCCCACCGGAATGATCGGCGCGCCGCCCGGCCAGGGGAAACTTGGCACCGGCGGAAGTACGCCGAAACTCGTGGACCGGCTGACGTCGGCGTTGAGATAGGTCGCCCAGTCGTCGTTGATCTGGAAGTTTCCACGGGCAAACAGTGCGCGGCCATGCAGTTCGGCTTCGTCGGCAGCCAGGGGGGTGAAGTCATAGAAACAGCGCTGGTTCGCGCCCGTGCCGGTGCTGAAAAACCCGTTGCTGTTGCAATCGAAGCCGGGCAGGATCGAACCATAGGTCGGATTCGAAATCAAACCACCGACGATATAGTCATTGACCGTGCCGGGGCGCGGGAACGCGCTCAGCAGGTTGTTGGAATGCGTGGACGCACCACCAGACGAATAGTCGCGCTCGCGCTGGTAGATGATGCCGCGCGTGGTGTACGAAGCGCCAGCGACCAGGCTGCCGCGCTCACCGGAGCTGCCGAAAATCACCGAACCTTCCTCGGTCTCGCCGCCACCGCGGCGCGGGCTGCCGGCACCGATGGAGAACTCCGCTCCCTCGAAATGCTTGCGCGTGATGACATTGATGACGCCGCCTACGGCATCGGAGCCATACAGCGCCGACGCACCGTGCGGGAGCACTTCGATGCGCTCGATTGCCGCGAACGGGATCGCGTTCAGATCCTGGCCCTGGAATGCTCCGACGATGGGCGACATCGTGAGCCGGCGGCCATCGACCAGCACCAGGGTGCGATCCTGACCCAGTCCACGCAGGCTGGCCGTGGCGAGCGGCTGCAGGGTGGTGGCCGATTGTGGACGGATGGCGCCAAAGGTGTTGAGGCTGGTGCGCCGGAGGAAATCGGCGAGTGTGGTGGCCCCGGAAGCATCCAGATCTTCGCGATCGAAAACGGTAATGGCGTAAACCGGCGCAGCCGCTGCTTCTGCGATTCTTGTTCCGGCATGTTCGCTGATCGGACGATCGAGCGAAGCGGATTGCTGATCGTCTGCCTTTGCCGTCGCTGCGATGCCTGCCAGCGTGCTGCCAAGCAGGGCCAGCGCGATCGCCCTGCCAAGTGCATTGCGTCTTGAGGTCATCATTGATACTCGCCTTGTTGTGTTTTGAACCTGCGCTTGCACAATCACCTGCACAATCGCGCGTCACTCCTCGTCCTCACGGGCCCGGGGTTTGGGTCCGAAGTTCGTTTGCACCGATGCTGTGCCCGCCGGATTCACTTCGGCAGGGGCAGACAGCTCAGCACCATCCCCTACTCGCAAATTGGGCCCAATAGAGCTCAACAACGCGCAGCGAAAGCGGTCCTGCGTTCAGCCGGATGCTCGGGAAACATCGTCGCTTGGAAAACTTTTAGCATGGGCCGGTGCGTGCAACGCGTGGGCACCTGGGGCGCATTCACACAGAATTCATCGCACTGGATCCGTCAAACTACCGTGGCAATCGCCGTGCAGTCTGGATTGCCCGCGCGGCACGGAGGCGGGTCGCTGCTGCTTGGCACAGTGCCACGGTGCCTGCTTGGCTGGATGCCATGCCGGTGCGGATCAGGGCGTCGAGTCGATATCCGGATCGGCATATCCCAGCCACTCGATGTGAGGACGCAACAAGGGCAACACCGGCTCGAGCCATGCCCGGTAGTGATGCCAGCGTCCAGCGGCACGTCGATAGATCGGCTCGGCGACCTGTTGATAGCTGTTGGTCTGGATTCGGTCGCGGCCCTTGAGTCGCTCGGCTGAATCGAGCATCCCGGCGCGAACATCGATGTTGAGCGCGGCGCATGCGCTGCCGAGTTCAGCTGCCGGATCAATCACCAGACTTTCGTAACGTACCCAGTGTGGATTGATCGGCAGCGCTTTGAGCATGCGTTGCCAGAGGCGCATGATGCGGTCGTACATTCGTGCAGAATCGATCAGCGTGTCGAAATGCACGAAGGCATCATTGGGTGCGTACTGCTGCATGTAATTACTCAGCACGACATCGCAGGGATGGCGTACCGCAAACAGGATAGGCGCGTCTGGAAACAGTCGGCGGATCATCGGGACGCGCAACATGCGCAGCGGCAGCTTGTCGAGCAGCAGGCCGCTGAAACCATCTCCGATATAGGGCGCCACGGTCTCAGCGTAGATCCGCTGCGCGCGCGCCAGCGCCGTCGCATCGAGCCCTGGCATGAACTGCGGATAGCTGCCCAGCGCATCGACGGCGACCTCGATGGTGGCACGCTCCTCGATCGACGCGACTTCCGGATGCGCGTCCAGCATGGTGTCGAGCAGGGTGGTTCCGGAGCGCGGAAAGCCGATCAGGAAGGCGGGACGGTAGCCATACCCGGCGCTGGGATCAGATGTCTGCGCGTGGGCACCTTCAGCGCCTAGCGAGAGCCAATGTTCGATGGCGTCGCAGTGCCGGCCAAACGCGTCGCGGTCGATCTGCCGACGGCGCGGACTTTGCGCAGCCAGTCGATTGCCCTGCTCGAACGCCGACATGGCCGCCGCATGATGTCCGGCGCGATCATGCAGTTGCCCGCACTCGAACCAGTACTGTTGCGCGAGTCGGCTGGGCAATGACTCGGCGCTGAGTCGCGACAGGCGCTCGTTTGCCTCGCCCAGGCGGCCTTGCCGTCGCGCCAATCGCGCCGCTTCGAGATTCAGACCAGGATGATCCGGCGACTGCGCGAGTCCGCGCTGGATATGTGTGGCGGCAGCGGCCAGCTCATTGGTCTGTTCGAGCAGACCGGCCAGTTCGGTCAGGGCATCGCTGTCCTGCGGATTTGCTGCGACTGCAGCTTCGAGGTGGGCGCGCGCCGGTGCTGTCGCCATCTGCTCGTTGAGCAGGCAGCCGAGATAGAAATGTGCGAGCGGCTGATCGGGCGCCAATTGCAACGCCCGTTCGTACGCCTGTTGTGAGGCTTCCATTCTGCCGAGGATGTGCAGGCAGAGTCCCTTGTTGATCCAGCCATCGACATGCGCCGCGTCCAACTGCAGCAGTCGCTGCAACGGAATCAAGGCTGCTTCAGTCTGTTCCAGTGTGCACAGGGTGATGCCGAGATTGAGCAGCGCCACGCGCAGGCTGGGCATCAGGCGCAATGCAGCGCGGTAGGCGTCCACCGCCTCGGCCAGCCGACCTCGCGCGCGTTCGATATGGGCCAGGCTGTACCAGGCTTCGGCGTACTCGGGACTGAGCTGGACCGCGCGCTGCACTGAAAGATGCGCTTCGTCACCGCGACCGAGATTCATCAGGGCACGGCCGGCATGATGATGTGCTGAGGCAAGTTCTGGATACGTGCGCAGTAGGGGCTGAAGCTGTGCCAGCGCAGCATCTGGCTGCTGCCGAAGTTGCAGATCAATGGCACGGCCGACTTCGTGCTCGACACCGCCGGCCAGCGCGAGTGCCTGTAGCGCCTGCGGGATCAGATCCAGACGCCGCTCGGCTACCGCCCACTCACGCAGTCGCAGCGCGCTCGCCGGGTCAGGTAGAGCTTGCAGCAGCAAGCTGACCGCCAGCGTGTCATCGCCGCGCCGAAAACAGTCCTCGGCGGCGCGCACGCCTGTTTGATCCGGAGCAGCAGAGTTCATCTATGCCTGGCGCCAAAGGGAAGGCCAGAGTTTATCGGGGCGCAGGATTCAATGTGCGCGGAGCGGGTTGCGGGCTTGCTGCTCGGACGGGTCAGCAGTACGTCTGAAAGGTGCCTCGCATTCGTCGTGGATTCCGCAGATTGTCCGCGAGCGGGCATGCCGCCGTACTTTTTTCAAGGCAAAAAAGAAGGGCCCCGAAGGGCCCTTCTGAAAGTACCGCAGTGCTTGGATTAGAAGCTCTGGGTGTAACGCGCGTACGGCACGCGGCCGTAGCCGTCGTACAAGTTGTAGTCAAACGGGCGACCGGTCGGAGCAAACGGATCCAGGACTGGTCCCTTGTCCGTCAGGTTGGTCACGCCGAGCGACAGCTTGCCGTCCCACGGGGTATTCCACGTGGCCTGTACGTCGTGGGTGGTCCACGACGGCAGACGGTGGGCGTAGCCGTAGTCGTTGTTGCCAGCTGCAGCCTGCTGACCCGCGGTCGACAGCGTGCCGTCGATGTGGTTGATGTTCCAGGCGAAGCTGAAGTCACCCACGGTCCACACCGTGCCGAGGTTGGCACGGAGCTGCGGAACCGACGGATCGTCGACCAGGTTGCGGGCGCCGTCGAAGCTGTAGTTACCAACGCGGCTGATCTGCAACTGGTTGCTGATCGCACCCCAGCTACCGACGTCGAAGTTGGTACGCACATTGACGTCGATACCATCAGTCTCGAGGGTACCGCGGTTGGCGAAGCCACGCTGGACGTACAGGATTTCACCCTGCGGACCACGTGCGATACCGAGACCAACCGAGGGGTTGGGCGGCGAGATGTTGCCGGGGAGCACACCGACGCCAGCTGGGCACGGCTGTGCGCCGGACAGGCAGCTGATCATCAGGCCGGTCGAGATCGAAGCAATACGATCATCGATTTCGATGTCGTAGTAGTCGACCGTCAAGCTCAGCCAATCGGTTGCATCCCATGCCAGGCCCGCGCTCCACTGGTCAGACTGCTCTGACGTGAGGTTCGGGTTGGCAATACCGTAGGCCGTGATCTGGGTGCTGCAGGTTGCCGGCAGGCCAAAGGCCAGGCAGGTCTGCGGATCGGTCACGGTGTCAGCCGAGAAGAACGGCTGTGCGGTTACGACGTCCAGGGTCGGAGCGCGGAAGCCCTGACCGTAGGAAGCGCGCAGGGTCAGCTGATCGATCGGCTGGAAGCGGACCGAGATTTTCGGCGAGAAGTCATTGCCGTAGTCGCTGTAGTCATCGAAGCGGCCAGCAAGCGAGACTTCGAGGTTGTCCATGACGGGCATCAGGAACTCGAAGAAGGCTGCCTGAACTTCACGGCCACCACCGGCGGAGTTACCAGCCGAACCAACGATCTGACCCGAGGACTGCAGGGTGTCGTAGATGTCGGAGTAGGTCTCTTCGCGGTACTCGGCACCGAACGCGATCGCGGCCGAACCACCACCCATCTCGAACAAGTCGACGCTGGCGTTGGCGTACAGCTCCTGGATCTGCGTAGCCGAGTCACGGTTGATCGTTGCGACCAGGCCGTCGAGGATGCTGCGCGGAACCGAGAACGGGTCGTAGATGTTGTACGTACCGTTGGCGATAGCGGTCTGAGCCAGACCACCGACCACATAGTTGCGGCCGAGATCGTAGTACTGCTGCTCGCTGTGGCGCAGGCCGACGTCAATGAAGAAGTCACCCAGGGTGCCTTCGAAGCCGACGTTCAGGTTGTAGCTGTTCTGATCGGTTTCGGTGTCACGCGGGCCGAGTGCGGCGAAGCGATGACGCAGGAAGTACGGGACATTCGCGTTGTAGCCAGCGTTCGGGAAGCGAACGGCAGGATGGTTGGGCGAGCCGACTGGAATGAACGGCAGGCCACCCGGCCACGGCGACGACGGAACCGGCGCGTAACGGCCGAAGCTCTTGGAGCGAGCGACGTTGCCAGCGAAGTAGGTCGACCAGTCATCATTGATCTGGTAACTACCGCGGGTGAACAGCGACTGGCCATGGATCTCGGCTTCGTCAGCTGCTGCCGACGAGAAGTCGTAGAAGCAGCGGGTGGCAGTCGAGAAGAAGCTGTTGCTGTCGCAATCAAAGCCCGGGAGCTTGGAGCCGAAGGTCGGGTTGTTGTGGAATCCGCCCGGCACGAAGCCATAAAGGGTGCCCGGAGCCGACGTGGCGTTGAACAGGTTGTTCGAGAACGTCGAAGCACCACCAGCCGAGTAATCGCGCTCGCGCTGGAAGATGATGCCGCGGCTGTTGTACGAAGCACCAGCCAACAGGCTGCCGCGCTCGCCAGAGGCGCCGAAGATCACCGAACCTTCTTCGGTCTCGCCGCCCGCTGCACGCGGGTTGCCAGCGCCGATGGTCATTTCCGCGCCTTCGAAATCCTTACGGGTGATGATGTTGATCACGCCGCCGATTGCGTCGGAACCGTAGATGGCCGATGCGCCGTCGGACAGGATCTCGATGCGCTCAACAGCTGCGAGCGGAATCGAGTTCAGATCCTGGCCCGAACCCGTGTTCGGCGAAACCGGTGCACGGCGTCCGTCGATCAGGATCAGGGTGCGGCTGCCGCCCAGACCACGCAGGCTGACTTCGGCAAACGACTGCGCCGAAGAACCCGACTGCGGACGGAACGAACCGAACGAATTGAACGTGGTGTTGCGCAGGAAATCGGCAACGTTGGTGTCGCCCGATGCGTCGATGTCCTGACGATCGATGACGGTGATGGGCAATGAACCTTCGACATCGGCGCGCTTGATGCGTGAACCGGTGACTTGGATGCGTTCCATGGTTGTCTCGGAACCCTCTTCCTCGTCCTGCGCGAATGCAGGGGCGGAAACGAGTCCCAGCAGGCCCACGGTTCCGGCTGCGAGGCCGAGACGAACGGCGTTACTGAGCAAATTACGTTTGATCTTCATTCACTAATCTCCAACATTCAGTGTGTCTAAACACAGTTCGGGACATCCGTCTTCCATGTCCTAGGAAGGGCCGACGGCGCAGGCGCACGCCTACGCGGTGAGCGTAAAAGCAGAATAGCAACAAGTCTTTAACAAGGGAATAGCGCAAAATTAACGATGTTGCGTTGCCGCAACAGCTGGGGTGCAGGTGCAAAACACTGGGTTTTCAGCTTGCTGGCGCCTGGTCAGGGGCCAAACGGTGCCCATGGCCCGCTCATCGCTGCGGTCGAGGCACACTATATGATGTGCGGATGAATTCTGACGCCGTCCCCACACCGAACCCTCCCGATATCGCCGATCTGGAGGCGCGCCGCCGCAGCTGGTCGCACTACTGGGCCTCAGGACTGCTGCATTCCTGCCCCGGCTCGTTCGCGGGCAACTACGACGGCGCCATCGCCCAGTTCTGGAGCCGTGCGTTCGCGCCGCTCGTTGCCGGCCAACGTGTGCTCGATATCGCGACCGGCAATGGGGCATTGCCGCGACTCCTGCTCGGCGTCGACGGTGGTAGCGATGCCGGCTGCGAAGTCGATGCGATCGATCTGGCCAGAATGGCCCCGGACTGGTTGGATCAATTGCGTCCCGCGCAGCGCAGTCGCCTGCACTTTCATCCTGGCACGCTCGCCGAGCAACTGCCTTTTGCCGATGCCCGCTTTGACTTGGTGATCAGTCAGTACGGAATCGAATACGCCGACCTTGATCGCGCCCTGGTCGAAGCCGCACGCGTTTTGAACGTGCAGGGCAGGCTGTGCCTGCTGATGCACCATCGCCGCTCGCTGCCGGTGCTCAAGGCCGAGGCCGAGCTCGATTTGCTCGGGCAAATGCGTGGCGATGCCGATCTGATCGCCTGCGCACAGGGCATGTTGCCCTGGATCGCGATGGCGGCCACTGCCGAGGGTCGCAGCCAGCTCGCCGGCAACGCCGCGGCCAATGCCGACCGCGCGCGCTTCAATGCCTGCCAACAGTCGATCGACGCTTTGCTCGCGCGCTTCGCTGCAGGTGCCGAAGCGCTGACCGAACTTCGTGATCAGATCCAGCAGGTATTCGCGCTTGCACAGACCAAGGGTCGAGCGGTGGCCGATGCGGCCTTGCACAAACTTGCGCTGGACCAGGCCGATCAGCGGCTGCGCGCCGCCGAATTGATCGCGCATGCGCTCGACAGCGAGCGCATGCAGTCGGTGCTGGAACTGCTCGGCGAGCAGGGCTTCAGTCTGATCAATGCGCAGCCGCTGTACTACCAGCAGCATCTGATGGGCTGGGCGCTCAACGCTGAGCGGCTGCCTGCCGTCTAGCCCCGCTTTGCGGAGCGCAGAGTGTCCGAATCGGCGCAGCGGTAGTTGCGACTCGGCACTCGGCAACTCGGCACGCAGCAATCACGGCTAACCCCGATTTCCCGATCGCGCGTTTCATCTCTCACCCCACCAAGGAGTGCCGAGATGAAACGACTGGTCCTGAGTTCCGCCATTGCCCTTGCCCTGAGTCTGACCGCCTGCAGCACCGCGCCGGATTCGCCACGCGAACGAGGCCAGCAGGCCGGATCGTCCGACGAGCGCGCTGCCAAATTGCGCGCCGACGAGCGCGCGCCGAAGCCCGACGCGCTTGCAGGCGCCGAAGAAAAGGTTGAGATCGTGCTGATGGAACCACTCCCGGAACGCCGCGAAGGCGAGCTCGACTCGATCGAGGTATCCGGATCACGAATCACCGCGCAGGATCAGGCGCGACCGATCGAGGCACTGGGTTCCGCCGGTGCTGCGTCGGAACAGCCGATGGCGCCGCCGGCATCGAGTACGCCGATGAAAGCGCAGCGCAACGGGCCGGTGGTCGCGTACGGCGCCCCGCCACCGCCACCGCCAGCGCTGATGCAGCAGCAGATGGACGATGCCAATCGCGAGGGCTATGCGGCGCTGGTCGACAACCAGATCATCCGCGTTGCCGACAATGCGGTGTCGACCTTCTCGATCGATGTCGACACCGGCAGCTACAGCAATGTGCGCAGGATGATCGAGCAGGGACAGTTGCCGCCCGCCAACGCGGTGCGTGCCGAGGAAATGATCAACTACTTCGACTATGGCTATCAGCCGCCGGCGCGTATCGAGACGCCCTTCAGCGTGACCACCGAACTTGCGCCCGCACCGTGGAATCCCGCGCGCGTGCTGATGCAGATCGGCATCAAGGGTTTTGAAGTGCCGAAGTCCGAGGCGCCGCCAGCGAATCTGGTGTTCCTGATCGACACCTCGGGCTCGATGCAATCGGTCGACAAGATCGAACTGCTCAAGGCCGCATTCAAGGAAATGTTGCCTGGCCTGACTGCGCGCGATCGCGTATCGATCGTCGTCTACGCGGGTTCCGCGGGCCTCGTGCTTGCCACCACGCCCGGCGATGAGCGCGAACAGATCGCCGAGGCGCTCGATCGCCTCGCCGCCGGCGGCTCGACCAATGGCGCCGCCGGTATCGAGCTGGCCTATCAGATGGCGCAGCAGAGCTATATCGAGGGCGGCATCAACCGGGTCATTCTCGCCACCGACGGCGATTTCAATGTCGGCACGGTCAGCATCGACGCACTCAAGACCCTGGTTGCCGACAAGCGCAAGTCAGGCATCGCGCTGACCACGCTTGGATTTGGCCAGGGCAATTATCAGGACGAAACCGCCGAACAGCTGGCCGATGTCGGCAATGGCAACCATGCCCATATCGACAGCTTGCAGGAAGCGCGCAAGGTGCTGGTCGAGGAGGTCGGCTCGACCCTGATGACGATTGCCAAGGATGTGAAGATCCAGGTCGAGTTCAATCCGGCGCAGGTCAGCGAGTATCGATTGATCGGCTACGAGAATCGCATGCTGCGCCGAGAGGATTTCAATAATGACCGGATCGATGCTGGTGAAATCGGCGCCGGTCACGATGTCACTGCGATTTATGAGCTGACCCTCACCGGCAGCGGCGCCGAGGCCAGCGATCCGCTGCGCTACGGCAAGCCGGTCGCCGTGCCAGTCGATAAGAGTGGCGAACTGGCCTGGCTCAAGCTGCGCTACAAGCAGCCGACGTCCTCGGTCAGCACCCTGATCGACAAACCCATGCTGCGCAGCCAGATCAAGGCCGAGCCGAGCAACCGGCTGGCGTTCGCGGCTGCCGTTGCTGTTTACGCCGATCTGTTGCGCGGCGGAACGCACTCGGCGGAGTTCGATTACGCCGACGTGGTGCGTTTGGCCAAGCGCGGTCTGGCCGACGATGCGCGCGGTTACCGACGCGGCTTCATCGCCCTTGTGCAGCGCACCGAGGCGATCAGCACACCGGCGCCGGCGCCGCAGATCAGCATGGAACACTGATTGGCGCATGCAATGACCGTGCTGGCCGGCGCGCAACGCGCCGGCCACGCCGCGACAGCTACAATGCGCGCTCCCTTGTACCTGGTGCGTGCTGATGAACATGGATGCTGACGAAGAACCCGGCGTAGTGATCGTCGGTGCCGGTCAGGCCGGCGCCGAGGCCGGGTTTGCATTGCGCAGTGCGGGCTACACAGGTTCGATCCAGCTGATTGGCCGCGAGTCCTGGCCACCGTATCGACGCCCGCCGCTGTCCAAGCAGTTCATCGCTGCGAATGGCCCGGCCGAGCAACTCCTGATCAAACCGCTGGCCGCCTATGAGAAGACCGAGATCAATCTGCAGTTGGACAGCCGCGTCAGCGCCATCGACCGCGAAGCACGCTGCGTTGTGCTCGATGATGGACGACGTGTTGCGTACCGCCAGCTGATTCTCGCCACCGGCGCCGAGGCGCGTCGGCTCGATCTACCGGGCAGTTCGCTGCGTGGTGTCCACGTGCTGCGCGGCATCGATGATGCGTTGGCGTTGCGATCACAGTTCCGCTCCGGGCAACGCCTGGTAATCATCGGTGGTGGCTTCGTCGGGCTGGAAGTGGCCGCCCTCGCGCGCCAGCACGGCCTGCAGGTCTGTGTACTCGAAGCCGCACCGCGTCTGCTCGCGCGGGTAACCACCCCTTTATTGTCCGATTTCTATACCGGTGTGCATCGCGATGCCGGCGTGCGCATCGAACTGATGGCAAAGGTGCACGGCTTTATTGGTGAAGCCGATCAAGTGGTCGGTGTGGACTGCGGAGACGAACGGATCGAGGCCGATATGGTGCTGATCGGTATCGGCGCCCAGGTCGACGATGCGATGGCCGCAGCGGCGGGACTCGCGGTCGATCAGGGCATCGTCACCGATGCCGACTGCCGCACCGCCGATCCGGATATCTATGCCATTGGCGACTGCGCGCGCAGTTGGCGGCCGATGGCAGGCCAGCATCTGCGTCTGGAATCGGTGCCCAATGCGATCGAGCAGGGACGCCATGTGGCCCAGTTGATCGCTGGTCTGGCGGCGCCGGTATTGACGCCGCCCTGGTTCTGGTCTGATCAATACGACCTCAAACTGCAGATGGTCGGTATCTCGGCCGGTCATGATCAACAGGTGCTCCGCGGCGACATCACGGCGCGCAGCTTCATGGTGTTCTATCTGCGCGCCGGAAAGCTCATTGCGGTCGATGCGGTCAATCGCGTCGCCGAATTCAATATCGCCAAGAAGCTGGTTGCCGCGCAGCCTGCACTCGATACCGATGTGCTCGCCGATGAGTCAAAGGCGCTCAAGGACCTGGTCGCCCAATAAGCCGATGCGGGTTCAGGGATGGGGTCGGGGCCGGTCTTCACAGCGCAGAACCGAACGAGCTGAGTGCGCTTGAGCGGCAGTCATTGGACGCCAGATCGTCCCCTCTGGAGTGCTTGTTCACATTTCTGGTCGGTCGATCGTCCCATGGTGCATTGCAGCAGCGGCCGAATAGGCACAGAATCGGGCGCTGAGCCGGATTCTCTTGCAAATTTGTCGCAGCGCACTTCGACGGTGGCGGCGGCTGCAGCGGGAGCTCCGGCCCTCATCACCGTCGTCCGGCGGTGATCGCAGCTTGGGAGGTGCCGACATGCTCTATCAGATGGTCGAATGGCAGCGCGCGATGTCGGCGCCGATGACCGCGGCGGCAGGGAGTTTCGCCAAGGTGTTCGCCAATCCAGCCAGTCCGCTGGCGTTGTGGCCAGGCGCAGCGCGGATGGCCGCAGGGCTTGAGCTGGCGCATCGGCTCGGCAAGCATTATGAGAAGCCGGAATTCGGCATCACCTCGGTGCAGGCTGGCGGCAAGGAGATTCCGGTGCTTGAACGCACCGAATTGGAGAAGCCGTTCTGTCGATTGATTCGCTTCGATCGGTTTGCCGACGATATCGCGACCGTCGAGCGCCTCAACAAGGATCCCGTGGTCCTGCTCTGCGCGCCGCTGTCGGGTCATCATTCGACCCTGCTGCGCGATACCGTGCGCACCTTGTTGCCCGATCACCGAATCTATCTGACCGACTGGATCGACGCCCGCATGGTGCCGGCCGAGCAGGGTAGCTTTGGTCTGAATGACTACGTCAATTACATCCAGGAATTCATCCGTCATCTTGGTGCCAAAGAGCTGCATGTCATTTCGGTCTGCCAGCCCACCGTGCCGGTGCTCGCAGCGATCTCCCTGCTGGCCTCACGCGGCGAAGCAACTCCGGCCACGATGACGATGATGGGCGGACCGATCGACGCCCGGCTCAGCCCGACTTCGGTCAATTCGCTGGCCACCCAGCGGCCCTTCGAGTGGTTCGAACATAGCCTGATCTACTCGGTACCGAGCAACTATCCTGGTGCCGGCCGCCGCGTCTATCCCGGGTTCCTGCAACACAGCGGCTTCGTGGCGATGAATCCGAGTCGCCATGTCAATGCGCATTGGGACTTTTTTCTCGACCTGGTCCGCGGCGACAAGGAAGACGCTGCCGCGCATGTTGCGTTCTACGATGAGTACAACGCCGTGCTCGACATGGACGCCAATTTCTACCTCGACACGATTCGCACCGTGTTCCAGGAGTTTCAGCTGCCGCTCGGCACCTGGCAGGTCGATGGCGAACAGGTTCGGCCGCAGGACATCCGCGGCACCGCCCTGCTGACCATCGAAGGCGAACTCGACGATATTTCCGGCAGTGGCCAGACCGAGGCCGCCCATACGCTGTGCACCGGCATCGCAAAGAACCGGCGCCAGCACTATGTTGCGGCCGGCGCCGGTCACTATGGCGTGTTCTCGGGACGACGCTGGCGCGAGAAGGTCTACCCCGAAGTGCGCGCCTTTATCCGCAAGTTCGCGCGCTGATCCGAACTTCCGGCATCTGCAGGCAGGCCGCGCGAGCGTGGCCTGTGTCGCAATCCGCCGCCGAATTACGCCTGCATACTGGCTACTTGGATTTTCAGGGAACCATCGTGTATGCCAAGCTCTATGAATCTTCGCGCTACCCTCCGCCGAATCGGCCTTGATCTGGCGCGCTGCCTCGCTCCGTGCCTGCTGCTGTCCAGTGTTTTACCGACATCGGCTTCCGCCGCGCAGTTGCAGATTCCCGCGACCCATCCGCGCCTGTTCTATGCCAATGCCGCCCGCCTGAGCCAGACCCAGGCCTGGCTGACCGGTCATCCGCTCAATCCCGTCGGCACATCGAGCACGGCGATGATGGAGCGCGCCCTGCGCGGCTTGCTCACCAGCAGCAATAGCGACTGCGATCAGGCGGTGAGCTATCTGGTCGGTTGGGAGGCCTCGGCCCAAGGCAGTGGCGTGCGCGATGCCCTGCGCCAGCAGGGTGAGGATGTCCTGCTGATCTACGACTGGTGCCATCACCGATTGTCGGCCGGCCAGATCACTACCCTGGTCGCACGCTGGAACGGCTATCTCGATGTCGAATTCGCCGACGATTTCGCCAACCATGGCGCCGAGGCCAATAATTACTGGTGGGGTCGCACCCGCAACAGCCTGCTCTGGGGCATCGCCAGTTTCAACGATAACGCGCGCGCCCAATACTTCATCGACCAGGCGCTCGATGTGCGCATGGATCAATGGTTTGCCGGCTGGTACCAGGACTTCGGCCGCGGCGGCGTGTTCGCCGAAGGCACCGACTACGGCGTCACCATGCTCGCCTATCCGCTGATCGCCTTTGCCAGCGCTGCCGACTTCGGTCACGACGCCTTTGCGCAGTCGCCGTTCTTTCGCGAGGCGATCTATGCACTGATCTACGGCACCACACCTGGACCGACCACCACCACCGGCGGCAGCAGCGGTCTGCCCCTGGTGTTTCCTTTCAACGACGATGAGCATTTCTTCGAAGGCGGCGTGATCAATGCGCGCGATTATCTTGGCGACTTTGCCGCCTACTTCGGACAACGCGATCCGAGCAGCGGCAACGCCCGCCATATGCGCACCTGGCTCGCCAGCAGCAATGCCGGCAGGCGCTGGATCTTCGATGCGATTCGTTCCAGCGCAGCCACGGGTCAGGCCGATCTGCCGCTCGACTACTTCGCGCCCGGTGCCGGCGTATTCGATATGCGCAGCGGTCACGACGCCAACGCCATGCAGGTGCATCTGCAACTGGGTACGCCGGGTGGCATCGAACACCGACACTATGACGGTGGCAGTTTCCAGGTCTGGCGCAAGGGCCACTGGCTGAGTCGCGAGAGCGTCGGCTACTCCGACATGCTGGTCGGTCTGGCCGGTATGGGCGAGACCTCGACCGAATCGGCGCTCGCCCACAACACCCTGATGTTCGAAGGCAAGACCACCGGCCTCTGGATTGGCAGCGGACCGCGCGTGATTCCGGCGGGGCAGGGACGCGATGACAATCCCGACGGTCTGCCGGCAGTGACTCGTCTGCAGCATCATCCCGACTACGCCTACGTCGCGATCGATTACTCCGATGCTTACCGCAACACCGATGGCCCGCGCGTCGATTGGCCGTATGCCGATCGCGTCGTGCGCGAGTTCATCTTCCTGCGCTCATTGCAGGCCCTGGTCGTGCTCGATCGCATGCGCGCCAGCAGCGACTCGTTGCTGCCGTTTTACCAGACGCCGAATTGGGTAATTCCCGGACCGATCCTGGCTGCCGAGCAAGTGCGCCGCACCTTTGCGATGCACTTCGAGACTCTGCCGGTGGTTGCAGGTCCACGCGTTCAAGCTGTGAACGGAAATCAGACCACCGAACTGATCACCCTCGTACCGGCGGCACCGACCTACCGCGTGATCAATGAAGACCGACCCGGCGACGAGCAGGCCGGCCAGTTCCGCCTGGAACTCGATTCGATCGGAACCCCTGAGAGCTATTTCCTGCAAGTCATCCATGGCCGCGACAACGGCGCCGCCGCACTCGCCGCAAACCTCACCGACAACGGCGCCAGCTGGACCCTGCAACTCAGTGCACCCGGTCAAAGCGCCAGCCTGGTCATCAACAAGGGCATGAGCAGCAGCGGCGGCAGCATCGCCATCAACGGCGCCAGCGCCCAACCCCTGCGCGCCAATGTGCAAGGCATCAGCGTCACCAGCGAACGACCAGTGTGGGAGGCGGGTGATAGCTTCTTCGCCAACGGTTTCGAGTCGCCGTAACGTTGGATTTCCTTCTCCCGCTTGCGGGAGAAGGTGGCCGCAGGCCGGATGAGGGTGGTCCCGGTTAGCGTGGCGCTTGCATTGGTGTTGCACTGTACCGCCCATTGAGCGACGATGCAGCGCAACCGCTGTAGGTGAGGCTGAAATGAAGCCCGCCATCGTTCCCGTGGCCTGTATCGAGCCTGTCCAAAGGGATGTTGCCCATGAGGCATTCATCGCCCGCGCACTCGCATCGCGCGCGCTGGCGCAAGTCGACGGCAATTATCGTTCGTCCGCCGCCGTCCTCAAGAAACTCGAGACACGGCTGGCTGAGAGAAGGCGCAAACCCGTATAGGGTTTCAGGTTTACGGGTTGCACGGGTGATTCAGGCTGCCCAGTTCTTGCCTTGACTCGCATGGCAGACACCGCCCAGCAGGCCTTCAACAACGGAGCCGCCCGCTCGGCGCGTGGTCGCTACGGGAACGAACTGCCCAACGAAGCGAAGTGCAGTGACAGGTTGTTGAATCTTGGGATTTGAACAGGCTGATCTCGGGTTCCGCTTAGCGGGGTTCGACCTGCTTGCGCTTGCTGACACAAGGCGCGGTATTGACCGGCACCTCGAATGGTGGCTATGGGTGGACTCGAACCACCGACCCCGGCATTATGAGTGCCGTGCTCTAACCGGCTGAGCTACATAGCCACGAAGGGGCCGGCATTCTTGTTAGTGGGGGCGCCAATGTCAAGGGTTTTGGCCGGATGGCTGCAGGCAAATCCTTGCAGGTCAATCAATTGGCGGTTTGTGCGGGTGCGCAAAAGTTGGCGCGTTGGTCCCTGGCGACCTGCTTGCGCGGTCGTGCGGTCGACCATTGCGGGGGAAATGCCAGAGCACCGCCGCGATAAGATTGCGTTTCGTTCAAGGCAGCAGCTTGCCCGGATTGAGAATTCCATCGGGATCGAACTGGGACTTGATCGACTGCATCATGGCCAGTGTTGCCGGGCTGATTGCCTTGCTCATGAACGGGCGTTTGGCGATGCCGATGCCGTGTTCGCCGCTGAGTGTGCCGCCGAGGGCGATGACCTGATCGAAGACTTCGGCGAGTGCGCCGGGTGCATTGTCTGCTTGCATTGGATTGGCGGGATCGAACATCAGATTGACGTGAAGGTTGCCATTGCCGGCGTGGCCGAAGCAGACGATGGGAATGCCGCTGCGTGTGGAGATGGCGGCGACTGCGGCGACCAGATCGGGCAGGCGCGAGACCGGCACCACGACGTCCTCGTTGATTTTCTTCGGCGCGACGCTGCGCAGCGAAGGTGAGAGCGCCTTGCGTGCTGCCCAGAGTTGGCGCACTTCGTATTCACTGCCGGCGCTGTCGAGCGCGATCAAGCCCTCGCCACGCGCGGCATGGGATACGGCGTCGACGCTGGCCTGGATCGCGGCGTGGCTGCCGTCGACTTCGATCATCAGCAGGGCGCCGGCTGGCGGAATATCGGCGCCGCCGAGCTCGCGCGCCAGGCGCACGGCTTCACTGTCCATGAATTCCAGCGCGCAGGGCGTCGCTGGCTGGCGCATGATGCGCGCGACGGCGGCAGCCGCTGCGCCGACATCGCGATACAGCGCACGCAGCGTGCGAATGGTCTCGGGCAGTGGGCTGAGCTTCAACGTGGCCTGGGTAGTGATCGCCAGAGTGCCTTCGGAGCCGACCAGCAGGCGGGTGAGGTCATAGCCGGTCGCGCCCTTGGTGGTGCGCGTGCCGCAGCGCAAGAGCGCGCCGGTGCCGGCGACTGCATCGAGCGCGAGCACATTGTCGCGACAGGCGCCGTACTTCA
Organism: Lysobacterales bacterium; assembly: GCA_038255435.1. Classification (GTDB taxonomy): domain Bacteria; phylum Pseudomonadota; class Gammaproteobacteria; order Xanthomonadales; family Ahniellaceae; genus 0-14-3-00-62-12. Next base: position 78,791 of record JBBSLG010000001.1, read on the forward strand.
CCGCGCGCGGACCACCGGCATTGCAGGCGAGGTTGCCACCGATTGAGGAATACGCCGCGCTGGTCGGATCGGGCGGCCAGAACAGGCCATGCGGTCGCAGCGCTGTCTGCAGATCGCCGTTGAGTACACCGGGCTCGACCACGGCGGCGCGGTTGTCCGGATCGATTTCGATGATCCGCTGCATGCGTTCCAGGCTGAGCACGATGCCGCCGGCGATCGGAACGGTGGCGCCGGTGGTATTGGTGCCCTGGCCGCGTGCGATCAGCGGTACACGGTACTGACGACAGGCCTGGACCAGGGCGACTACGTCATCCGGATTGCGCGCCCAGGCGACGGCCTGGGGCATCGCTTCGAGACGCGAATTATCGTAGGCGTAGCTCAGCCGATCCGCCTGCGTGGTGCTGAAGCCCTTCGCTGTGAGCAGCGACTGCAGCGTTTGGCACAGCGCCTCCGGTAGCGAATCCTGCGCGGTCATCACTGCAACCGGAACGCATCGCGAATCCACTCGACGGCAGGCGCAGCGAGTGCACCGCTGACGGCGAACACGTCGAAACGGCAGGGCAGTCGCGCCATCGGCGGGTGCGCCTGCAGAAAAAATTGCGCGGCGGCGATCAGTCGGGCCTGCTTGCGCGGATCGACCGAGGCCAGGGCGCCACCGAAACGTTGACTGTTGCGGTAGCGCACTTCGGCAAATACCAGCACATCGGCATCACGCAGGATCAGGTCGATCTCGCCATGGCGACAGCGCATATTGCGTTCGACCAGGCGCAGCCCATGCGCGAGTGCGTGGGTCTCGGCGGCTGCTTCAAAGGCGAGACCGCTGGCGCTCATCGCTCAGAGACCGGGCGCCACGACGGCCGGTTCCGCTCGCACACCCGAGACCGGCAGCAGCGACTCCGACAGGATCGGCAGACCATTGTGAAAGCGATAGCCGGTGGGCAGACGGCGCACGCGACCGAAGCCGTCGACCAGCAACTGGCCGCTGGCACCGGCGAGGTAGCTGCCTTCATTCGCACGCAAATGGGCGAGGAAGGGCAGCAGGCGGCAGGCGTCCATGCCGAAGGCGAACAATCGTGAGCTGCTGGTTGCGGTAGGCAAGGCGGCGCCGAGTTGGTCGCGGCTGACACCGATGGCCGTGCTGCTATCGAACAGGAAAGGTGCGTCGAGAAAGCTTAGTCCATCGAGATCGCGGTCCGCGGTCATGCTGCTGCTGCCCGATCCGATATGCGAGGTTGCCAGCACGATCAGGGCATCCTGGCCGCGCACGCGCAGCTGCGGCATCAGCATGCGACCCTGGGCGCCGCGCAATGCCACGAACAGCGCCTCCGGTCCATCGGCGCGCAATACCGGGATCAGCCGCGGCTTGGGCGCAGGTAGCGGATTGCCATCGGCATCGACTCCGCTGGACGGTGCTACCGGCTCGGCTTCGAAGCGTGGCGCACCGACCAGGGCATCGAGCTCGTCGTTGAACTTCACCGCGCCCGGCGCGACGCGGCGCTCGCCGAGCACCTGCCCGCCGAGCGCGCTGAACTGTGCGGCAAAGGCGCGACTGGCCCGATCGGCCCAGTCTTCCTGCGAAATGATGATGGCGGTGCGGCGGATGCCGGCGTCGTACAGACGTTCGGCGGCCAGCGCGGCTTCCTCTTCAGGCGCGAGGCCGAACTGGTAGTGCCCAGCCGGTGGCACCGCGCTGGCCTCGGACTGATTCAGCGCGAGTACCGTGACGGCTTCGGGCAATGCGGCAAAGACGGCTTCGACCTGGCTGCGCTCCAGTGGGCCGACCAGGGTATTGGCGCCTTCGCTGACCGCGCGCTCGACCGCCTGTTGCAGGGCGGCCGGATCGGCGCCGGTGTCGTAGATGCGAAGTTCAGCACGACTGCCCGCATCAGTAGCGAACCAGCCCGCCATAAAGCCATCGCGCACCGCTGCTCCGGCAGCGGCGTAATCGCCACTGAGCGGCAGCAGCAGCCCGATCCGGCCGGGATCCTGGTATCCCTCGGCGCTTGCCACGCCGTCGGCATTGGTCATCCATGCACCGACCGGCGCGCTCGGACGCAGTTCGGCACGCGCGGGGTAGGCCCCGTGTTCACGCAATGAACGTTCGAGCCAGGGACGCCGTCGATCGGAGGCGCCGATCGCCTGCAGGGTTTCGCTGAGCAGTGCCGGCTTGAGGGGTTTGAGCAGGGCGAGTACGGCGGCCTCGTTGGCGGGGCGCTCGCTCGGATCGAGCAGTACATCCAGCCTTGCCCGCTCGTTCATCGCATCAATGGGCCGTCCACTGCCAGCGAGTGCTTTCGCGCGCAGCTCCAGAATGCGGCTGCGCTCGCTGGCGGGGACCTGTTCATCGGGCAGGGTGAGCAGGGCGTCGGCCTGCTCGAACTCGCCTTGCACCAGCAGGGCTTCGGCCAGCAGCAAATCGACCTGCAGATTCTGTGCAGGATCGAGATTCTTGCGCTTGATGGTGGCGAGAACGCGGCGCACCTCGCCGAACTCACCCTCATCGCGCCAGGCCTCGGCGGCCAGCAGCAGATAATGTTCACGCAGGCCGCGCTTGCTCCTGGCCAGTCGCTCGTACTCCTGAGCGGCAAAGACCAGATTGCCCAAGGCCAGCGCCGCCTCGGCGCTCTGCGCGGCCTCGGGCTGGGGCTTTTGCGGGGTACTTGCGCAGCCCGCGAGGACCAGGGCCGCCAGCAGCGGAACAAAAAACGGGCCTACGGAAATTCGCATCAGCAACTCGCATTTCGCAGCAATGACCGCGATGATAGCGAAAGCCATGTCCAATCCCAGAAAACCGATCACAGTCCGCGCAAGCCGCAGCTCAAAAACCGCTTCGTCCGTGCCGGTCAGCCCCCAGCTCGACCGTCTGGATGCTGGAGACGTCAACGCGACCGCTACGCACGGACCGGCAGACCCGGGCGGCCGGGATGCTGCCGGCTGCCTCTATGTGGTCGCCACACCGATCGGCCATCGTGATGATCTGAGCCAACGTGCCATCGAGACCCTGCGCAGCGTCGGCGTGATCGCCTGCGAGGACACCCGGCACAGTGGCGTCCTGCTCAATGGCATCGGCGCCAGCGCCAAGCGGATCGCTTTGCACGACCACAATGAAGAAGCCGCCAGCGCGGGTCTGATCAGCCAGATGCTGGGCGGCGTCAAAGTCGCCCTGATCTCGGATGCCGGCACGCCCCTGGTCAGTGATCCCGGATTCCGACTGGTGCGTGCGGCTGCCGCCGCTGGCCTGCGCGTCGTGCCGATTCCAGGCCCGAGCGCGCTGATCGCGGCACTCTCGGTGGCCGGTCTGCCGACTGATCGCTTCAGTTTTGAAGGATTCCTGCCCAATCGTTCGAGCGCGCGGCGGGAGGTGCTGCGGAGCTTGCGCAGCGACGCACGTACGCTGGTGTTTTACGAGGCACGCCACCGCATTGTCGAATCCTTGCGCGATATGCGCGATGAACTGGGTGCTGAGCGCGCGGTCGTGCTGGCACGCGAACTGACCAAGACCTTCGAGACGGTGCTGCGCGGATCGCTCAGCGAAGTACTCGAACGAGTCGAGTCCGACGCCGAGCAGCAACTCGGCGAATTCGTCGTGATGCTGGCCGGTGTCGCCGCCCAGAATCACGAGCAGACACGCCTCGAAGAAGGCGCACGTATCCTCAAGCTGCTGCTGGCGGAGCTGCCGGCGAGCCGCGCGGTGCGCCTCGCCGCCGAGATCTCGGGCGCCCCAAAGAACGCCCTGTACAAGCTGATCGAAGACTGAGTCCGCGGTCTTCAGGATTCAGCAACGGAAACTCCGCCTGCACGCGTGCGCACCAGCAAGGCACGCGCTGCGGCAACCACATCACTGAAAATTCCGGCCGCGGTGACCGCTGGCCCGGCGCCCGGCCCGCGAATGCACAGGGGAATCGCATCGTGGTATTCGCTGCGGATGCGCACGATGTTTTCACCGGCAGCCAGATTGGCGAGCACCGAGTCGGCAGGCTCGGCACGCACACTGATGCGCGCCTGTCCGGCCTGCTGCCATTGGGCGACGACGACCAGCCTCTGCCCCTGCGCGCGCGCCGACGCGGCGCGTTCGGACCATTCGGCGTCCAGCGCACCTCCGAGCAGGGCCTCGAGTGCAACGCCAGCGGGCAATAGTGCGTCGACGCGGATCTGTTCCGGCTCCAGTCGTTGCCCGGCCTCGCGGGCGAGGATCAACAATTTTCGGCGCAGATCGACGAAGCCGATATCTTCCAGTGGATCGGGCTCGGTGTAGCCAAGCCGGATCGCCTCGGCAACCGCAGCCGACAACGGCGTGCCTTGCTGGACGCGTGCCAGAATGAAGGACAGCGATCCCGACAGCACGCCCTCGATGCCGAGCACACGTTCGCCGCGCTCGCCGAGACTGCGCAAGGTGCTGATCACCGGAAGCGCGGCGCCGACCGTGGTCTCGTAGTGCAGCGGTGCCCTGCCCGCCGCCGCGCGCAGTTGCAGCCAATCGCGATAGCAGGCCGAATGGGCACGCTTGTTCGGGGTTACCACGCCGATGCCGGCCTGCAGTAGTACAACGTAGTGATCGGCCCATTGCTGGCTGCCCGATGCGTCGACCAGGATGCAGGGGCCGTCGATTTCGCGCAGTTGCTGCAGCGGATCGCCATCGTGCAAGCTCGACTGCGTCATCAGCGCGGGCGCCGACAGCGGCGCGATGCCGGCATTGTCGAAGTGACAGCCGCGGCGGTCGAAAGCACCGCGCAGCAGCAGACGAATCCCGCAACGCGCCTCTACCGCGGACTGCTCGCGCGCAAGTAGTGCGCGCAGTGCCGAGGCAACGCGACCGCGGGCGCCGACGATCACCAGGCTCACCCGGTCGGGCTCGCTCCGTGGTGCAGCCGCCAGCAGCAGAGTGGGTTGATGGCGTGCCACCTGCAACAGAGGTGCGTTCATCGCGATCTGCCCGGGCAACATCGCGCACCGGGGTACGCATCAGGATCGGGCGACAGGGGGCAGGGTTTCATGCGGGGCTCCTTGGTGTGGGGCGCCCGATCCGCATCTACGTTGCACCAAAACAAAAAACCCGCTTCGGTGCTGCCGTCGCGGGTTTCGGGGTTTGACTGGATTCACTCAGTTCAGGCAAGACCTCGATCCACGCGCATCCGCATGCACATGGTAATGGGCATGGAGGAGGTGGCGAGGCAGCGGTTGCCGAAAGAATTCATACCCGGATTAAACGGTCCAGCTGAACCCAGGTCAAGCGTAAATCACATCAGCAGATATAAGGATTGGGCATGAGGCGCGCAGACGACTACAATGGCTGGCGGAGTCGGCCAGGCGATCGCGGTGGGTGCAAGTTCATCGAGGAAAGTCCGGGCTCCATAGGGCAGAGTGCCAGATAACGTCTGGGCGGCGCGAGTCGACGGAAAGTGCAACAGAGAACAGACCGCCGAACGGCATCGCAAGATGCGCGTGGTAAGGGTGAAACGGTGCGGTAAGAGCGCACCGCGTGCGGGGCTAACGCCGCATGGCACGGCAAACCCCACTCGGAGCAAGATCAAATAGGGGGACGATACGGCGGCCCGTCGTGTTCCCGGGTAGATTGCTTGAGGCGTACGGCGACGTATTGCCCAGAGGAATGATCGTCGCTGGCTTTCGGGCCAGAACAGAACCCGGCTTATCGGCCGGCTCCGCACTTTTTCCGCGTCATCCAGGCCAATCGGCTCAGGTTTTGTCCGAGCTGCAAACCATCAGCACTGCCACAGATACAGCACGCGCGGATTGGACTCGGCGTCGATAAATCGTTCGGTCTTGCTCGGTGTCCAATCGCTGATCGGAAAACTCAGCGAAACCACGCGGGCGCCGGGGGCGAGCTGAGCGCGCAGCCGCGCCGCGATCATCTGCACCGACCAGTCGACCAGGTAAACAAAGACGACAGTCGCCTGCGACAGCTCGATCTGCAAGGCATCGCCGACGCGAAATTCCGCGCGGTCAGAGACACCCGCACTTTGCGCGGCGGCGTTCGCCTGATCGATCCACCAGGCTTCGATGTCGACACCGACGCCACGCGCGCCGCGGTCACGCGCCGCAGCGATCACGACACGGCCATCGCCGCAGCCGAGATCGAACACGTTATCGCTGGGCCCGACCTCGGCCAACGCCAGCATGCGGTCAACCACATCATGCGGAGTCGCCATGTAGGGCGCGAGGATGTAGCGGGGACCGCCCGTTGTGTCCATTCAGTGCACACCAAAACCCGAACTTTACTCTGTAGCGCCAGCAACAGCCAAAGAAGCTTGCCTGCCAACCGACCTGATCGGCTTGAGCGTGACCCTGTGCTAGCCTCGCGTTTTTAACCGGAGGAGGCGCCATGTCACTTGAGACCTTGATCATCATTCTGCTGATTGGCGGTATCGCCGGCTGGCTCGCTGGCTTGATCATGAAGGGCCGTGGCTTCGGGATACTTGGCAATATCGTGATCGGTATCCTGGGCGCCTTCATCGGCAGTTGGCTGCTGGGATTGTTTGGCGTGATCATCGGCGGCGGCATCATCGGTGCGATCCTCAATGCGATGATCGGCGCGATTTTCCTGCTGTTTGTGGTCGGCCTGATCAAGCGCGCCTGATCTCTCGCCGATAAATTTCTTGCTCGCCGCATTGCGCCGGGCCGCTTATGCAAAGGAGTCAAAGATGTCTGATGATCCTGGTAGTCCCGTCACAGCGGCCGATCCGATGGAGAAGGTAAAGGCGGCTTCGCGCGACGCGCTCAAGACTTTTACCAGCCTGATCTACAACCCGGTCGGTGCGCTGCCCGGTGCTTACCAGGCATTGCCGGGTCAGCAGGCGCTGGCCGTGGGCGTCGTATTCATGGTGGTCTGGCTGCTGTGCTCTTTGCTCGGTGCTGCTTTTGGCATGTCGGGATTTGGTCTGCCGTTCTCGATGAATAATTTCTCGCTCAGCTACAAGCTGCGCGGCATGCTGGTGTTGCTGAGTATTCCGCTCGGTCTGACCCTCGGCCTGTTTCTGGCGCGCTCGGTGGCACGTGGCACCGGCGCACTGGCGCTCGACATCTTCGTCGCCGGATCGGCGCTGTTGATGGTGGGCTTCGCTGCGCTGATTGGCGGCCTGCTCGGCTATCAGGTGCAAATGCTGCTGACCCTGGTCGCGTTGACGCTGGCGGTTCTGGTGATTTTCACTTCGCTGACGCGGATCTCGGGCATCGCCGAAGGATTCGCCGCCTATCTGGTGGCCGGCGTGCTGATAATCGCCGCCTTGGTGCTCAGGGTAGCCACCGCAATCATGTTTTAGGCGATCGATCGCAGCGGTCCCGCTCGCGGGGCCGCTGCGCGCTGATCGTACGGAACGGTTCGCGTCAGGCGCGGGCGAGATCAGCCAGGCTCGGGATGGTTCGCGCGGCACGCTCGAGTGCGCGACCGAGATCCGCCGCCAGATCGTCCAATCCCTCGATACCGACCGAAAGTCGCAGCAGGCCATCGCCGATGCCGGCAGCCGCGCGCGCCTCCGGAGTCATCGCCGCATGCGTCATCGACGTCGGGTGGGCGATCAGGCTTTCGACGCCGCCGAGTGATTCAGCCAGGGTGAAATATTGCAGGCCATCGATGAAGCTGCGTACCGCCGCCTCACCGCCGGCGAGTTCGAAGCTGATCATCGCGCCGAAACCGCGTTGCTGGCGCGCCGCCAGCGCATGACCCGGATGATCCGGCAGACCGGGGAAATACACCGCCGAGACCGCGCCATGGGCATCGAGCAGGGGCGCCAGCGCATAGGCATTTTCCTGATGCACGCGCAGCCTCGCATCGAGTGTGCGCAGACCGCGCAGGGTCAGGAAACTATCGAATGGCGAGCCGGTAAGGCCGAGCGCGTTGGCCCACCAGGTCAGCTGCTCATGCAGGGCGCGTTCGCGGCAGACCACGGCACCGCCGACTACATCGCTATGGCCATTGATGTACTTGGTGGTCGAATGCACCACGATGTCGGCGCCGAGCGCGATCGGCGTCTGCAGGGCAGGTGACAGGAAGGTGTTGTCGGCGACAACCAGGGCGCCAACCTTGTGCGCTGCCTCGGCGGCAAAGCGGATATCGGTGATGCGCAGCAGCGGATTGGACGGTGTCTCGATCCAGACCAGGCGCGGTGATTTCGCCAGCGCTGCCGACAGCGCGCGCGGGTCGGTGAAGTCGATCGTGTCGAGCGCGAAATGTCCCTTGCGCGCCAGTGCATTGAACAGGCGCCAACTGCCGCCGTAACAGTCGTGCGGCACGACCAGACGGTCGCCCGGTTCAAGCAGGGCGAGAACCAGGGTGATCGCGGCCATGCCGGTCGATACGACTATTCCGCCCTCACCACCTTCGAGGGCGGCCAGCGCCTCGCCGAGCAGATCTCGGGTGGGGTTGCCGCTGCGTGTGTAGTCGTAGCGACGCTTGCCGCCGTAGCCATCGAAGCTGAAGTTGCTCGACAGCACGATCGGCGGCACCACCGCGCCATGCGCGGCATCGCAGTCGATGCCGGCGCGTACAGCGGCGGTCGCGCTCTGGCGCGGGGCATGTGTCACGTCGGCGCTGCCATTGAATCCGCGGGTGCCGCTCATACCAGTGCCTCCGGGGCGGGCAAGGTATTGAGCGGTCGATCGAGCACGCGGTGCAGGATCGCCGCGATCGCATCGACTTCTTTCAGAAAGGCATCGTGGCCATACAGCGAGGAAATCCTGTGCAGTGCACGTGGCCCAGCAAGTCGCCGGCTCAGTTCTTCGAGATCGGCAAGCGGGACGATCTGGTCCTGATCGATCGCGACGACATCGGTCGCTACCGTGATCGATTCCGGCTGCACGCGTTGAAAATCGATCGACTCCGACAGACGCAGATAAGCGGTGGTCGAGAAGCGCGCGACAAATTTGGATCCGACTGCATCGAAATAATCCTCTACCGAAAAGCGCGGTGCGTTGTCGCTGATCGTCGGTGCGGCATCGAATCGCTGCTGGAATTCGCTCGGGCTGCGATAACCGATCACGGCCAGCGCGCGCGCCAGCGCAAGCGCCTCGGCGCCGGCCGAGTGGGCGAGACCGAGCTTGACGATGCGACGCTGGATTACCCGCAGCGCTGTGGTCTGCGCATGCGTACGGTGCGCGCCACTGATCGCGATCAGACGACGCAGTCGGCTCGGATAGCGGGCAGCGAACTGCAGTCCGACCATGGCACCGTAGGAGGCGCCGACAAAGGCGGCCGCGCAGTGGATGTTCAACGTGTCGAGTAGCGCAGCAATCGCATCGGCCTGGTCGGCCGGATCGATGCAGAGATCCAGGGCACCATCCGCGCCGAGCCAATCGATCGCGAGCAGTCGATAACGGCGTGTATCCAGTGGCCCGCCATCCCCCGCCTGGGCCTGCCACCAGCCGGATTCCGGAAACTGGGTGCTGGCGCAGACGTGGCGATTGGCCGAGATGCCGCCCTGAACCAGGATGACCGGCGCGTCGGCGGGGCCAATCGATTCCCAGCGAATCTTCAGGGTCTGCGCGCCGGCATGGCGCAACTGCAGCCTGGCATCGCAGGTTCCGCGGGCTGCGCCGGTTTGTCCAATCGCGGTGCGATAGCGCAGCGGCGTCAGGCTCTCGGTCACGCCCGGACAGCTGGCGAAACCGGTTTCGGTCGGGGAGGGGCTGTGCTGCAGACTCATGGCGGGCTCCGGGGCAATGTGCGCCCACCTTGAATCCACGGTCCGGACGATGCGCTGTCGTGACGCGCAGTCGCTGCGATCACGACCCATCTTCCGGTAGACAGCGCGCTGTCACCGCAGGATTTGGCACCAGGCGACGTCGCGCGTCGCAGGTTGCCCCGGCTTCAAAGGGCCTGTCCCTCTGCCGGTCATGATGGGATTTCGGAACCGAGTGTGCACCCGATTCGAGCGTCCGTCAATCTTTCTATCCGCATAGAAAGATATTTCATATGGCCGGACCTAGCCGATCAGGGCGGCACGCCAAAGCTCGAGTTTCCGGCCGAACGGCATGCCGGCGTGGGCCGGGCTGGTCGAGGGCAGGCGCCGCTGGTCGGCGATAGCGGCGCTCACCCCGGCGCTCACATGACGCTGAAAGCAGCGTTCCGCGGTGGCTCCGTTGAACAACAGGCGCTCTATTCCGCGGCAGCGCTGGAACAATCCGCCAAAGTCATTGACCACGACCGACTCGGCGGCAATATCGGCATCCAGGCTGCCGGGGCGATCACAGGAGGCCAGCACATCCCAGAGGGCGATGCGCTGGCGCAGCAGGATCTGCAGGCGACTCTGATAAGGCAGGTCCGGCCCGGCGTCGAGCAGCGCGGCCATGATCGGCCAGAACGCATTGCGCGGGTGTGCGTAGTACTGCTCGGCGCGCAGGGAAGCCTGGCCCGGCATGCTGCCCAGAATGAGGATGCGGGCATCGTCTGCAAGCACCGGCGCGAAACACTGCGCGCTGTCGGAGCGGGCGAGTCGGGACCCGGCTGCGCGACTCACAGCGACTGCAGGCGCTTGCGCAGAGTCAGTGCGCGCGGCGACAGCGGCTGGCGATGTGGATTGGCCGCATCGGCGCGCGCGAGCATCGATTTTGCCGCCATGCTGCGACCGGCAAGCCGATGCAGTTCGGCTAGTTCAAGCGCGATTTCGGCAACCAGGCGGTGGCCGCCGGCGTATTCGCTGCTGCCGATTTCAAGGGCTTCCTTGAGTGCCTCTGCGGCCGCGTCCGGATCTTTCTGCAGCAGCAGGCAGCGTGCCTGCAGACTGAGCAACTCGGCCCGCAATCGCCGTCCCTGGCGCGCATCCAGATTGATCCGGCGGAGCAGGTTGTTGATGATTCCGAGTACTTCGGCGGGATCGCCGCCGCCATCAAGCAACAATCCGGCGCGCGCCTGACGCACGCGCAGCAACTGTGGATGCGACTCATCGTACAGGGCGGAAAAACTTGCCTCGGCACGCTCGAACGCGCGCGCCGCCGCGGCATCATCGCCGGCGTAGCGTTGGAATCGCCCGAGCGCAAACAGTGACAGCGCGTGTTCGGAGGATTCAGCGCCGGCACTGGCGGCGGTGATCTCCAGCGAGCGCTGCTGGGTTGCGATCGCCTCATCAAATCGGCCTTGCTCGAACAGGGCATTGGCCAGGTTGGCGGTGGCGACCGCGGTGTCGGCATGCTGGGCACCATAGGCCTGCTCGAAGGTGCGCAGGACTGCGCGGAAGCCGCCCTCGGCGGCTGCGTAGTCGCCATCACGCAGATCGAGTGTGGCCAGCGAATTGCTGATCTCGGCGGTCAGCAGATCATCGGCACCATAGCGGGCCCGTGCATCGCTGCGCACCTGTTCGAGCAGGTCACGGGCTGCAGCGGATTCGCCCAGTTCCTCAAGCACATCGGCGAGCAGCCGGCGCGCGACCAGGGTGGTGCGATGGTCGGCGCCCAGTGACTTGCTCAGCAGCGCTACCGATTCCTGCAGATGATCGTGCGCGGCGCGGCGATCACCCAGGGTCAGTTCACTCATGCCGAGTTGATACAGCGCACGGCCGAGCACCGCCGGCAAGGGCGGATTGACCACGCGCAGGATGGCGATCGATTCATTGAGTGCTGCGATCGCCGCATCGGCCTGGTCGTTGCTGTCGAGCACGAAGGCCTGCCCGATCAGGGCCGACGCCAGCGCGCGGTGTTGGCCGAGGCCGAGTGCACGCAGACTCAGTACGCCGCTTTCGTATTCGGCAATGGCCTGGGCAAGTTTCGAGGTCTGGCCATAGCTGCTGCCGAGGCCGAGATGTGCCTGCGCCGCCAATTCGCTGTCGGCCGGCGCCTGCGCGATGACGATTGCGAGTTCTCGCTCAGCCTCCTCGAAGCGATTGGCGCCCTGAAGTGCCGCGGCCAGATCGAGCCGGACCTGCAACTTGGCCGGATCGGACTCGGCAGCGGACTCATAGCCGCGCAGGGCCTGGCGCAGCACCGGCTCGGCACGGCTGTAGTCACCGACATCGCTCATCAGCCGACCGATCAATCCATGCAGGCGATGCTGCAACAACTGGGTGGAGCCCAGATCACGCTCGACCCGGGCCGCACCACGGGCAAGGATGTCGCGCACGCTGAGGTCGGCATTGCCGCCCTGATCGGGTCCGGCTTCTTCGAACAGTCCGACCAGGAAATCCTGGGTGGCCTCGGCCCGCGCGGCAGCCTCGCGGGCGCGATCGCGCTCGACCAGGACCGCGAACAGCGCAGCGATCAGCAGCAGAAACACCAGAGTGCCGGTGCCGGCAGCCAGGGCGTGTCGACGCAGCCATTTGCGCAGTCGATAGCCGAGCGAGGGTGCCCGCGCCTCGATCGGTCGGCCGTCGAGGAATCGCTCCAGATCGGCACCGAAGGCTTCTACCGAGGCGTAGCGCTGCTGAGGATCCTTGCGCATCGCCTTGAGCAGGATCAGTTCAAGATCGCCGGCCAATTCGCGACCAAGACGGACCAGATCGATCCCGCGTTCGAAGCGTTCGCGCGCGGGCGCCAGATCCAGTTCGGTGCTGGCCTGATTCAACGAGTGCGCCGGCTTCTGCGGTTCGGTGTGCAGGATCGCTTCTTCGACATCACGCGGCCGCCAGGAGCGCAGCGGATAGGGCGTCCTGCCAGTCAACAGTTCGAACAGCGCGACACCGAGCGCATACACATCGGTGGAAACGGTGATCGGATCGCCGCGGATCTGCTCGGGTGCGGCGTAGCGCGGCGTCATCGCGCGGTCGCCAATCTGGGTCATCGGGCCGGCTTCGGACGGATGCTGGAGCAATTTGGCGATGCCGAAATCGAGCAGCTTGACGACCTTTTCGCGGGTGACCAGGACGTTCGAAGGCTTCAGGTCGCGGTGCACGATCAGCCGTTGGTGGGCATGCGATACCGCGCGCAGCACCTGCAGGAACAGCCGCACGCGCTCGCGCACGCCGAGTTTTTCCTCGTCACAAAATTCGTTGATCGAGCGGCCATCGACGAACTCCAGCGCAAAAAATGGCCGGCCATCGGCGACCACGCCACCGTCGAACAGCGCGGCGATATTGGGGTGCTGCAGATTGGCGAGAATCTGCCGTTCCTGCAAAAAGCGCGCGCGCAGATCGGCTTGATCCACGCCAGCGTTGACCAGCTTGAGCGCAACATGTTTGCGGAACTGGCCGTCATGGCGTTCGGCCAACCAGACTGTGCCCATGCCGCCGCGGCCGAGCAGGCGCAGCAGCCGATAGCTGCCGATGACGGTGCCCGGTTGATCAGGTCCGTAGCCGCTGACCGGCTCCTGCACGCGCGTGTCTTTTTGCGGCGTGCTCGGCTCGGTCTCGGCGTTGGCCAGTGACTCGACGGGCGTGGAGGCGGGAGTTGGACGGTCGGCGCCTGACATTCCTTGCGGGCTCGATCTCGGCTATGGCAGGCCAAGTGTGACGGCAACTCCGCCATCGCGATAGCCGGGCCGTACGCGCAGCGCCCATCCCGACTGCTCGGGATGGAGTCAACAGAGGCGCCACCGATTATGCTTGCGCCCTGTCTACGGAGTCTGCCCATGTCACCACGGTTGCTGCAGTTCTGTTTCATCCTGTTGCTGACGATCCTGCTGCCGGCCTGTGCCAGCGATGGCACCGGGATGGTTGAGCTCAAGGGCAATCGCTTTCTGGTCGAGCTCGCCCTCGATCCCGAGACGCGGACCAAGGGACTGATGAACCGCGACAGCATGCCGGCGGGCCACGGCATGCTGTTCGTCTTTCCATTTGAGAGCCGGCAGGCGTTCTGGATGAAGAACACCAGGATTCCGCTGGATATCCTTTACTTCGATCGTGATCGTGGCTTTGTCAGCGCTGCCTACCGCACGCCCAGTTGCAGCGCCGGCGATCAATGTCCGAGCTATCCGAGCGAAGGCCCGGCGCTGTATGTGCTCGAACTCAATGCCGGGGTCGGCGCAGCGCTGAATCTCAGTCGCGGCGACCGCATCGAGCTGCCGAGCAAAATCGGGCAGGTGCGCTGAACAGGGAGTCAGCGCTCGCAGGATTGCCACTTGATCTTTGTCCGATAAGGCCTTATCAATCAGCCATGGACAGCTCGATCAATGCACTGCCACTCGATGTGGAGCAGGGTTGGCGCTACCTGAAGGGGGCGCGGGACGAGGATATTCCTCTGCTCTGGGCATCCCTGTTGATTGCGCGCGACGAGTACGCCGAGCTCGATCTCGCCGCCGCGCTGGCGCCGGTCAATGACTGGTGCAATCGACTGCGGCCCAGTCTGCAAGGCATCGCCCACCCGGTGCAGGCCGTGCACGCGCTCAATCGATTCGTTTTTGACGAGCAGGGTTTTGCCGGCAACAACGACGATTACTACGACCCGCGCAACAGCTATCTCAATGAGGTGCTGAGTCGCCGCCTGGGCAATCCGATCTCATTGGCGATCGTGCAGCTGGAGATCGCGCACCAGCTCGGTCTGCCGATGGAGGGCGTCTCATTTCCTGGGCATTTCCTGCTGCGTTTTCCGCTCGATGATGGCCTGCTGATTCTCGATCCCTATCATCGTGGTCGTTCGCTCGATCTCGACGAACTGCGCACTCGGGCCAGTCCACATCTTCCGGGTCGCCGGATCGGCGATGAGCAATTGGGCCGCATGCTCGAACCTGCGCCGCGCCGGGTGATCCTGATGCGCATGCTGCGCAATCTCAAGCAGCTCTACATCGAAAGCGAGGATTTCGCGCGGGCGCTGCGTTGCTCCGATCGTCTTCTGCTACTCGACGACCGCGACCGCGACGAACTGCGAGAACGTGGCAAGCTCTATTGGCGCGTCGGTCATGTCCAGGCGGCAAGAGCGGATTTCAGCCACTATCTGGCCGATGCGAGCGGCGCCGACGATGTCGACCAGGTTCGCCAGTGGCTGATCGAACTGGGCGGCGAGCGCCAGCGCTTGAACTGATCAGCGCGCAATGGGCCGCTGGACAGTTGGCGAGGCGGCCAAGCGCATTCAGGCTGGTTCGAAGTCTTCCTTGCCGACGCCGCAGTCCGGGCACATCCAGTCGTTTGGAATATCCGAGAAGCGGGTCCCGGGTGGAAAACCGTCCTCGGGCAGGCCCTTGGCCTCGTCGTAGACGAAGCCACAGACCACGCAGACATACTGACGGAAGGGCGCGTCCGGCGCCGTGTTGGTGCTCGACATGGGGATGACTCGGAAAAAGGAATGCAGGGGCGTATTCTCGCAGGCTGGCCGCCCATCACCAAGTCTACCGACACATGTCCAGTTCACAATCCAGCCGGATTGCCGGTCTCTACCTCATTACGCGCGAAAGCGCCGACACCGCATTGCTGGTGCGCACGGTCAGCGCTGCCATCCGTGGCGGCGCGCGCGTCGTGCAGTATCGCGACAAATCCACCGATGCTGCGCGCCGCCTGCAGCAGGCGCAGGCTCTGCGTGCAGTCTGTCGCGGCGAAGGCTGCACGCTGATCGTCAACGATGATGTCGCACTGGCCAAGGCGGTCGACGCGGACGGCGTGCACCTGGGTGCCGAGGACGGTAGTGTGGCGGCGGCGCGCAGCGTGCTCGGTGCCGACCGCATCATCGGCGTTTCCTGCTACAACCGGATCGACCTCGCTGTTGCTGCGGTACAAGCGGGCGCCGACTATGTAGCCTTTGGGGCCTTCTTCGCATCAGGCACCAAGCCGATGGCGCGCTCCGCATCACCTCAATTGCTGCGCGATGCGCGCACACTTGGCGTGCCCCGAGTGGCGATTGGCGGCATAACCGCTGACAACGGCGCAGTCCTGGTGCAGGCTGGTGCCGATGCCCTCGCCGTGCTCGCTGCGCTGTGGGACGCCGACGGCATCGCTATGGAAGCAGCCAGAATTACCCAACTCTTTTCTGCGCAGGACGCCTGATATGAGCACCAACCACGATCTGTTCACCCGTGCCCGCGCGCTGATGCCCGGTGGCGTCAATTCGCCGGTGCGCGCCTTCAAGTCGGTCGGCGGCGAGCCGTTTTTCAGTGTGCGCGCCGAGGGAGCGTATCTCTGGGATGTCGAGGGTCGGCGCTATATCGACTATGTCGGTTCCTGGGGGCCGATGATTCTCGGCCATGCCCATCCCGCGGTGATAGATGCCGTGGTCCAGAGCGCTGCCCAGGGACTGAGCTTCGGTACGCCCAATCCGCTGGAAGTGGACATGGCCGAGGCCCTGATTGATCTGGTACCGGCGCTGGAGATGGTACGCATGGTCAACTCCGGTACCGAGGCCACGATGTCGGCAGTCCGCCTGGCGCGTGGCCACACTGGCCGCAATCGCGTGGTGAAGTTCGAGGGCTGCTACCACGGCCATGGCGACAGTTTTCTGGTCAAGGCGGGCTCGGGCATGTTGACGCTCGGCGTACCCACGTCACCAGGTGTTCCGGCGGGGCTCGCCGATCTCACCCTGACCTTGCCGTTCAATGACTTCGACGCCGCCGACGCACTGTTTGCCAGCCAGGGCAGCGAGATTGCTGCCCTGATCCTTGAGCCGATCATCGGCAATGCCAATCTGATCCTGCCGAGCCCGGGTTACCTTGCCCATCTGCGCACCTTGTGCAGCCGCCACGGCGCCCTGCTGATCTTTGATGAGGTGATGACCGGCTTCCGGGTTGCTCCGGCCGGTGCCCAGCAGCTCTACGGTATCGAGCCCGATCTCAGCACTTTCGGCAAGATCATCGGTGGCGGCATGCCGGTCGGCGCTTACGGTGGCCGCCGCGATCTGATGGAGCAGATCGCGCCATCCGGTCCGATCTATCAGGCGGGTACCCTGAGCGGAAATCCGGTTGCGATGGCAGCTGGCCTCGCCACGCTGGCGCAATTGCGCGCGCCGGATTTCTACACGCGACTCGAAGCCAGCACCATCCGGCTCTGCGATGGTCTGCAAGCGGCCGCCGATGGCGCCGGTGTGGCGTTCAGCTGCAACCGCGTCTGCGGCATGTTCGGCATGTTCTTCAGCGACGAACCGGTGCACAGCTATGCGGCGGCGATGCGCTCGGATTCTGTACGATTCGCTCGCTTCTTCCATGGCATGCTCGAGCGTGGCGTCTATTTTGCGCCTTCGGCCTATGAAGCCGGATTCGTCTCGGCGGCGCATAGTGATGCGCTGATCGATACGACTATTGCCGCTGCCAAGGAAGTATTCGCCACGCTCTGATCGCCGCACATTGCACGCGGTCGAATTACCATTGAAATTCTGTCTTGCCAGCCCGTTTCAACTCGGCCCGAGGTCACATGTCGAACGATCAGATGAAGTTTTCCACCCTGGTGGTGCATGCCGGCTCAGCGCCGCAGCCGCATACGGCGGGTGTTGCCGATAGCATCCATCTGTCGACGACCTTCGTGCATGGCGCGGACGGCAGGCGGGCGCCGGCGGGGCTGGAGTATCAGCGCGAGGCGCATCCCAATGCGCTGGCGCTGGAGCTTGCGCTCAGCAGTGTCGAGGGCGGCATCGAGTCGCTCTGCTTCGCCTCCGGAATGGCCGCGATCTCCGCCCTGATGCATGGGCTGGAAGGGCATGGTGAGGTGCTGATCGGCAGCGATGTCTATCAGGGCACACGTACCCTGGCGCGCGAATATCTGCAGCCGGCTGGATTCAATGTGCGCGAGGTTGATCACGCCGACCTCGACGCCTTCGAACGCGCGATCGGTCCGCTGACCCGCCTGGTCTGGCTGGAGACACCGTCCAATCCCTTGCTGGCGGTGGGGGACATCGCACGGACCGCACTATTGTGCAAAGCGCACTCGGCGATCCTCGCGGTCGACAATACGTTTGCATCGCCGGCATTGCAGAACCCCCTGCGCCTGGGCGCCGACGTGGTGATGCATTCGACGACCAAGTATCTCGGTGGGCACAGTGATGTGATGGGCGGCGCCCTGGTATTTGCCCAGCGCGGCGCCTTGTTCGAGCGCGTTGCGCATTTCCGCCATCTGCACGGCGCGTTGCTGCCACCGTTCAGTGCCTGGCTGACCTTGCGCGGTCTGCGTACGCTGTCAGTACGCATGGATCGTCACGCCAGCAATGCGCTGCGTGTCGCTGAATACCTTGCCGGTCGTGGCGAGATCGAGCGGGTGAACTATCCCGGGCTGGCCACGCACAGAAATCATGAATTGGCCGCGCGTCAGATGCGTGCCTTCGGTGGCATGCTGTCTATGCAGATGAAGGGCGGACGTGACGCCGCGTTGAAGGTCGCGGAGCGGTTGCGCCTGTTCACCAATGCCACATCATTGGGTGGTGTCGAGTCCCTGGTCGAACATCGTGCCTCGGTCGAGGGTGCCCATCCGGTCACCGCGGACAATCTGCTGCGATTGTCGATCGGTCTGGAAGACGCCGACGATCTGATTGCCGATCTGGCGCAGGCGCTCGACGGCATTTGAGGTGAAAGATTGTCATTGCGATTGATGCGGTTCGCGATGCTCACCACATCCTACGCCAGACGCTGAAGCAGGATGAGCTGAGCGCAGCGAAGCGCATCACGCTCGCCCGCTGCCTCAATCAGGCATCGCGAACGCGTCGCGCGTGAGATTTTCCGGATCGCCTGCGGTCACCCGCACATTGTCTTCGATGCGGATGCCGCCGTAAGGGCGCAATCGATTCACCTTTTCCCAATTTACCGAGCCAGCGTGGGCTCCGCTGCGCAGCTTGGCGAGCAAGGAATCGATGAAGTACAGGCCGGGCTCGATCGTCACCACGAAATCCTGTTCGAGTGTGCGCGTCATCCGCAGGTAGGGATGACCGGTCGGCCGCGGAATGAAACCGCCGGCCGCGTTTTCCATGAACCCGGCCACATCGTGGACCTGCAGCCCTATGGGATGGCCCACACCATGCGGCATGAAGGTGCTGGTGACTCCGGTTTCGACCATCGAGGCTGGATCCATGCGCACAAGGTCCTGGTCGCGCAAGATATTTGCGATGCGCGCGTGAGTGTCCAGATGAATCTCCGGATAGGACTTGCCGGCGCGAACCTGGGCACAGAGCTGTAATTGATCGGCCTCCATCGCATCGATGAGCGACTGGAATTCCGCATTGCCATTGCAATAGGTCCGGGTGATGTCGGCAGCGTACCCATTGACCTGGGCACCGGCATCAATCAGGAACGAGCGATGTGCATCCGGCTTCTCGCTGCGCTGATACTGGTAGTGCAGGATCGCCGCATGCTCATTGAGCGCCACAATATTGTTGTACGGAAGCTCGTTCTCGATATGTCCCGCCGCGGCGCAGTAGCTGCGATGGATATCGAGTTCCGAGGAGCCAGCGCGGAACGCCGCGGCGGCCGCCACATGCGCCCGCGTCGCACGCTGCGATGCCATGCGCATATTGGCCAGTTCGTATGCGGTCTTGGCACTGCGCGCATAGTGCAGTGCATTGAGCACGGCCTCGGGATTGTTCGGGATCAGCCCTTCGAGCGCGCCCGAAGGCTCGGCGATGACGGCACAGCGGCCGGACTGCGGCAGTGACTTCACTGCCTCAATCGGCTCACTGATCACGCGCACATCAAAGTGTTCGACCCAGTAGCCCTCGGGTGCTGCCGGCGTCTCGTGCCAGTAGTCGTCGGGCTGGTAGTAGGCAAGGATCGGCGTTTGACCCGGCGTGTGGATGATCCAGCAATCCGGATGGCGTTGCAGGGGCAGCCAGGCCTTGAACTGCGGGCTGACGAAATACGGATTGGGCATGTCATCGAGGAACCGATAGCCCGCGCGCCCCGACCCGATCAGCAGATGATCAAAGCCGCCGGCCGCAAGCGCAGCGTCGGCGCGGCGCATTACCGTCTGGATGTGATCCGGGTACAAATCCGCCAGTTGACCGTTCATCAGCGCGCTCCCATGCAGAAGCCGCCATTGTATCGAGCTTCAGCGCCGTTGCCGCTTGCGCGAAGCCGAATGATTTCAGTCGCGGTCTTCGCGCTCGAGCCAGCCGTCGATCACATCGAGATCGCGCGGCGCGATGTCGACGATGCGAAATCCGGTCCAGTACTGACCCGGCAGCGAGGACGGCGCCGTCCACTGCTCGTGGACACCGATTTCGATGGGAACCGGCAGGCCGCGGGTATCGGGCAGATGGAAGCTCAACTGATAGAGCGCGTTGTCGCGCACCCGGTTTTCAGCGATAAGCATCATGCCATCGACGGAGAGATCCCCAACGCGGCCGATTTGTTGGCCGGTCATGGTGTCGACTACCGGGAGTGCATCTTCGACCTTGCGACGCTTGTTGCGACGGGTCTCGCTCATGGTTTTGCAACTCCGGCAGCGGTGTCCGCCTCGGGGGTGGAGATATGCTTGAGTGTGCGCACGATGGCACCCCAGGCACGATCGATGATGCTCTCGCGCTTGTCTTCGAGCACGCGCGCGCGCTTTTCGTGCATCTCCAGTGCCAGGCTTTCCAGGGACATTTCCTCGGCGCGGGCACCGCGTTGATTGACGAACAGGCAACGTCCGCTGAGTGGACTGAACCAGCTCAGCTTGCGCGGCTG
The DNA here is from genome assembly GCA_038255435.1 of Lysobacterales bacterium. GTDB lineage: Bacteria > Pseudomonadota > Gammaproteobacteria > Xanthomonadales > Ahniellaceae > 0-14-3-00-62-12. The sequence goes on from JBBSLG010000001.1 coordinate 99,234, forward strand.
CCAGACGCCGGCGGTCGACAGCATTTCGAACCAGGTGCCATAGGGTATGCCCTTGAGACGCTCGACGATCTTGTGGGCTTCCGATGGCAGCGGTTCGCTCGGCTCGGCCCGCATCGGCACCTGGCGATCCTTGCTCTCGCTGGTCTCCTCGCCGAATCTGGCCTTGGCACGGAGTTTGGCCGCAACCTCGGTCAAGGTGGCCGGGTCATCGTTCTGGGCCGCCTGTTCATCGTCGAAGAGTTTGCCGATCACCGATTGCACGTCTTCCAGATGGAAGCCGACCTGGGACAGGCCCGATTCCACTTCTCCGCGCAGTTGCGGTGCCTCGGGCGGACGCGGCAGGTTGCCCTCGACCTGGCGGCCGAGATCCGACTGCAGCAATCGGTCCACGATGGCGAGGCGGCGCTGATAGGCCTCGGAGTGCTCACCCGAGCGCAGGATCGTCAGTGCCAGCACGTCCGCCCAGGCCTGTTCAAGCAGGGTGCGGATCAATGCGCGTGGCTTGTGGCCCTTGAGCTTCTCGGCGATGGCGGCCGCTGCGGTTCGGCGCGCCAACTCGAGTTTCTCGCGCCCCTTGACGGCTTCGACATTGCGCTTCTCGGCGACTTCCGACTTGCGCACCAGGGTGTGCAGATGACGGGCGAAATCGCTGAGCAGGTCTTCGAATACGCCGACGTCATTGTCGAATTCATTGCTGACCCGGTCGACCACGACCTGCATTTTCTCGACCAGGCCACGGTCCTGCTCTTCCTCGCCCATGTAGTAGAAGCTGCCCTCGGCCAGTGCATTGAGCAACTGTCGGGCCGGATGCGATCGCCGTGAAAAGAAGCTCTTGTCGCGCAGGGCCACACGCATCACCGGCACCTGCAGCTTGCTCATCAGCTGCTGTACCGGAGCCTGGGTGCCGCCCTCCTTGGCGAGGTTGTCAAACAGCATGCCGACCAGATCGATCGTGTCGGCATCTTCTTCCGGCAGTCGCGGCAGCTTGCCCTGCGGCGTGATCTGACGCAGCTGGTTCAGCATGTCCTGCTTGATGTGCGTTGCCGTGCGCGGAATCAATTTGCCGCCCGCGGCCAGGGTTGCGCCCGGCTGGGTCTGCAGCATGCCGAGTACCGACTGGATTTCGTCACTCTGCACGACATGGGCATCGCCCGCCGGCGTCGCGGCGGTCATACCCAGAGTGGTACGGCGACCCGCCAGCAGCTCTCTGAGCGTGCTGAACATCTGCCGGTCCTGCATATCATTGGCCGCAGTCTCGGCAGGCTGCGCGCCGGCCTGTGGCACGCCCGGCCAGCCGGTCATCGGCCGTCCGAAGCCACCGACCAGGAACTCTTCGTCGTGGGCGCCACCCGAGCCGGCGCTGCTGATGCCGAATGACTGGGCCGGGGCCGAGGTCATCGCATTGTCGTGGCCCCCTGGCGTTGCCCCGCGCTGCGCGCCCGCGCTGGGCCGCAGCGGGCTGGCCGTCGGCGCCTCATTGGCGGCGGCGTGGCCATCGGGCTGACCATCCATGGCCGACGGGGATCTGGCCTCAGATCCCGGTGCGCGTGGCGCGCCGTGCATTGTCGGAGCCGCGAATGAAGGACCGCGCTGTGCGCCCGAGCTCGGCGGCGCAGCATGCGTCCCCTGCGGCCGCGCTGGTTCGGCCGGGGATTCCGCGCTGACTGCTGGCTTGGCTTCCTCGCCCGCCGCGCGCTGGGCGGCGCCCGCTGTAGTGGCCGTTGGTAGCTCACCGCGACGGAGGCGAAGTGCGCTCATCACCAGGTTGGGCAGGATGCGATTCTCGATCAGATAATTGTTTACGCCGTCGTAGACGCCTTCGATCTCGTGCATGACATGGCGATCGAACACCTTGAACAGCAGGTGCCGATGCTCGACCGGCAGCTCGAATCCATCGATCGACAGGCGCAGGGATTCGCAGAGATGCTGGGGGCCGATCGGCAACTCTTCCGGCTCGAACGCCGGCGCTGCGACGAGGACGCCGAATCTCTGGCCAAGTGCAAAGAGCTTCTGGCTCAGCTTGATCTCGCAGCGGCTGGCCGCTTCAAGCAGGACCAGGGACTCTTCGAACTCGTTGGTATTGACCAGGGTCAGCGATTCGCGCTTCTGGCTGCGCGCCTTGCTGAACTCCGGCGCCGCGCGCACTTCGGCGCAGGTTGCCATTGCGGCTTCGAGAAATACCAGGAACTGCGGTGCCACGTCGGAGCGGGTTCGACGGATCTCGCGCAGCGACTCGAAACAGCGCTGCTGCTCCTCATTGCTGCGCGACTGCTCGGCCATCCGGAACAGCGCCTGCTCGTACTCGTTCAGGGTATGCCGGAGCGAGCGCTCGAACTCGCCAGCCAGATAGGCGAAGACGCCTTCGAGGACGGCACGTGGCCGCGGCGCGAAGGCGCGATCCTTCAAGGATGGCGGCGCCTCCTTGGCAGCAGCACGGTAAGGCGGGCCGGATCCCAGAACTTCCATGACTTCCCCTGAACAATTCCGCCGATTCTAGCCCGCATCATTCCCATGGGGGCAAGACCGGCTCCGCCCGTCCCCTTTTCTTTACATCTGGCCGGGCTGGAGCGTCGACCCGGATGCTGGCCGCTATGGTAGGGGTGGTGACGCAGCAGCCCTGCAAAATCACCACCCAGTTCCGCTACCCTGCGGCTCCTGTTGGTCCTGCCGGCGCTCAGTCGCCGGCGACGATCGCGAGCGTCCCCGAGCGGTCCGGGGTGTTGTAGCCATGGGCCAGTTCGTAGACCTTGTCGAGTGCGTTGTCGATTCTTGCTTCGACTCGCCAGCGCGGGCTGAAGGCATAGACTGCACGCAGATTCAGCAGGCCATAGCCGGGCAGGCGGGCGCCGAAATCCGCGCGCTCGGAGACCAGCAGCAGGTCTGCGCCGAGCCCGAGGCCGGTATCGAATCGATAATCGACGCTGCTGCTCCATTTGCGGTCGGGGCGGCGCAGCAGCTTGCTGTCAGTGTCCTGGTTCCTGGCATCCTGCCAGGTCAGCGCATTGCGCAGTTGCCAGGCGCCGAGTTCGAGGCGATGGCTGAGTTCGAGCCCCTGGATTTCCGCACGGGCGATATTTTCGGCGCGGAAGGTCTGGCCGCCGCTGAAGGAAATCAGCTCGCGGATGCGCGAGGAAAAGGCCTGGATCTGCAACTGCTGTGCCGCTGACAGCTCGATCACGACGCCGAGCTCGTAGCTGCGCGAACGTTCCGGATCGAGATCGGGATTGCCGGCAAACAGGCCGCCAAATCCGGGCGAGAACTGCTCGTTGAGGTTGGGCGCACGGAAGCCTTCGCCATAGTTGGCGAGCAGGCGCGCCGACTCGGTGAGATTCCAGCCCCAGGATGCCTGGGCGCTGGTATCGCTGCCAAATTCGCTGTTGCGGTCATGGCGCAGCGCAAGTTCGGCCTGGTGGCGACCGAAGTCGTGCCGGTAGCCCAGGTGCACGGCGTTGTTGTGGCGGCGCTCGTCAATGTTGGCGCTGCCGTCGAAGCTCGAGAGGTCGCGGCCGTGCTCCTCACTCGAATTGAATCCCGCATGCAGCAGGGACTGCTCGGAAAGTTCAATCTGGTTCTGCCAGTCCAGAGTGCGCCTGCGCGAATCGAAGATGCTGTAGTAGGCCGCTGTCTCAAGGCGATCCGACATGCTGCCGAACGCGAGCCGGTGTGACCAGGTGGGCGTGATAGCTCCGCTCAGGCTCAGCCCGATGGCCGAATCATCGATCTCGCTGCGACCTTCATCGAATTCGACTTCGGCCGCCGTGCCCAGCGCAGTCAGCGCCAGTTGCTGGTTGCCGAGTCCGGTTTCCGCGCGCAGACTGACATGCTTGTTGCTGTAAGCATCGCGGTCCGGATCGAAGGAGAATCCGGCCGCATTCTGCGCCGAGATCCCGTCGGTCCGGTTGCGGCCGAGTGTCACGCCGATCATCCCGCGCTCACCGCGCCAGGCGGCGCTGGCATGGCTGCTGATCGTGCCGTGACTGCCGGCGCCGGCGCGGATCGCCCAATGCTCGGGCTGGCGGGTGAAGATCTGAATGACACCGCCAATCGCTTCGGAACCCCAGTAGGCAGCCTGCGGGCCGCGCACGATCTCGATGCGTTCGATCTGCGCGATCGGCAGATGCGCATAGTCATACGCGCCCGACAACAGCGGTGAGACACGTACGCCATCAATGAGGACAAGGGTATGGTTCGAGTTGGTGCCGCGCAGGAACAGCGCCGTGCTTTGCCCGCTGCCGCCGGTCCGGGCCTGATCGATCCCGGGTTGCAATTTGAGAAGTTCGAGCAGGTCGGGGGCCTGGCTGCGCTCGATGTCCTCACGGGTGATCACGCTGACCGTCGCCAGCGTATCGTCCACAGTCTCGGCGCTGCGGCGCGCAGTGACCAGGATCTGTTCGGCGGCCGGTGTTTCGCTGGCCGAAAGTGGCAGTGCTGCCGCGATCAAAGTACCCAGAACGGTTTTTCGTATCGTTTTCATGCTGTGCTCCAAAGCTCACCCGCTGATAGAAGAAACTTCGGGTGTGCGATGAAGACGCAAGGCGGCACGGAACGCGCAGCAGGGCGACCCCACCATCGCCCACCGCGATGCCTCAAGGTTTCATCAGGCCGGTCTCCGGGCTCGAACCTGACAGCGCGGGCGTAAACGCCGTTGCCGTCGCTCCCTCACCTTCCCGCCCTGGGGCAGTGGTGTACGAGGAAGATTGCGGGTCTTACCGTTGCGGGGGCAGCGCTGGATTTTCACCAGCTTCCCGTTTCACCCGCTGCGCGGGCACCTGATCCGGGCAGTGTAGCAGAGCGGTCAGGAGGCGCCGTCTACACTCGGGGTCGGCGCGGGGTGGATTATTCGAAGCCCGAAGAAAACAAGGCATTGGGCAAGTACGGGGCACAGACAATGTCGCCATCGACCGTGGTGATCACATAGCGGAACGGCACCAGTTCGATGGTGATATCAGCGTCAGTGCTGATTTCCTGACCCGCGCTGCCGTAGCGGATGCGGGTAGCCCCGGTCAGCGAAGGGCTGGTGCCATCCCCCAGGCGTTGGCAATTGACCAGATTGGCGTCAACCAGATTGAACGGCCCGTTGCCGGGAACAAAATCATGCGCCGACGCCTCGAATGAGATGCCGTACATGCGACCATCAATCTGCAGTTGATAGGCACAAGCATCCGCAGCAAACAGCACCAGCAAGAACAGGGCAGCAACACGCATCAGCAGTAATCTCCATAAACGCATGCAGAAGACTGTAAGGGCGGGTCAGTTAATTTTACGCAATGCACGGATTGACGAATTGGCACATTCAGCTGGCATTGGGCCTGCAACTGGCAGCTGAATGAGGTGTAGCGATTCAGGGCAGGAAGAGTTCGATCAGGTCATTGAGAAAGCGCGCGCCGAGTGCCGTCGGACGCAGCCGCGTCGCGCTGTCGGATTCGAGCCAGCCAGCGTCGATGGCGCGCTTGATGGATGCGGCAACTGCATCGGGTTCGATTCCAGTCCGCATCTGCAAGAGCTCGCCCGGCACGCCCTCATTGAGCCGTAGCGCATTGAGCATGAATTCGAATGGCAGGGCGGCCGCCGCGATCTGGTCACAGCCACCCAATCGTTCCGCGCCCGCGGCGTGGTTCAGATAGGCGCGCGGCTGCTTGAGTTTCCACGGCCTTAGGATGCGTTGGCCGGCGCTATCGGTGATTTTGCCGTGCGCACCGGCGCCGATTCCGAGGTAATCGCCAAAGCGCCAGTAGTTGAGATTGTGCCGGCACTGATGGCCGGCGCGCGCGTACGCCGAAACCTCGTACTGGATGTAGCCGGCCGCGGCCAATTGTTCCTGGGCGCGCTCCTGCATGTCCCAGGCGAGATCCTCATCGGGCAGCTGCCGTGGTGGACGTGCCGCAAAAACCGTATTGGGCTCCAGCGTCAACTGATAATGCGATACATGCGTAGGCTGCAGCTGCACGGCGCGCTCGACGTCAAACAGCACCTGTTCCAGATTCTGCCCGGGCAGGGCGTACATCAGATCGAGATTGATCTCGCCGATGCCGGCATCCTGGGCCTCCTTGATGGCACGCATCGCCTCTTCAGCGTTGTGGATGCGGCCGAGCCGTTTCAACGCGCCATCATTGAAACTCTGCACGCCGAAGCTGATCCGGTTGACACCGGCACACAGATAGCCATCGAAGCGACCGTGCTCAACGGTTCCCGGATTGGTCTCCAGAGTGACCTCGCAGTCCGCCGCGAATTTCAGCCGTTGCCGCGCGCCGTCGAGAATCCGCTCGATGGCCGCCGGTGCAAACAGGCTGGGCGTACCGCCACCGAAGAACACGCTCTCGATCAGCCGATCGGCGAGCCAGGGGAAGTCGGCGAGGTCGGCATCGAGATCAGCGAGCAGGGCGCTGACGTACCGGCTTTCCTCCAGATCGCCGCGTTGCTCGTGCGAGTTGAAGTCGCAGTACGGGCACTTTTTCACGCACCAGGGAATGTGCACGTACAGCGATGTCGGTGGTGCTTGGATCAGGGGCATGGCGCAGTCCTGATCAACTTTCCTGCCGTGACAGTGCGGCAGTCGCTGAGCTGGCGCTGCGCGCGGAGATCGACTGCGCGCTGTGCAGCATCGTCAACAGCTGAGCCAGGGCCTGACCACGATGGCTGATACGATTCTTGGTCGTGCCGTCGAGTTCGGCAGCGCCGAGGCCGAGTGCGGGATCGAAAAATATCGGGTCGTAGCCGAAGCCGCCGTCGCCGCGTCGCTCCTGCAGGATGCGTCCGCGCCAGCGCCCCTGTGCGATCAAGGGCTGTGGATCCTCGGAGTGTCGGAGCAGAACGATCACCGAATAAAAGCAGGCGCCGCGCGCGGATTCGGGTACGTCGACAAGCTCGCTCAGCAAGCGATCGATATTGCCCTGGCTGTCACCGTGGACACCGGCATAATGCGCGCTGATCAGCCCGGGCGCGCCATCGAGGGCATCGACCAGCAAGCCGGAGTCGTCCGCCAATGCCGGCAGGCCCGAAACGAGACAGGCGTGCCGCGCCTTGATCAGCGCATTCTCCACGAAAGTCGCGCCGGTCTCTTCCGCGTCGACAATGCCCAGATCGGATTGCGCAATCCACTCGATGTCGATCGCGCTCAGCACGCTGGCGATTTCTGCGAGTTTGCCGCGGTTGGAGCTGGCAACCACACAGCGATTCATCAGAGTCTCCCGGTTACCTCGATCAGCTGTTGAGCGCTTCCAGCTGCAGGCTCAGCAACTGCTTCACGCCCAATTCGGCCAGACCCAGCATGGCATCGAGTTCGCCGCGACGGAAGGCATGGCCCTCGGCGGTGCCCTGCAATTCGATGAAGCCCATGCCATCGTTCATCACCACATTCATGTCGGTTTCGCAGGCCGAGTCCTCGGCATAGTCGAGGTCGAGCACGGGCAGGTTCTGCCATATGCCGACCGAGACCGCGGCGACCTGGCCGTGGATCGGATCGCGCTTGATCGCGCCGCGCTTCTGCAAGGCACGCACGGCATCGACCAGAGCGACATAGGCGCCGGTAATCGCCGCGGTGCGCGTACCGCCATCGGCCTGCAGGACATCGCAGTCCAGCGTGATGCTGCGCTCGCCCAGTGCGGCGCGGTCGACCACGGCACGCAGGGCGCGGCCGATCAGACGCTGGATCTCCAGGGTGCGACCGCCCTGCTTGCCGGATGCAGCCTCACGCTGTGAACGCGTGTGGGTGGCGCGCGGCAGCATGCCGTATTCGGCGGTGACCCAGCCCTCGCCCTTGCCACGGAGAAACCCGGGCACCTTTTCTTCGACGCTTGCAGTACAAAGTACGCGGGTATCGCCGAAGCTGACCAGGACCGATCCCTCGGCATGGCGGGTGAAGTGACGTTCGATGCGCACCGCGCGCAGCTGATCGGCCTGTCGGCCGCTGGGTCGTAGAGTCGAGTTCATGGAAATCTTGGGAAAGCGGGGCGCGAGAGCGTACCATTGCCGACCCTCCCGCGAAGGATACCCCCGATGATCCGCAGCATGACCGCCTATGCCAGTGCAGAAGGTCAGACGCCGCGCGGCCGGCTGGTGTGGGAGCTGCGTTCGGTCAACCATCGCTATCTGGAACTCAGTTTTCGCATGCCCGAGGAGTTCCGCGCCCTCGAAGGCAAGTTGCGCGAACTGATTGAAAAACGGGTGTCGCGCGGCAAGCTCGATGTGAATCTGCGCTATCGCGGTACACCGGTGTCGGGCAAGTTGATGCTTGATGCCGGCCTGCTGGAGTCGCTGCGCCAGCTGGAACAGGAAGTGGCTGTGGCTCTGCCGACGGCGACGCCATCGAGTCGTTTCGAAGTACTGGCCTATCCAGGGCTGGTGATCGAGTCGGATCTGGACCAGGCGAGCCTGTTCGAATCTGCGCTGGCGCTGTTCGATGTCGCGATGGAGGACTTCATCCAGACGCGAAGTCGCGAAGGCGAGCGCCTGCGCACGGTCATGCTTGATCGACTCGACGCCATTGCCGCTGTCGTGGTGCAGGTGCGGGCATGGTTGCCCGACATCCGCCAGGCGCTGCGCGCGCGGCTCGAGGCGAAACTTGTCGACCTCAAGCAGCCACTCGATCCGGGTCGGCTGGAGCAGGAATTGCTGCTCTATCTGCAGAAACTCGATGTCGACGAGGAGATCGAACGCCTCGGATCACACATCACCGAGGCGCGCGGGCGCCTGAAGTCGTCCGAAGCGGTAGGTCGCCGGCTGGATTTCCTGATGCAGGAATTCAATCGCGAGTCCAACACCCTGGGATCGAAATCGGTTGATACCCGTACAACCCAGGCCGCGGTCGAGCTGAAGGTCCTGATCGAACAGCTGCGTGAGCAGGTCCAGAACATCGAGTAGGAGGGGCACCGTGTCGGGCAGTCTGTATATCGTCGCAGCGCCCTCGGGTGCGGGAAAGTCGACCCTGGTCAACGCTTTGCTGAAGCGCGAGAGTGGCATTCGTCTCTCGGTCTCCTACACTTCGCGCGGTCCGCGTCCCGGCGAGCAGGATGGTGTGCACTATCACTTCGTCAGCAGCGCGGTTTTCATGGAGATGGTCGAGCGCGGCGAATTTTTCGAGTACGCGATCGTCCACGGAGATCTCAAGGGCACGGCGCGCTCAGCGGTGGAGCAGGAGTTGGCGCGCGGCATGGATGTGCTGCTCGAGATTGATTATCAGGGCGCCCGTCTTGTCCGGCATCTGATGCCCGACGCGATCAGCGTGTTCATCCTGCCGCCTTCGCGCGAAGAACTCGAGCGCCGACTGCGCAGTCGCGCCCAGGACTCCGAAGAAGTGATCCAGCGCCGGCTTTCCGGCTCGCGCGCCGAAATCAGCCATGCCCATGAATTCGATTACATCCTGGTCAACGAAAATTTTGATCGCGCGCTCGATGACCTGACCATGATCGTGCATGCCTCGCGCCTGCGACAGCGCGTGCAGACCGAAAAACTCCGGTCTCTGGTCGATCGCTTGCTGGCCTGAACACCGGCACGGCACTCAGCTAGCACCGGAGTGCCGCCGCAAGTGTTTGATGTATAAGGAAATTGCTTACGGGCGGGGATGTCTGTTATCCTGCACGACCAGCTAATCTGCTGATTTTCCACAAGATTCAGGAACTCCCATGGCGCGCATTACCGTAGAAGACTGCCTCAAGGTGGTCGAGAACCGATTTGAACTGGTGTTGATGGCGACCAAGCGCGCGCGTCAGCTCTCCAAGGGTGCGCCCTCCCTGGTCGATTCCGAGAACGACAAACCCACCGTGACCGCCCTGCGCGAGATCGGCAGCGGCCAGATCACCCAGGAATTGTTGTCGCAAATCGATCGCCAGGAGCGCGAGCGCGCCGAGCGCGAGGCCCTGGAATGGGCCGCCCAGGAAGTCGCCGACGACGACCTGTCCAAGGGCGACGAAATCTGATGCGCCGCGCCTGTCACCTCTGCGCCTGTAGCTCCGGTATCGCCTGATCCGGGGCCGACGATGGAAGCGGTGGCGACCTCTGTCGCGTTACCCGCATCCGGATATCCGGCAGAGTGGCATGCGCTTGATCTGAAGCTCGCCGAGTATCTGCCGGTGGAAGCACGGCAGATGGTGTTCCGTGCCTTCGAGTTGGGCGATCTCGCCCATCACGGCCAGATCCGCCGCAGCGGCGAGGCCTACATCACTCATCCGCTGTCGGTCGCCGGCATTCTCGCCGAGTTGCGTCTCGATGGTGAAGGCATCTGTGCGGCCATCCTGCACGATACGCTCGAAGACACCCAGGTCACCCGCGACCAGCTGGAATCGATGTTCAGTCCGGTCGTGGCCGACCTGGTTGACGGTGTCACCAAACTCGACAAAGTCCAGTTTCAGACGCGCCAGGAGGCCAATGCGGAAAGTTTCCGCAAGATGGTCATGGCGATGTCGCGCGACCTGCGCGTAATCCTGATCAAGTTGGCCGATCGTCTGCACAATATGCGCACGATCGACTCGATGTCGGCGGATTCCCGGCGTCGCATCGCTTTGGAAACACTCGACATCTACGCGCCGATCGCGCAGCGCCTCGGCATGAACCGAATCAAGGCCGAATTGCAGGATCTCGGCTTCGCTGCCTTGCATCCGCTGCGCCATCGCGTGCTGGCGCAGCGGGTGGCCGCCAATTACGGCAGCCGCCAGGAAAGCGTCAATCGCCTGCACCAGCAGATCATCACCAAGCTGGAACAGGAATCGATAAGCTGCCGCATCGTCAGCCGGATCAAGTCGCCCTACAGCATCTACGGCAAGATGCGCAGCGAGCGCAAGACTCTGGCCCAGGTGATGGATGTGTTCGGTGTGCGCGTCGTGGTCAAGGAGACCATGCAGTGCTACATGGCGCTAGGTCTGGTCCATAGTCTCTACAAGCCGCACGATGGGCGTTTCCGCGACTACATCGCGATCCCCAAGAACAATGGCTATCAAAGCCTGCATACGGTGCTGTTCGGCCCATCAAGCACGCCGATCGAGGTGCAGATCCGCACCGAGGACATGGACCTGCTCGCCGAGCGCGGTATCGCGGCGCACTGGGCCTATAAATCGGATGCGACCTCGGGCAATGCCGCGCAATCGCGCGCGCGCGCCTGGGTCAGTGGTCTGGTCGATGCTGGTGGCAACACCGGCTCGCCGCTGGAGTTTGTCGAAAGCGTCAAAGTCGATCTGTTCCCGGACGAGGTTTATCTGTTCTCGCCCAAGGGTGACATCCTCTCGCTGCCACGCAATGCGACCGCACTCGATTTCGCCTATGCCGTGCATACCCATGTTGGTGACCACGCGGTTGCCGCGCGCGTTGATCGCAAGCTCGTGCCGCTGCGGACACGGCTGGTCAGTGGGCAGACCGTGGAGATCATCACCGCGGCGAGTGCGCAGCCACAGATCGGCTGGCTTGATTTCGTGGTGTCCAGTCGGGCGCGCACCGCGATCCGGCATTCTCTCAAACACATGCAGCACGAAGATGCCGTCGAAATCGGGCACCGCCTGCTGGATCGCGCGCTCGAATCGATGGGCGCTTCGCTCGACAACTTGCCCGCCGGCGCACTCGATGCATTCCTGACCGAGCAGCGTCTGCGCAGACTGGAAGAACTGCTGGCCGAAATCGCACTCGGCAATCGCATGCCCGAGCAGGTCGCGCGTGCGCTGCTGCACAATCAGTCGCTTCCGGAGTCCGAGGCAGCACGCCGACCCCAGGAAAAAATCCTGATCTCGGGCGCCGAGCGCGGTGTGATCACCTTTGCCAACTGCTGTCATCCGGTGCCCGGAGACGACATCTTCGGTTTTCTGTCGGCGGGCAAGGGCATCGTCGTGCACCAGCAGGAATGCCCGAACGTGCCCGAACTGCGCAAATCGCCGGAGCGCTGCATCCAGATCGCCTGGGATCGGCATATCAAGGGCGACTTCAAGGTCGCATTGAAGGTCGTGGTCGACAACAAGCCAGGTGTACTGGCGACGGTGGCGGCGGCCATCGCCGAGCGCGATTCCAATATCGATACCGTCGAATACCAGGAGCGCGATATCAATACCGCGGCCATGCTGTTCGTGATCGAGGTCAAGAACCGCAAGCATCTGGCCGATGTTGTGCGTCGCGTGCGCCGCGCGCCCGTGGTCCACGGGGTCAATCGCTTCATCGGCTGAGGGGTGCTTGTCGCGGACGACCGCAGGCAGGACAATCGTGGCTCAGCCACTCTGCAATGGACGCTGCCATGTCGCGATCAGTCATTCATACCACCTTGGCGCCGGCCGCCATCGGCCCTTATTCGCAGGCTATCCGTTGCGGCAATACGGTTTACCTGTCGGGCCAGATCCCGCTTGATCCAGTCACCGGAAAGCTTGTCGAAGGTGCATTCGAACTGCAGGTGCGTCGCGTGTTCGACAATCTGCGCGCGGTTTGCCAGGCCGCCGGCGGCGATCTGCGTGATATCGCCAAGTTGAATGTCTTTCTGCTGGACCTCGGGCAATTTTCCGAGGTCAATCGGATCATGGCGGAATATTTTCAGGAACCCTATCCCGCCCGCGCAGCCGTCGGTGTGGCGGCTCTGCCGCGCGCGGCCGTGGTCGAGATGGATGCGGTGATGGTGCTCGACTGAGCCCGATCCCTGCTGATTGCAGCATTGCGTTTTGGTCGGATCGACACGTCCTGGGGCGAGTCGGATCGGGCGGGCGGAGCGCGTTGGCGCGGCAGGGCCGGTTTTCATGCCGGCTGGTTCGCCGTCATCCGGTGATTGCCATCGGCCGCGCAGGATCGCCGCTGGGCCATGAGCCGTGTCCATGAGCAGATCACCCGTGACGCCGGCCGATTCGACAGTGACAGCTGAGGCCGCCGGCGCAGATGCCGGCATGCAGTCGGTCGCTGTACTGCGTGGCGTGGGTCCGGCCAATGCCGAGGCACTCGGCCGATTGGGTATCCGCCTGCTGCAGGATCTCTGGTTTCATCTCCCGCTGCGTTACGAAGATCGCACCCGGCTTACCCGTATCCGTGACCTGGAGCCGGGCAGGGATGCGTTGGTCGAAGGTGTCGTCAGCGGAGTCGAGCGCAGCTTCAGGTTTCGGCCATTGCTGCGCGTCGCCATCGACGACGAGTCCGGCGCCACGCTGACGCTGCGCTTCTTCCATTTTCGCTCGCAGCAGGTGGATGCCTTCGAACCGGGCGCGCGCTTCCGCGTCTTCGGCGAAGTACGCCACGGCGCCCAGGGACTGGAAATTATCCATCCCGAGTACAAGCGACTGGCGTTTGACGCTCCCCTCGATGCAGCGCTGACGCCTGTATATCCGTTGACCGAGGGTCTGGGCCAGAAATCGCTGCTGCGCCTGGTCCGCGACGCGCTTCGACTGATGCCGCCCAGTGAGGCGTTCGATGTCCTGCCCGAGGCCCTGCGCAAGCGCTTGCAACTGGGCGATTTGCGCTCGGCATTGTGGAAGGTGCACGCGCCCTCCGCCGATGACGATGTGGCGGCCCTGGTCGCCGGCACGCACCCTGCGCAGCGCCGCTTGGCGGTCGATGAACTGCTCGCCCACCAACTCAGCATGCGACGGGTGCGGCGCGCCTTGCGTGTGCAGCCGGCAGCCGTGCTGGCAGGATCGAGCGCGCGCCGTGAGCGGCTTTTGCAGTCATTGCCGTTCGCGCTGACCTCGGCGCAGGCGCGTGTCCTGCGTGAGATCGACGTCGATCTCGCCAGCGGCGTGCCAATGCTACGCCTGGTCCAGGGTGATGTCGGCTCGGGCAAGACCATCGTTGCTGTGCTGGCCGCGCTCGCTGCCGTGGATGCCGGTTGCCAGGCGGCGGTGATGGCGCCGACCGAAATTCTCGCCGAACAACACCTGCGGATATTCACGCAATGGCTGGCGCCGCTCGGGGTACGCGTCGTCTGGCTCGCCGGCAAGGTGCAGGGCAAGGCGCGCAATGCCGCGCTCCAGGAGATTGCTGGCGATGCCGACGTGATCGTGGGTACCCATGCGCTGATGCAGGAGGGCGTCAATTTTCGTCGACTCAGCCTGGCGGTGATCGACGAGCAGCATCGCTTTGGCGTCCACCAGCGGCTGGCGCTGCGCGAGAAGGGCATCGATGGCGAGCTCATTCCGCATCAGTTGGTGATGACCGCCACGCCGATTCCGCGCACGTTGGCGATGGCGGCGTATGCGGATCTCGACACTTCCCTGATCGACGAGTTGCCACCCGGCCGTCAGCCGGTGCAGACGGTCGCCATGCGTGCCGCGCGTCGGGATGAGGTCGTCGAACGGATACGCATCGCCTGCGCGGAGGGTCGCCAGGCCTACTGGGTCTGTCCACTGATCGAGGAGTCGGATCAGCTCGAAGCCCAGGCTGCCGAGGCGACCTACGATCATCTGCGTTCCGTGCTCGCCGGCATCCGGGTTGGCCTGATTCACGGCCGTCTGCGTGCGAAGGACAAGCAGAAGGTGATGGATGAGTTCAAGAATGGAGCGCTCGATCTGCTGGTCGCGACGACCGTGATCGAAGTTGGCGTCGATGTGCCCAATGCCAGCCTGATGGTGATCGAGAATGCCGAACGCATGGGCCTGGCGCAGTTGCATCAATTGCGCGGCCGGGTGGGTCGCGGCAGCGCGCAGTCGAGTTGCGTGCTGCTCTACCAGTCGATGTCGGAGCTTGCCCGCGAACGGATCCGGGTGATGCGTGAAACCAATGATGGTTTCAAGATTGCCGAAAAAGACCTGGAACTGCGTGGACCCGGTGAAATGCTGGGAACCCGGCAGACCGGGCTGATCGGCTTCCGTGTCGCCGATCTCGGTCGTCATGGTCACGAATTGCCGGCTGTGCGCGACGCCGCCGAGTGGTTGCTCGAGCATGCGCCGGCCGCATCGGATGTGCTGATCGCGCGCTGGATCGGTGCCGGCGTGCGTTTCGCCGATGCATGATTGCGCGGTTGGCCGTCGGCAGGCGCTTGGCGCATCGTTGCCGCAGCGGCTATTGTTGGCAATCCAAAAGGATGCGCCGCCATGAGTTCAATAGTGCCGCTGCTGATCGACACCGATCCCGGTGTCGATGATGCGCTCGCCATCCTGATGGCGCATGCCCAGCCCGATGTGAAGGTACTCGCGCTGACCATTGCAGCCGGCAATGTGGGTCTGCCGCACACCACCCGCAATGCGCTCAAGCTGCTCGAAGTCATCGGCGCGGAAACACCGGTATACGCCGGTGCGGCGCTTCCATTGGTACGTCCCGCCGACGACGCGGCCTTCGTCCATGGCCAGGATGGCTTCGGCGACATCGGCTATCTGGCGCCAACCCGCGCCGCAAAAGCCGAGCACGCGGCGCTGGCGATGATCCGGCTCAGCCACGAGTACGCTGGCGAGATCGTGTTCGTCATGCTGGGTCCGCTGACCAATCTAGCGCTGGCGCTAAGTCTGGACCCGAGCCTGCCCGAGCGGGTAAAGCGTCTGGTGATCATGGGCGGGGCGGTCAGTGGTCGCGGCAATGTCGCGCGCATTCCGGTCGAATTCAACACCGGGTTCGATCCCGAAGCCGCCCATATCGTGATGTCACGCTGGCCGGTGTTTGACCTGATCGATTGGGAGGCAACACTGGCGCACTCGATTCCGTTCGCCGATTCCGACCCCTGGATGGAATCGGACAGCGGCGCGGCGCGTTTCTATCAGGCCATCTCCCGCAAGACTCGGGACTGGATGCGACGCACCCGCGAATCGGACCGCTGGGCTGCCGCCGACGCGCTGGCCATGGCCGCCACCCTGGCGCCCGAGGCGGTCGAGGAATGGGCCCTGCGGCCGCTCGGGATCGAGCTGGACGGCACCCTGACCCGCGGTGCAACGGTGGTCGACTGGTGGCAGCGCAGCGGCGCCCCGGCGCAGGCGCGGATCATGCTGCGCTTCGATCAGCGGCGCTTTGCGGGCCTGCTGCAGATGGCGCTCGGAGTGCCCGGGACCAGCTCACGCGCACGGTCGGACTTGCCAGCGCGGTAAAGGTATGGCTAAAATGCCGCCCTTTTATCGGCCGGACCCTCGCCATGAAGACCAATATTCATCCGAAGAACCATGACGTGGTGTTCCACGACATTTCCTGCGATTTCAAGTTCCTGACCCGCTCCACGATGACCAGCAAAGAGACGGTCAAGTGGGAGGACGGCAAGGAATACCCGGTCATCAAGGTGGAAACCTCGAGCCAGTCGCACCCGTTTTTCACCGGCAAGCACAAGATCATGGATGCCGGTGGTCGTGTCGACAAGTTCCGCAAGCGCTACGGCAAGTAATTCCCGCGCCCGGCACCCTTGAGGTGCTGCTGGCGAGGACCGACGCCGCTTCCGCAAGGGAGCGGCGTTTGTCGTTTCTGGCCGTGACTGCTGGCTGTGAAATAAAGTGGCGAGGACGGCCATCCGCAATTAGATGGCAGGCGGGATGAACCGAGGCGTCTGGCCCATGCGATAATTGTGCAGTGCACCGCACCGGCAAGGGGCTGGTGGGGCCGCCCAGGCATACGCAAGCGACTGCGGCAAACCAGCCGGTCGGAATGCCCCAATCAGGAGTAGGCCAGTGTCCTCGAACGTGATTCTGACCAGTAGCGACAGCGACAAGACCACCACCTTGCCCGTGGTTTCGGGCTCGGTCGGCCCCTCGGCCATTGATATCGGCAAGCTGCACAAAGAAACCGGGATGTTCACCTACGACCCCGGATTCATGTCGACCGCCAGCTGCCGCAGCGCCATCACCTATATCGACGGTGACGAAGGCATCCTGCTGTATCGCGGCTACCCGATCGAGCAACTGGCCAAGCATTCGAGCTTTCTGGAAACCTCGTATCTGCTGATGAACGGCGAACTGCCGAATGCAGCCGAGTTTCGCAGCTTCGAGCACGAGGTCACCCATCACTCGATGATGCACGAGTCACTGAAGACCTTCCTGCACGGATTTCATTACGACGCGCATCCGATGGCGATGCTGTGCGGCACGATCGGCTCGCTGGCGGCGTTCTATCACGACACGCTCGATATCGAAGACCCGGCGCAACGCAAATTGGCGGCGATCCGGCTGATTGCCAAGATCCCGACCATCGCGGCAGCCTGTTATCGCTACACGATTGGTTGGCCGATCCGCTATCCGCGCAACAACCTCGAATACTGCACGCGCTTCCTGCACATGATGTTCGAGGTGCCATCCGAGCCGCTGGATCTGCCAGACGTCGCGGCGAAGGCACTGGATCTGCTGTTCATCCTGCATGCCGATCACGAACAGAATGCCTCGACATCGACTGTGCGCATGGTTGGCTCAACAGGCGCCAATCCCTACGCCTGCGTCGCTGCCGGTATTGCGGCCCTGTGGGGACCGGCACACGGTGGCGCCAATGAAGCCGTGCTGAAGATGCTCGCCGAAATCGGTACGCCAGACCAGGTCGGCAAGGCGATCGAGCGTGCCAAGGACAAGAATTCCGGGTTCCGTTTGATGGGCTTTGGACATCGCGTCTACAAGAACTTCGATCCGCGCGCGACGATCATCCGCGAGATGTGCCACAAGGTGCTCAATGCCCTGGGCGTGCAGGATCCACTGCTGGATGTGGCGATGAAGCTTGAGGAAGCGGCATTGAAAGATCCTTACTTCATCGAGCGCAAGTTGTACCCGAACGTGGATTTCTATTCGGGCCTGATCTACAAGGCACTGAAGATTCCGACCGAGATGTTTACGGTGATGTTCGCGATCGCCCGGACTTCGGGCTGGGTCGCGCACTGGCTGGAACAGAACACCACGCCGGATGCGAAGATCGGCCGGCCGCGGCAGATCTATACCGGTGCACCCAGTCGCGATTACAAGGCGATTGGCGGTCGCTGATCGGCCATTGCGCGCGCTCCATTCTTGCGCTGGGCGCGCGTTGTGGATCAGGTCGGGCGCTACGAAGCCAGTGCCAGCAAGGCCTCGACCTGTTCGAGCGGCGCGCGTTTCATTGGCCGCTCACTGATCCGATCAAGCGGTGCTTGCCGCATGCCGTCGAGGTCGAACAGGCTCAGGTCGAAGGCGATCTCGTCGGCGAACATTTTTAGCACGGGTACACTGGCTTCGCGCTCGGCGTCGAGGCGGATTCTGCGCTCGTCAAGATCAAACGGAATGCGCCGATCCAGGAGCCAATTCTCGACGTCGCTGCGATGTCGGCAGAACAGGTGCAGGCAGACCGCCGAGTGCTGATCGGCTGAGCCATCGAGGACGGCGCCGACAAGTCTGGGCTCGAACGCCGAGAAGAACCGCATGGCCTCGACAGCGGCCAGGCGGCGGGCGCGCAGCCAGCGTGGTTGCTCAAGACTCTGGAACAATGCCTGGTACTGGCGCAGCGCGGCGTCAATTTCACGATTGGAGGGCAGGGCGAAGTCGTCCTGGATGCCCAGTCGATCGGCGGCCTTGCGTTTGGCCAGGCCAAAATCGCGCACGCCCTGCTCGCTGATGATACGTGCCGCTTCGGCGGCCAATTGCTGGCGCAATCCGTTTTGCCGGCGCGCCGAACTTGCCGATCGATGTCGATCAGAAGAGGTCAAAGGCCTGTTGCTCTGCATTCTGGTCGGCGCGCTGTTCCTGCTCGCTGGCGGACAACTTGAGCAGGTCTTCGCTCTTGAAGTATTCGAGTAAGCCGCCTTCCTCGGCACCGGCCAGCAACTGGCCCGCTGCGCTGATCCGCGCCTTGCTGATGCCGGGCGGGACTTCCAGCGGAGTCTCCTCGGTATTCTCCAGCGCCACCCTCATGAAATCGATCCAGATCGGCAGCGCCGTGCGCCAGGCGAATTCGCCCGGACCGAGCGGGGTGAAGTCATCATGTCCCATCCACACTGTGGTCACAATGTGATCGTTGAACCCGGAGAACCAGGCGTCGCGATAATCGTTTGTGGTGCCGGTCTTGCCGGCGAGGTCATGGCGTTCCAGGGTCATCGCAGTACGGCCAGTGCCGCGCTGTACGACGTCGCGGAGCAGGCTGGTGATCAGAAAGGCATTGCGTTCGTCGACCTTCCGCGGCGCCAGGATTGCGGCGTTGGCCAAAGCGGGCGCGATGGCGGTGGACGAACTCGCTGCAGGTACCGCGCTTGCAGCAGCATCGCCCAGCAGGGCGGACAGGTCCTGAGCCGATGAATCGCCGGGGCGCGTCTCTGCTGACAGCCGTTCCGGGCAGCGTCGACAGGCGCGTAGCGGCTGGTGCAGAAAGAGCGGCTTGCCCTGATCGTCATCGATGCGTGCGACCACGTAAGGCGTGACCTGGTACCCGCCATTGGCGAAGACCGCATAGCCGCGCGCCAAGGTCAGAGGCGAGACCGAGCTGCTACCCAGCGCCAGCGAAAGATTCGGCGGCAAGGAACCCTCGGCGAATCCGAAACGCTGGATGTACTCGCGTGCGAAGCGTACGCCAATGGCATCCAGCAATCGCACCGAGATCAGGTTGCGCGAGCTGACCATCGCCTCGCGAAGGCGCATGGGACCGTTGAAATCCTCGTTGTCGTTCTGCGGCTTCCAGACGCCACCCGGCGCGCTCGGATCGGGGAACGAAAGTGGCGCGTCGTTGACGATGGACGCTGGCGTGAAGCCTCGTTCGAAGGCCGCGGAGTACACGAACGGCTTGAAGCTGGAGCCCGGCTGGCGACTGCTCTGGGTCGCCCGATTGAACTTGGATAGCGAGAAGTTGAATCCGCCGACGAGCGCACGAATGGCACCGTCCTCGGGGTCGAGTGCGGTGATCGCAGCCTGCGCCACTGGGATCTGACTGAGTTGCCAGGCGCCCTCGCTGGTGCGAACGACGCGGATCACGTCGCCGGGCTTGAGCACCTGGTCGACCTTGGTGGGTTTGGGGCCAACGCCACTCTGGCCAACCCGCGGTCGCGCCCAGGCCACCGCGGCCAGGTCGAGATCGATGTTCTGGCCGTCGCTGAGTATGGCGGTCGCTGACGTGGCATCAGACTCGGTAACAAGCGCCGGGATCAAGCCAGCCACAACATTGATCGTCGTCAGGGTTTGCCGCGCGCGCTCCGGGTCCGCAGCCAGATCGGCTTCGACCCGCGTTTCCGGACCACGGTAGCCGTGGCGACGGTCAAAGCTGATCAGCTGGTCGCGGACCGCAGTGTTGGCCGCCTCCTGCAATCTGGAGTCGATCGAAGTGTAGGCCTGGTAGCCGTTGTTCAGCGCGTCCGCGCCCAGCCGCTCGATCGCTTCGACGCGGACCATCTCGGCAACGTAGGGAGCATCGACTTCGATAGCGGGCTCATGCGGATGCGCGCGATCAGGTTCAGTCTGCGCGGCGCGCATGGCGTGCTCGCTGATCCAGCCCAGCTCGAACATCCGCTGCAGGGTGTAGTCGCGCCGCAACCTCGCCCGTTCCGGGTTGGCCAGCGGATTGCTGCTTGACGGGAACTTCGGGATCGAGGCGAGCATGGCACTCTCGGCCAAGGTGAGCTGGTCGACCGTCTTGCCGTAATAAAACTCGGCAGCGGCGCCAACGCCATAGCAGCGATAGCCAAAAAATATCTTGTTGAGATAAAGGCCGAGGATCTCGTCCTTGCTCAGTTCGCGCTCCAACTTCAGGGCCAGGAACATCTCCGACGCCTTGCGCGTCAACGAATACTCGTTGCTCAGGAAAAAATTCCTGGCGACCTGCTGGGTGATCGTGCTGCCGCCCGGGACTCGCTCGCGATCAGTCGTCGTCAGCAGCCAGACGGCCCGCCCGATGCCACGCAAATCGATGCCGTGGTGGTCCTCAAAGCGTGCATCCTCGATCGCCATGACCGCCTGACGCAGCTGCAGAGGGATAGCATCGATCCCGACCGGGATGCGTTTTGTCTCACCAAACAGTGCGATCAGCTTGCCGTCCGCGCTGTAGACCCGGAGTGGAACCTGAAGTCGGATGTCCCGAATCTGCGACGTGTCCGGCAGACTCGGTGCCAGCAACCAGTACGCTATGGCGACAGCCAGCACGCCCAGCAGGCCGGAACCCAGCCCCAGGAGCAGCGTCCAGCGCAGTAGTCTTCGTTTCCAGGATGCAGCCATCGTGACCGGGCAAGCTGTGGGGAGCCGAGGAGTATAGGGGGCAGCAACAGGTTTTAGGCGGTTTGACCCGGGCCTCGGGTGTCCCCGAAGGGGAGGTGATCCGAGGCGGAAAACGCGGGTGTTGAACTGCACTTAAGTTTGATATTTAATGTGGCAACGCACATATCGCTCGTAAGGGCCCGTGGGAAGGGGAAAAAGTGTGGCACTCTTCAGCACGAAATCACCACCGCTCGTCGGTGTAGACATCAGCTCCACCGCGGTGAAGCTGCTCCAGCTCGGCATGTCGGGCGGACGCTACCGCGTCGAACATTACGCCGTCGAGCCGCTGCCACCCAATGCGGTGGTCGAGAAGAATATCGTCGAAGTCGAGGCGGTGGGCGAAGCCATCAAGCGTGCTCTGCAGCGTTCGGGCGCCCGAACCAAGTTCGCTTCCGCGGCAGTTTCCGGCTCGGCGGTGATCACCAAGGTGATCCCGATGCAGGCAGACCTGTCCGAGGACGATCTGGACGGACAGATACAGGCCGAAGCCCAGCAGTACATCCCGTACCCGCTGGAGGAAGTCAGCCTGGACTTCGAAATTCTCGGCCCGGTTCGGGACAATCCCGAGATGATGAGCGTACTGCTCGCGGCGTCACGGACCGAGAACGTCGACGTTCGGGTCGCCGCCCTCGACATCGGCGGTCTGACTGCCCGGGTCGTCGATGTTGAAGCATTTGCCATCGAAAACGCCTTCAAACTGGTCGCCGACCAGCTGAGCGTGCCCAAGGATGCCACCGTGGCGGTGCTCGACATCGGCGCCACGATGACCACCCTGATTGTCATCAAGAATCAGCGCACGATCTACACGCGCGAGCAGGTCTTCGGCGGCAAGCAGCTGACTGACGAAGTCATGCGTCGCTACGGACTTTCTTACGAGGAAGCCGGTATGGCCAAGCGCCAGGGCGGACTTCCCGAGAGCTACGAGATTGAGGTCCTTGAGCCCTTCAAGGAAGCCATGGTGCAGCAGATCAGCCGATTGCTGCAGTTCTTCTTTGCCGGAACCGAGTTCAGCAAAGTCGATCAGGTGGTCCTGGCCGGCGGCTGCGCCTCGATCGCCGGCGTCGCCGAGATGGTCGAGGAGCAGATCGGCGTGCCGACGATCATCGCCAATCCCTTGGCCGGCATGTCTCTCTCCAATCGCGTGCAGGCCCAGACGTTGGCGCAGGACGCGCCCTCTCTGCTGATTGCCTGCGGCTTGGCGCTGAGGAGCTTCGACTAATGGCAAAGATCAATCTATTGCCCTGGCGCGCCGAGCGCCGCAAGCAGCGGGAGCGCGAATTCGGCGCCATCATGGGTGCCGCGCTCATTTTGGGCGGCCTGCTGGTGTTTGCCGGTGTCTGGTACATGAACCAGCGCCTGGACGGCCAAAAGTCCCGCAACGACCTGCTCGGCCGGGAAATCGCTGCACTCGAGATCAAGATCAAGGAAATTGAGGACCTGAAGGAAAAGCGGGACAAGCTGCTGCAACGCAAGGAAGTCATTGAGACTTTGCGCGCGAGCGGCTCGGCCACCGTACGCATGCTGGACGATCTGGTGCGGACCATTCCCGATGGTGTTCGCCTTACCAATATCAAGCAGAATGGCGAGACCTTGATTCTGGAAGGCTTGGCGCAGTCGCAGGCCCGCATTTCCAGCTACATGCGCAATCTGGAGACTTCGCGCTGGCTTTCCAAGCCGGATCTGCAGAAGAGCGAGGCATCAGGCCCCGACAAGACCGCACGTTACAAGTTCAGCATGATGGTGACCCTGCGCAAATCCAAGGAAGAACTCGAGGCTGCCGAGGCTGCGTCCGGTTCGACCCTGGATACGAGCGGAACGCCGCCAGCACCGGCAAAGGGAGGCTGAGATGGCTTCGTTCGATCTATCCAAACTTGACCGCAACAATTACGGCAGCTGGCCGATGCCGGTCAAGATGGCGGCTGCCTTCTTTCTGCTGGTGATCGTGTTGGGCGTGGGCTGGTGGTTCATGATCAAGCCCAAGTCCGAACAATTGACCAAGGACGAGGCGAAAGAACAGCAGTTGATGCGCGACTTTGTCGAGAAGCAGGGGCGCGTGGTCAATCTGGACGAATACAAACAGCAACTGGCTGACGTTGAGGATCTGCTCAAGCAGATGGTGCGCCAGCTGCCGACCAAGACCGAGATGCCCGACCTGCTGGTCGATGTCTCGCAGACTGCTCTGTCGGCGGGCATCGACAACGATCTGTTCGAGCCCGGCCCAGAAGTTCCGCAACAGTTTTACGCGGAAAGGCCGATTACCCTGCGCATGATCGGCACCTACCACCAGTTTGGTGCGTTTGTCGGTGGTGTAGCTGCGCTTCCGCGCGTGGTCATCCTGACCATGCACGACGTCTCGCTCAAGCCGGTTGTCGGCGCCGGGGGCAAGGGCAAGTCAGCGGTCCCAAACGGACAGCTGGTGCTTGAGGGAACGGTGAAAACGTACCGCGCACTGGACGAAGAAGAGATCGCCGCCGAAGCAGCTGCGGCTGCGCCGGCGCCATCGGGCCAGGGGCCGGCTGCGGCCAAGCCACCTGGAACCAAATGAGGAGCGCGCGACGATGATCTCATATTCAGCAAAATCCAATCGCCTGATCGTGCGCTCAGCCATCGTGCTTATCGCGGTATTCGCGTCCGCCTGCGTCAAGGGCACGCGTGACCTCGAGACCGAAGTTGCGCGGATCAAGGCGCAGAAAGGTGCGCCGGTCGATCCATTGCCGCCGATGAAGGATTACGAGCCTTATCCCTACACTGCCTACAGCATGCGCGATCCGTTCGCACCATTTGCGGGTGACGACGGCAGTGGGGCGGAAGGGCTCTCCCCGGAACCGGATCGTGTGAAAGACGCGCTCGAGGCATTTCCGCTCGATGCGCTCGATATGGTCGGCACCATGGGCACGGACGCAACCATGGTGGCGCTGATCAAGGATCCCGATGGTGTGGTGCACCGGGTGAACGTCGACAACTACATGGGGCAGAGCGAAGGCAGGATCACCGCGATCTATGAAGATCGTATCGACCTGGTTGAGCTGATCCCGAACGGTACCGGCGGATGGATGGAGCGTCCGGCCTCCATTGCCCTGGACGAAGGCTAACTCAGAGGGTGGCTTGTATGACTACCAACCAAGTTTCATCCATCGAGATCTGCGCCACGAAAGCGGGATTCATCATGACCAATCGAATTGCGACATTTTTCACACTGTTGGTGCTCTCACTGGGCAGCTCGGCGGTTTTGGCCGCCAACGCGATCCAGAGCATCGACTACTCGACTGCCGACAACGGCACCACCGAGATCGTTTTTACCTTCGATGCAGCGCCAGGGGCGCCGGCGGCATTCGCGACGGAGTCCCCGCCGCGTATCGCGCTGGATTTCCCCGAGACGCGCAATGAGCTGAGCGAGCGAAGGGTCAGCGTCGGCGCCGGATCGACGGCGGCGGTCTCAGCGGTTGAGGCCGGCGGCAAGACCCGTGTCGTGATCGAGCTCTATCGGAGGGCCGCCTACACGACGCGCGTCGATGGAAACAAGTTCTTCGTTTCGATCGCCGATGAAAGTCGGGTTGGCGCCCAGTCGATGGCCCCCACGACCGGGCAGAGCGCATTGACCCATTCCTCGGCAACGCTGACAAATGTCGACTTCCGCCGCGGTCCCAACGGCGAAGGCCGGGTGCTGATTTCCTTCAACAAGGACAATATCGGCACCGATCTGCGCAAGGAAGGCAACAAGATCATCGTCGATATCTTCGATGTCTCGGTAGCCGAGACGCTTCCCAAGCGTCTGGATGTCACCGATTTCGCGACATCGGTCAATGCCATCGAGACGATTGAACGCGCTGGCGGGATACGTATGGAAATTGCTACAACCGGCGCCGTCGATCACATGGCTTATCAGACCGGTACCGACTACGTGGTGGAAGTTACCGAAGTGCAGCCACAGGAAGAAGAGCGCCGCAAACTGGGTGAACCTGTCGAGTACACCGGGACGCCATTGACCTTCAATTTCCAGGACATTCCGGTGCGCTCCGTGTTGCAACTGATTGCCGATGTGTCCGAGCTGAACATCGTGGTCGCCGACAGTGTCCAGGGCAGTGTGACCACGCGACTGGTCAACGTACCTTGGGATCAGGCACTCGACATCGTCTTGCAGGCCAAGGGCCTGGACAAGCGGCGTCAGGGTGGCGTGATCTGGGTGGCACCGACCGAAGAGATCGCGGCTCGTGAGCAGGCGCTCGAGGATGCCCGTATCGCAATCGAAGATCGGCAGCCTCTCGTGTCGGAGTACATCTCGATCAACTATGGCAATGCGAAGGACATTGCGGCCTTGCTGACCGAAGACGCAAAACGCGCCACGGCTGGCGGCGGAGCGGGCGGGGCAGCGGCGGGCGGCGCAGCCAAACAGGGCAGCCAGGCAACCGGCGGCTTTCTTTCACAGCGCGGCAGCGTTACCTTCGATACGCGCACCAATACGCTCCTGGTCAATGACATCCGTCCGAAAATTGAAGAAATTAAGGACCTGATCGCGCTGCTCGACCGTCCGGTGGACCAGGTGCTGATTGAATCGCGCATCGTGATTGCGACAGAGTCGTTTGCGCGAGACCTCGGCGCCCGCTTCGGCGTAAGCGGCGCTTACTCTGATTCCGATGGCAATGTAACCGGGGTTTCCGGTAGCGCCCAGGGCTCTGATCGCATCATCAATCAGGCACTCGCCAATCGCCTTTCTGGACGTGGAACCGGTTTTCCGATCGGCGTCCCGTCGATTCCAGCGGACGGACTGGGCGTCCTCGTTCCAGCGCTCAATGATCGACTCAACGTCAATCTTCCTGTGACGGGAGCTGCCGGTTCGATCGGCTGGGCGGTACTCGGCGCCAACTACATTCTCGACCTAGAATTATCGGCACTGGAAAGCGAGGGGCGAGGCGAAGTCGTTGCCAACCCTCGAGTGATCACCGCAAACCAGCGCGAGGCGGTGATCCGGCAGGGCAGCGAGGTCGGCTACACCACCATTACTGCGACGGCAACTGGCAGCACCACCACAGTTGCATTCAAGCCGATCGTGATGGAACTCAAGGCCACGCCGACCATCACTCAGGACGATCGAATTTTCCTGACCTTGAACGTTAAAAAGGATGAGTTGGCAGGTTTCGTCTCGGTCGGGCTGAGCGATGTACCGCTGATCGACACCCGCGAGCTCAATACCGCGGTTCTGGTCGAGAATGGCCAGACCGTGGTGCTCGGCGGCGTCTACGAATTCAAGAGCCGGGAGGACCTTACCAAGGTGCCCTTCCTGGCCGACATCCCCGGTCTGGGCAATCTGTTCAAAAGAAAGTCGCGAAGCAATGAGAAAGCTGAATTGCTGATTTTCGTGACACCGAAAATCCTGCGGCAGAGAGGCAAGTCATAAGCAGTTTCCAGTCGGCTCAGCCGGTTTTGGTCGCGAATTCAAGCAACAGTTTTCGGAGGTTTCCAATGGGTATCAAGTTCAAGGTGTCGGCCGCTGCGATGTTGGCGGCGCTCCTGGTGGGTTGCGGAGGCGGTGGCGGTGGTGGTTCGGATGGCGGATTCCAACCGCCCTCGCTGATCGTCACCATGACGACCGGTCAGACGCAGACGACACCGCGTTCGCTGGTGGACGTTCTGGTCAGCGCGCGCAATTCCAACGGTGCGCCTTTGCCGAATGGCAGCACACTCAGTGTGCAAGTCAGTCCGCCGAGCGTGGGTGTGGTTTCCTTTATCTCTGACGGCGGCACCACCGGCTCGCAGGGCGGCCCCATCGTAATCGGAGACCGCGTCAACGCCACGGTGATCGGCGGGACAGCCAATCTGCGGTTCCATAGCCGCGGGCTGGGCACGGCCCAGATTACGGTGTCGATGAACGATCCGAATGCACCCGCGCGGGTAGTTACTGCGACGTCCAACATCTCGGTCGTCGCCGGTCCAGCCTCGGATCCGCGTCTGCGCATCGTTGCCACGACGGCAACGCTGCCGGCCAACACATTCAACGTTGGACCGTTTCTTGGCTCGCCCTATCTGTCCGAAGCCACGGTTACCTGGCGTCGGCTTAATGGGGAGCTGGTTACGGTGTTCCCGCAGGGACGCGACAATAATGTGAACGTGAGCGTCAGCCCAGTCCTCAATACCGGCGGCTTCTGTCTGCCCGATGACCCGGAGACGACCGACATCAATGAGTTCCTGCTGCGCCTCGCCCAGGCGCCGGTGCCAACCGTCGCCGGCAAGGCAACAATTTTCTTCCGCTCGCTGGATATCCCGACCACCTCCGTTATGACGGTGACCGCGCAGGATCCGGATACCGACGAGACCGTGGAAGCATCCTTCACGTTCAATGTGGTGAACGGCTCGCCGCGACTGCCGGCGACCCTAATTCCCTCGCGGACGGGTCGTCCCTTGTACATCCAGGGTTCCGGTGGCAATACGGCAGAGCAGATCACTGTAGAGGTGCTCGATGGTGCCAGCGGCCCGGTTCCCGATCCGATCTCCGGTTCGTTCGCCTACAACAATGTGCGGGCTGAACTCGTTGGCGGCTCGGTCGGTGGCGACCGCTTGCGCGCCGCCAATGCCCAGGGTGGTACCGAAACTGGCCCGGATATCCGCTTCCGCAGCATCAACGGCATTGCGGCCTTCACCTATGAGAGCGGCAGCCAGACGCGCGTCGCCCAGATCCGGGTGAGCGCCGATCGTGCCGACAACAATGTCGACAACGGCATTTCCGATCCGGTGACAGCAACGCTCAGCCTCACCGTCAGCGACGGCCGGCTGTTCGATCTGGACCTGACTTCGCCGAATTTCCGCGCCTTGCTGGTCAATCCAGTAGCGGATGAGACCTACCTCAACGTGGTCGGCGACCAGGGCGATGACTTCCCGGATTCCGGTGTTCCACCCAATCCGGATGGCACCTACAGTCTGACGATTTCGGCCATTGCCACCGACCGCGGCGGCAACCCCGTGGTGCCGGGCACCGAGATCCGCTTCGGTTCCATCGATGCGCCCCTGCTCAACAATCAGTTCATCATTGCCGATGACGATGGCGATCCGCAGGAAGGTGGCACCGGCTTCACCGATGTCGATGGTGCATTCACGACACTGGGTGGCGGTGTTGGTCCGGGCGATACCTTGCTGGTGTTTGGCGAGGATCTGATCGGCAACCGCGATCTCGAGAGCGCGCGTACCGTGGCCGCCGTCAACAGCGCCTCATCGTTGCGCGTGGATCGTCGCTTCAACTTCAACGACGACACCGGAGTCAGCGTCAACAATGGCCCTGTGCTGCCCTATGTGATTGGACGTTCAGTGGACGGCAACATCACCGCGGTCGCATTCACCGACGCCAATGGTGTGGCGCGTACCCGCCTGAACTATCCGGTCTCCAAGCTCGGCAAGCTCGCGGCAGTCTATGCGCAGGGCAATGGCGACCTGGTCGCTGGGACCCCAGAGCTGGTAACCGACGTCGAGACCCTACGTTTCCCCGGTGTTTCCGGCGGCGACCTGTTTGCTTCGCCAACCAGCATTCCGGGCAACCGCACGGTGGTGGTCGAAGTCTGTCATCGCGATGCTCTGCTGGCTCCGATTTCCGGCACCTTGCTCAACTTCCAGTTTGTCGATCTGGGCGGTGGCACCGGTCGCGTCAATGGCATCCTGACTTCAGGAACCGTTGATGAACCCACCGGCGCCGATGGTTGCGTCGATCTGGATGTGCAGACCATGGGCATGGTCTCCACCAGCGGTGATTCGATGGTGGTGTTCTCTGCCGGCAGCAGCACCGCCGAGGTCGAGATCGTGACCGGAACGGCCTTGCTGTCGGCCGCTCCGAACACCTTCACCGGTGACGGCGGTCGTCAGGTCCAACTGACGCTGACGGGCGCCGACGGTACGCCAATCCAGGGTGCGATCATCACAGGCACCTGTACGGTCACTGGCACCGGCGGTACGCTGAATGTCACGACCCAGCCCGGACCAACCAATCAATTCGGACAGACCATCGCCATCGTAACGGCGACCGGCTTCAGCCCGATCGGCGGAATGGGTCCAACCGGGTCCTGCACGTTCACGACCGGCGGTACCGGTGGTCCAACGGCTACCATCAACTGGTCCAGCGACGACCGCTGCACGCTGTTCAGCCCACAGGTTCCGAATGGCTGTCCAGCAGCCAATCTGTTCCTGAGCATTCCGGTGGGTATCGGTACCGCCGTCAGCAATCCGTCCGGCCTCGTTTGCACCGGTCCGACCGTTGGCGCCTGTTCCGCGGTCTTCGCGCCAAACACGCCGGTGTTCATCACGCTGTCGCCGAATGCGGCCAACCCGACCATTACCTGGGGTGGAGACTGCGCCGGCTTCGGCAATGCACAGTCGGCAACCATCGTGCTGGGCGCAGCCGGTAGCAGTACCAACTGTTCGGTAACCTTCACGCCCTGAGCGCGAGGACCATGAGCAGATAGACAAGGGGGCCTTCGGGCCCCCTTCGTTTTCTGTGATCACCAGCGTGTCGCTGCTAGCATCGGCGTCTGATGACAGCGACGGGTGGCCGACGATGGCAGATTCGCGACTTGAGCTGGTAGCTGGCGATCTGGTCTTCAGTGAAGGCGATCCCCCGACTTGTGCCTACCTGATCGAATCCGGACAAATCGAGATTCTTACTCAGCGGGACGGTTCGCCCCTGGTACTCAGTGTGCTCGGTGAGGGCGATCTTCTGGGCGAGATGGCCATCATCGATGCGGCTCCGCGCACTGCCACGGCGCGCGCAGTTACTCATTCGGTGCTGATCCCGGTGGATGGCAAGCAGCTCTCTGAGCGCATCGAAAACAGCGACCCCATAGTTCGCGCCCTGCTCAAGGGCCAGCTGACGCGGTATCGGCAGGCCCTGCTCAGTCTTCGGGCCGGTCACACTGGCGCGGTCGAGGTAAGCGGGAACGGCAAACGCCTCGTCGATGGCGACGGCTACGACGACGGCGCGGTGGCGAAAATCCGGCTGGAAACACAGTTGCGCGATGCGCTCAATACCGGGGCGCTTGAAGTGCGCTTCCAGCCGATCTACGACATCGCGGCCGAGCAGATTGCGGGCTATGAGGCCCTGGTGCGCTGGACGCACCCTGTTCGCGGGCCGATCTCGCCAGCGGAGTTCATCGCACTGGCCGAGGAAACCTCGTTGATTCTGCCGGTCGGTCAATACGTGCTCGATCGCGTAGCCGAAGGTCTGGCCGAGTTGCAACGGCTTGGTATCAGCCCGATGCCCTTCGTGGCGGTCAATATGTCCGGCCGCCAGCTCGGCGAGCTCGATATGCTGGCGGCGATTCGTGAGTCGTCGGCGCGCAATGGAATCGATCCGCGACTGATCAAGATTGAAGTCACCGAGAGTCTGACCCTGGATGTCGAGAAAGTGGCCGAACTGATCCGACGCGCCGAGGCCGAGGGCATGATGGTGGCCCTGGATGATTTCGGCACCGGCCACTCGAATCTCGGACACTTGCACAAACTGCGCTTCAACACGATCAAGCTCGATCAGGGTTTCGTCCGCCAGATGCTCGAAGCGCCGCGCTGCCATGCCGTGGTCCGCGCGATCGTTGAAATGGTGCATGCGCTGGAGGCGGACCTCGTTGCCGAGGGCGTCGAAACCCGGGCTCAGTTGGACGCCCTGGCGGCCATGCACTGCAAGTATGCCCAGGGCTATCTGATCGGCCGCCCGCAGACCTTCAGCGAAATGCTGGCGAATCATCCCGCGTAGCCCGATCCGGGCAAGGGCTCCGAGTGCGCAGTCAGCCTGGAGTGGTCGGCACCCGCCGCGATCCAGCGGCTCATGCGTCGCCGACGCGATAAATCAACGGGCTATCGGCACTACACTCGACCTATCGACAGGAGAATCGAATGCATCGACCGCAACAGGGTGGATGGCGCAGGCGCGCCCCAGTGGCATCTTTGTTGGCCATGCCAAGCCTGGCGCAAGCCGGCAGCATCGATCAGACCATTGAGGCATGGGTGTCGCCGATCACCGCCTGGGTGTCGAAGATGGTCTTCTATCCCCTGCACGTGGGCGATGCCGAGCTGCCTCTGATCGTCCTCTGGTTGATTGCAGCGGCCGTGTTCTGCACGTTCTATTTCCGTTTCATCAATCTGCGCGGGTTTGTGCAGGGGTTCCGCGTCCTGCGTGGCGACT
The DNA here is from genome assembly GCA_038255435.1 of Lysobacterales bacterium. GTDB lineage: Bacteria > Pseudomonadota > Gammaproteobacteria > Xanthomonadales > Ahniellaceae > 0-14-3-00-62-12. The sequence continues at coordinate 130,422 of JBBSLG010000001.1, forward strand.
ACTCCGACCCTGAGGCACCCGGACAGGTCACCCATTTTCAGGCACTGACGACGGCGATTTCGGGCACGGTGGGCTTGGGCAATATTGCCGGCGTGGCGATTGCCGTATCTATAGGTGGGCCCGGTGCGACGTTCTGGATGATCCTGGCTGGCTTTTTGGGCATGTCATCAAAATTCTGCGAGTGCACGCTCGGGGTGATGTACCGCAAGGAAAACCCGGACGGCAGCATCTCCGGTGGGCCGATGTACTACATCAGTCGGGCAATTCCGTTGCGCTTTCCAGCGCTCGCCGGTTTTGCCAAGGTACTCGCCGCAGTATTTGCGATTTGCTGCATCGCTGGCGCCGCCGGCGGTGGCAACATGTTCCAGGCAAATCAGAGCTATGCACAGTTGGTCAACGTCACCGGTGGTGATGGCAGCTGGTTTGCCGACAAGGCCTGGCTGGTAGGGCTCGCCATGGCCCTGATGGTCGGTGTGGTGATCATCGGCGGCATCCGCTCGATTGCCCGGGTAACCAACAAGCTTGTGCCGATCATGGCCGCTTTCTACGTAGGTGTAAGCCTCACCATTCTGTTCTCCAACTTCGGACAGATCGACGATGCCTTTCTGGCGATCTGGAACGGCGCCTTTTCACCGGGCGGCGTACAGGGCGGAATACTGGGCGTGCTGATTGCCGGCTTTCGGCGCGCGACTTTTTCCAACGAGGCTGGCGTCGGTTCCTCGGCCATTGCGCATGCGGCGGTACGCACACGCGAGCCGATCACCGAGGGCCTGGTCGCGCTATGGGAGCCCTTCATCGATACGGTGGTGATCTGCACGATGACCGCCCTGGTCATCATCATTACCGGCTTCGCCCATGATCCTGCTGGACTCAGCGGCGTTGAACTGGCCTCCAAAGCCTATGCCTCGGTCTACAGCTGGTTCCCGATCATGCTCGCTGTGGCGGTCTTCCTGTTTGCATTCTCGACCATGGTTTCCTGGAGCTACTACGGGTTGAAGGCGGCAACTTATCTGTTTGGGGAGAGTCGCTGGGTGGATATCGTTTACAAGCTGTTTTATCTGGGGCTGACGGTCGTTGGCTGCACGATGCAACTGGCGGCAGTTACCGACCTTGCCGATGCGATGATCTTTGTCATGGCGGTTCCCAATGTGATCGCGATCTACCTGCTGGCGCCGCTGGTGAAGCGTGAAATGGAGTCCTACTTCCGTCGCTTGCAGGCTGGTGAAATCACCCACTATCGCAAGCCGTCGCGCAAGTCGGCGGTCGCGTCCTGAAGCACACCCGGGCACTATCCGGCCGCTGCAGACCGTGCCCGGCGCGCCAAGCGCGATGCGCCGGTGATCGGGTGGACTTCAGGCGGTCGCCACCGTAGTGTGTGCCGAATCGTCGACCGTCCTGGCCTGTGCCATGGCGGCCGGCGCCGCCACCGGGCCAGGCTTAGATCATGTCGGAACGACGCAATAGCCAGATCGAGGCGTTTCTGCAGCAGATCGCGGCAGTGCGTGCTCTATCGCCTTACACCTGCCGCGCCTATCGAGAGGATCTGGCCGCGCTCGATGGTTGGCTCGTGCAGACCTCGCCCGAAATGGAATGGCAGGAATTGCAGACGGCATCGGTAAGGGCGCATGTGGCGGCGGCGCATCGCGGCGGTTTGTCCGGCAAGTCGATCGCGCGTCGCTTGTCGGCGATCCGCAGCTTCTATCGATTCCTGATCCGCGAGGGCCGCGCGCACTTCAATCCTGCCGATGGCGTGCGTGCCCCCAAGTCTCCGCGCAAGCTGCCCTATGTGCTCGACGCCGATGAGATGAACGCCTTTCTCGACCTGCCCGAAGATGCACCGCTAAGCCTGCGCGACAAAGCGATGTTCGAGTTGTTCTATTCCTCGGCATTGCGTCTGTCCGAACTCTGCGCCCTGCGCTGGGAGGCCTACGACGCCCAGGATGCCTTGCTGCGTGTGCTCGGCAAGGGCGCCAGGACCCGCGTAGTTCCGGTCGGATCAAAGGCGGCCGAAGCGCTCGCGGCCTGGCGCGCGGAGCGCGGCGGGGATGCCAACGATCCCATTTTTCCGGGTCGCGCAGGCAATACCATCGGGCCGCGCAGCGTGCAGGCCCGACTCAAGTACTGGGCACAGCGCCAAGGCGTCTGGAAGCGTATGCACCCGCATTTGCTGCGCCACTCCTGCGCCAGCCACCTGCTCGAGTCCAGCGGCGATCTACGGGGCGTACAGGAGATGCTTGGGCATTCCGATATCGCCACCACCCAGATCTACACCCATCTCGACTACCAGCATCTGGCGCGCGTCTACGACAACGCCCATCCGCGCGCCCGGAGTCGTCGCGGAAAAACCTGAGTCCGTCGATCACTTGCTTGCAATTCCGGCCTGATGGCCCCAGATAGCGGGTTTCAGCGGAGAACAGCCATGTCCAGCCATCGTCCTGACACCATGTACGCAACCACCATCCTGTCGGTGCGTCGCGACGGCAAGGTCGTGGTCGGCGGCGATGGTCAGGTAACTCTCGGCAACACGGTCATGAAAGCAAACGCGCGCAAGGTGCGCCGGCTTGGCAAGGGCGATGTGCTGGCTGGCTTCGCTGGTGCGACTGCCGATGCGTTCACCCTGTTCGAACTGTTCGAGGCCAAGCTGGAGAAACATGGCGGTCAGCTGACCCGTTCAGCGGTGGAGATGGCCAAGGAATGGCGCACCGAGCGTCGCTACGGCAAGCTGGAAGCCTTGTTGGCCGTGGTCGATCGATCGACCTCGCTGCTGATCAGCGGCACTGGCGATGTGCTCGAACCCGAGAACGGACTGATCGCCATCGGCTCAGGCGGCCCATTCGCGCTTGCGGCTGCGAAGGCTTTGCTTGAGAGCACCGAGCTCAGCGCCGAGGAGATTGTCCGGCGCGCACTCAAGATCGCAGGGGATATCTGCATCTACACCAATCACAGCGTGACGATCGAATCCCTGGATTCCTGAACTGGCGCGCGCAGTTTCCGCCGCGCGCCCAGGCATTCGCAGTCGGAATCAGCCGAGCGCGGCGAGTTTTTGCTTGATTGTCTCGGACAGCTTGCCCATGTCCGCCTTGCCGGCGACCTGGGGTTTGACCAGGGCAATCACCTTGCCCATATCGCGGCCACTGGCCGCGCCCGACTGCGCGATCGCCGCGTCGATGATCGCTGCGATTTCGGCGTCGCCCAGCTGTGCCGGCAGGTAAGCCTGGATCACTCCGACTTCGAACTTTTCGACGTCGGCGAGATCGAAACGACTGGCGGCCTCGTACTGGCTGATCGAGTCCTTGCGTTGCTTCAGCATTTTCTCGAGCGCAGCGAGCACCTGGTCATCATTCAACATGATCCGCTCATCAACTTCGCGCTGCTTGATCGCGGCGTTGATCAGGCGGATCACGCCGAGCTTGTCCTTTTCGCCGCTCTTCATCGCGGCTTTCATATCCTCGGTGAGGCGAGTCTTAAGCGTGCTCATCGGTAACTCCAGACGGCGGGATTGCTGCGGGGAAACAAACACAAAAAGCCGGCGCTGCGAGGCAAGGCCGGCTTTCGGAGAGAGTGCAGGATCGGCAGGCCTTGCGGCCGCCAAATCAATACAGACGCTGACGCTTGGTGACGTCGCGCATGGTGCGACGGTGATTGCGCTTGACGGCTGCAGCGGCTTTGCGCTTGCGCTCCATGGTCGGCTTTTCGTAGAACTCGCGCTTGCGGGTCTCGGCCAGAATGCCGGCTTTTTCACAGGTACGCTTGAAACGGCGAAGCGCGAACTCGAAGGGTTCGTTCTCGCGGACTTTTACGTTGGGCATGATCTCTCCGTGCTTAAATTGCTTCCCCTGCCAGGGGAGCGAGCCGCGCATTCTGCCAAGCCTTGCTCGAGTTTGCAAAGATCGCGTTAAGGTCAGCGCCCGTTGCGGGCCGGAAAAACCCCCGCTGGCACCGAAATTGCCCAGCAATATTCAATGTTTTCAAGGATTTGAAGTGCGCGTACTGGGAATAGAAAGTTCTTGTGACGAAACCGGGCTGGCCCTGTACGACAGCGACCTGGGATTGCGCGCGCACGCCTTGTTCAGCCAGATCGATCTGCATCAGGCCTATGGTGGGGTCGTGCCCGAGCTCGCATCGCGCGATCACGTGCATCGCTTGCTGCCGCTGATTCGTCAAACCCTGGCGCACGCTGGACTGGGTGTTGCCGATATCGACGGTATTGCCTACACCGCCGGACCGGGCCTGATTGGTGCCCTCCTGGTTGGCGCTGCAACCGCGCGCGCGCTGGCCTGGTCGCTCGACGTGCCCGCAATCGGTGTGCACCATATGGAAGGCCATCTGCTCGCGCCACTGCTCGAGGAAAATGCACCCGCGCCACCCTTTATCGCGCTGCTGGTTTCGGGCGGTCACAGCCAGCTCATCGAAGTATCCGCCATTGGCGACTATCGGCTGCTCGGTGACACCCTCGACGATGCCGCTGGCGAGGCTTTCGACAAGAGCGCAAAGCTTATGGGTCTGCCTTATCCCGGCGGTCCCGAACTGGCGCGCGTTGCAGCTGCCGGGAGGCCCGGAGCCCATCGATTTGCCCGCCCGATGTGTGATCGTCCCGGGCTCGATTTCAGTTTCAGTGGGCTCAAGACTCAGGTGATGCTTGCCTGGAAAGCCTCTGACCAGACCGATCAGGCGCGCGCCGATATCGCCTGCGCGTTCGAGGATGCGGTGACCGATACCCTGGCGATCAAATGTCTGCGTGCCCTGCAGCAGACCGGTCTGAACTGCCTGATTGTCGCCGGTGGCGTGGGCGCCAATCTTCGGCTGCGCGCGCGACTGGGCGAGGCGGCTGCGCGTGATGGATTTCGCGTGGCATTTCCACGTCAGGAATTCTGTACCGACAACGGCGCGATGATCGCCTTCGCTGGCGCCCAGCGTCTGCAGGCAGGATTGCACGACGGCGCGTCCATCGATGTGCGCCCGCGCTGGCCCTTGGAAGAACTGGTGTCGGTGACGGCACGTCCGATTGCCTCATAGCCCTGCTGCACGGCCGTTGCGGCCGCTGGCATCGCGTCACAACTACAATGGACCGCTCGGAACCGGATCACAGCGCATGGATATCGTTTTCATTGAAGCACTACGTATTGACGCCCTGATCGGTGTCTATGACTGGGAGCGCAGGGCACGCCAGCCGGTGATTCTTGATCTGGAAATGGCGTTCGACAATCGTCTGCCTGCGGCGAGCGATCTGATCGACGATACGCTCGACTACAAAGCCGTCAGCAAGCGCTTGATTGCGTTTGTTGGCGCCAGTGATTTCGCCCTGGTCGAAACCCTGGCCGAACGCTGCGCCGAGATCGTGATGAAGGAGTTTGCCGTGCGCTGGCTGCGCCTGCGCGTTGCCAAGCCCGGTGCGGTCCGCGGAGCCCGCGCCGTTGGTGTGCAGATTGAGCGCGGCAGGCGCGATGACTGAGCCGCATCGAATTCTGCTGAGTCTGGGCAGCAATATCGATGCCGAGCGCAATCTGATTTCGGCACTCCACCACCTGCGTGCCCGTTTCTCTGCGGTTCGGGATTCGCCGGTCTACCAGACGCCAGCGCTCGGATTTGCCGGCGATGATTTTTTCAATCTCGCCGTTGCCCTGGGCGCGGATCTTGCGCCCGAGCCGCTCAATGACTGGCTGCACGCGCTTGAAGATCAACACGGTCGCCGTCGCGATCAACCGCGCTACTCCGCGCGCCCACTCGATATAGATATCGTGCTGTTCGACGATCTGCAGATGATCGGACGGGGTAATTTGCAACTACCGCGCCCCGAGTTGCAGCACGCGTTTGTGCTCAAACCTCTGTTCGATCTGGAACCGGATCGCCAGGTGCCGGGAACGGGCAGGACCCTTGCCGACCTATGGCAGGCGCATCCTGAGCGCACTGCGCCGCGATGGAATGCAGTACCGCGCTTTCTGTTGCCGGAACAGGCGTCAATGCCGGCGCGCTCAGATTGAACGGCCACCATCGACCGCAAGAATTTGTCCGGTGACGAACTGGGCATCGCGCAGCAGAAACAGCGCGGCTTTGACAATGTCCTCCGGGCAGCCCGCGCGCCCGAGCGGCGTGGCAGCCAAAATGGATTGCTGTGCGCTTGCCGACTTGCCCGTTTCCGGCCACAGAATGGCGCCAGGGGCAATGCCATTGACCCGGATTTCAGGCGCCAGTTCGCGTGCCAGTGACTGCGTCATCATCGCCAGCGCCGCCTTCGCCATGCAGTACACCGGATGTCCGGCCAATGGCATGCACGCGTAAACATCAACCATATTGAGGATCGCGCCGTGCTGGGTCCGCAGATACGGCGCAGCGGCCTGAGACAGAAAATACGGACCCTTGGCATTGCTGGCAAACAGTTCGTCCCATTGCGCAGACTTGGTCGCGCCCACTGCCGTCGGATAAAAGCTGGATGCATTGTTGACCAGCGCATCGAGCCGTCCGAATCGAGCAACGACGGTTTCGATCATCGCAGGCAAGGCGTCAATGTCCGCCAGTTCGGCCTGCACACTGATCACGCTGTTCGCGCGTTGCTGCTGCAACTCCTCGGCCAGGGCCGCTGCATCGCCGGCAGCGCTGCGATGATGCAGGGCGATGTCATAGCCGGCAGCATGCAGATGGCGCGCGATCGCCGCCCCAATGCGACGTGCGCCGCCGGTGATCAGGACCACGGGCGCGGAATGATTCATCGCAATGCCTCAAAATTTGCTGAAGTCGCGCCATTGTCGCCGATAACATGGGATCGAGTCCGCAAGGAAACCGCATGACTGCATCTGAACGCCACCAGCAAGCGCCGACGCTTCCCGCCCCGACGGCCGAGGAACTCGCGCACAGCGACCGCCTGCGGGCCTTGATCTGCGCCGATATCAAGGCGAACGGCTCGATCCCGTTCTGGCACTACATGGAGCTTGCCCTGTACGCGCCTGGGCTGGGTTACTACAGTGCTGGCAAGACCAAGTTTGGTGTCAGTGGCGATTTCGTCACCGCGCCCGAGCTGGGTGATCTGTACGCGCGCTCGATGGCGCGCGCAGTCAGCAATGTGCTGCGCGCGGCCGCCGACTCGGTGTTCCTCGAAGTGGGTGGTGGCAGCGGGAAATTCGCCGCCGCCGCGCTCGCCGAGTGGGAACAACTCGGTTGCCTGCCGCGGCATTACCGCATTCTGGATCGCAGTGCCGAATTGCGCGAGCGCCAGCGCGCCAGCATCATGGACCGCGTGCCGCATTTGCTGCATCGTGTGCAATGGCTCGACACACCACCCGAACAGCCTTGGCGCGGTGTGCTGTTCGCCAACGAAGTGATCGACGCCCTGCCTGCCCATCGATTCGTGATGCGCGATGGTGAGGTGCGCGAAATCCATGTGGCACTCGACGAGCACGGCCAGCTCTGTCTGGTCGAACGCGAGGCCGATACGATGCTGATTGCCGCGACCCGTCATGTTGCCAGCGATCTGGATGCTGCCATTGCCGACGATTATCGCTCCGAAATTCTGCCGCAATTGCCCTACTGGATCGATGCAATCTGCGGGACGCTCGAAGCCGGACTCGCGGTATTTGCCGACTACGGCTATCCGCGCCACGAGTATTACCATCCTGACCGCCGCGATGGCACGCTGACCTGTCATTACCACCATCGGGCACACGATGATGCCCTGCTCTGGCCGGGTCTGCAGGACATCACGGCCTGGGTCGATTTCACCGCGCTGGCGGAGGCGGGCACGCACGCGCGCTGGCCACTGGCCGGGTTCACAACGCAGGCGCATTTTCTGCTGGCGACCGGATTGCTCGACCTGGTCCAGGTCGAGCAGCTCAGTCTTGACGATATCGGTCGCTACGCCCTGACCCAGGAAGTGAAGCGGCTGACACTCCCCGGCGAAATGGGCGAGCGCTTCAAGGTCATGTGCTTCGCCCGCGGTATCGACGGTGTGCCACCGGCATTCACCGCCTATGACCAGAGTCGACGTCTGTGAGTCTCAAGCCGTTTCTACGCCCGCAGCTGTGGCAGGCGATCGGCTGGTTGATCGTCGTTGGGATCGTCGTGCTTTCGCTGATGCCGCCGTTGCAACTCGAGAGCCTGGGCGCGCCGAGCTGGAACGATAAATTCGGCCACTTCATCGCCTACTTCGTGCTCAGTGCCTGGTATGCCCAGCTCTGTGCGACCCGGCGCAGCATGCTGTTGCGCGTCGGTTTTTGCTTGTTGCTCGGATTGACAATGGAAGCACTGCAAAGTCTGACCGATACCCGTTCCGCGGACTGGCGCGACATGCTCGCCAATTGCGTCGGCGTGCTCGGCGGCAGCGCGCTCTGGTTCACCTCCCTGGGTGGTGTGCTGTTGCGGTGGGAGCAGGGACGGTGGGAGGCGCGTTGAGCGTCAGCCGTGGATGCCGCAGCGAATGGTCGCGCTGTTGGCTCGATGGCGCAGTAGCCAGCCGCGGCCGCAGAACCGCAGCATGATCGCGCATCATGCATCTGGCCGGTGTTGCGCAGCATCCCCAACAGAAGCGCTGTCGCCAAATCGCTGTGGCAGCAGGCCGCGCAATTCGGCCTCGCTGAGGTTTCGCCAGCGTCCGAGCTTGAGTGCGCCAAGTCGGATGTTGACGATGCGAATGCGTTGCAGCCGGCGTACCCGATAACCGAAAACCTCGCACATGCGGCGGATCTGCCGGTTCATGCCCTGGGTCAGCACGATGCGAAACTGATTGCGTCCCAGCCGTGCGACCACGCAGGGCTTGGTGATCGTGTCGAGGATGGCGACTCCGGCCGACATGCCGTGCAGGAATTCCTCGCTGACCGGCCGATCGACCGTGACCAGATACTCCTTCTCGTGATTGTTTTCCGAGCGCAGGATTTCGTTGACGATATCGCCGTTATTGGTCAGCAGGATCAGACCATCGGAGTCCTTGTCGAGGCGGCCGATCGGAAAGATGCGCTCGGCATGGCCGATGTAGTCGACGATGTTGCCCTCGATATGACGCTCCGTCGTGCAGGTGATGCCAACCGGCTTGTTGAAGGCGATATAGGTGTCTTTCTTCTTGTCACCGATCAGGACACCGCGTACGCGTACCTGGTCGTCGTTGCTGACCTGACTACCGAGCGTGGCCGGGCTGCCATTGATGCTGATCAGCCCCTGCTCGATCCATGCATCGGCCTCGCGCCGTGAGCACATCCCGGTTTCGCTGATGAACTTGTTGAGGCGCATGCTTCAACGCTCCCCGATGCGCCGTTCCAGTTCGAGCACACGGCGTTCGGCGCTGAAGCGATCGCCAAACCGGGCGATCCCGTCGGCGCGCAGGCGCGGCGCGTGCTCGCGCAGGTAGTGCTCAAGGGCATCGCGCCCGTCCAGCCAGTAATGGCAGACAAATATCTCGCGTCCGCCACTGGCCTCCTCGCGCAGCATCTCGGCGAACTCGAAGCCGGGCAGGGCAAGGATTTCGCGCATATGCGCTTCCAGCCACTCGCGATATTCGGCGGCCAATTCGTGGTCGATGGCAATGCGAACTTCGTAGAGGATCATAGCCAGGCCAGACTGAGCATCATGTTGATCACCATCCCGAACGAGATCAGCACGCTGTACGCGATGCCGATCAGCATGTAGTTGAACAGCGTAAAAAACCAGCCCTGGCGATAGATGCGCTTCTGCGCCAGCAACAGGTACAGCGGTATCCAGCAAAGCAGCAGCAGCTTTGTCGTTCCCAGCAGCGCATGCCAGGCGGACTCGGCATCCAGCGTGTTGCGCAACGCGCTCAGCCCGGCCAGCAACAGGATCGACAAACATAAGAAACTGTGGCTGTGCAGGGCCACGATCAGATGTTCCATGTACAGCCTGCGCTTGAACAGATAAACCAGCTTGAGCAAAACGGCGAACACCGGCAGCAGAAAAAACAACGTCTGCGGCGCCAGGCTGAATACCTGCGCGAAGAAACGCGCCGGGTCTTCTTTCGCGCGCCGGGCATTACCGACCATCAGGCGCACCTGGGTGGTGACCCAGTCATTGCCGGCCTGGTTGAGCCAGCTGAGCTTTGCCGAGTCAGTGCTTGGATTCCAGGACTCTTCCCCGGCAATGCTGATCCTCAGATTCGACAGATCATCCGGATCGTCGGATTTCGGCGCGGCTCCTGCTTCCGGCGCAGGTGGCGCCGGCGCCGCAGGTGGTGGCGGCGCGATGCCGCTGGCTGCATTCGGCGTCGGCGCCGGCGCTGCGGATTTCGAAGGGCTATCAGTCAGCGCGTCAGCAAGCTTGCCCTCCTCGGCCAGGGCGCGGTCGAATCGCTTATTGATCGCCTGCTGCGCGCTCAGGAATCCAGGCTCACCCATCGGTCCTCGGGCCAGCTCCAGGCCATCCAGGGCGGCGCGTCGCTGTTGCTCGATTTCCCTGGCATCGAGACCTTGTGTTCCCGCTGCGCCGACCAGGGCAGTATCCCGATCGGATTGGGTGTCGATATGAGTAACCCACGACACCGCGAGAAACGCCAGCACACTGATGAAAAAATACAGCCGCAATGGTGTGACGTAGCGTACCCGGCGGCCGTCGAAGTATTCGATGCTGAGGAAGCCGGGCCGGAAGAACAGCGGAAAGAGCGTCTGGAATGTACGCGAATCGATATTGAAGATGGTGTCGAGGAAATCGGCCGCGATGCCGGACAGGTGCCGGATGAAGCCCTTCCTGGGCTGCCCGCAGGCGTAGCAGAACGCACCGAGCAGGGGCTCACGACAATTCGGGCAGGCGGTCGGATCGGCGGCAGCGGCCGGGGGCGCCGGAGCAGCAACGGAGGGAGCATTCATGGGCGAGAGTCAAAGCGGGGACATCGCTAAGATACGCGGCCCTGAACGGATTTCACAATGAGCAGCTCGTTCCGTACCGCGCTCAGGCGCGAGTTTCCTGTGCTCGCACGGCTGGCCTGGCCGGTGGTGCTCGGCCAGCTGTGCGCGATGGGCATGAATGTGGCGGACACCATGCTGGCCGGTCGCCATTCCGAGCATACCCTCGGCGTGGTTGCCGTCGGTAGCGCGGTCTGGTCGCTGGTGATCATCGTCGTGCTCGGGTTTCTGTTCGCAGTACCGCCGATGGTGTCCGAGCTCGATGGTGCTGGTCGCCGTGATCGAATTGCAGCTGTGGTCAGCCAGGCGCTCTGGCTCGCCGTCCTGCTCGGCGCCCTGTTGTTCTTCGGTGTTCGCTCGGCCGAGCCCCTGCTTCGGCTGATGGAGGTCGATCCGGTCCTGGTCCCCGACGTGGTTGCGTTCCTGAACATCCTGTCCGCCGGTGCGCCGGCGCTGGCCTTGTTCTTCGCGCTGCGTTATTTCAGCGAGGGCATCGGCTACACCCGAGCGGCCTTGTACTTTTCCGCGCTCGGCATCGTGCTGTTCCTGCCAATTGGCAATGTGCTGGTGTTCGGGCACCTCGGCTTTCCCGAGCTTGGAGCGCGTGGCTGTGCCATTGCGATGGTGATCAGTCTGTGGTTGCAGGTGCTGTCATTCGCGGTCTTCGTACTGCGCCATCCGATCTATCGGGATATCGATCTGCCCGGGCGCTTCGAGCGACCGCGCTGGAGTGAGATGCGCCACTTGCTCGCGCTCGGCCTGCCGATCGGTTTCATGGTCTTGATGGAGGGCTCGTTGTTCGTCGTTGCGGCCCTGCTGATAGCCAGTCTGGGAACGCAGGCCGTAGCCGCGCACCAGATCGCGATCAATCTTGGCAGCGTGGCCTTCATGGTGCCGCTCGGAATAGGCGCTGCGACAACGGTTCGGGTCGGCAATGCCCTGGGCTCAGGCGATCCGTTGCGGTTGCGTGCAGCGGTCAGCGCGGGCTTGCTGCTGGCCCTGCTGAGCCAGATATTGCTGGCGGCGTCGATGGCATTGTTTGCCAACCCGCTGGCCCAGCTCTACACACGCGACGCCGCACTTGCCGCTCTGGCGGCAGAGCTGCTGATCATCTGCGCGATATTCCAGTTTTCCGATGGCATGCAGGCGGTCGCTGCGTCTGCCTTGCGCGGTCTGCAGGATGTGCGTATTCCGGCGGTGCTGGCCCTGCTCGCTTACTGGGGTGTCGGTATGAGCACCGGCTATTGGTTGACATTTGGTCGAGGACTGGGCGTGCATGGCATGTGGTGGGGGCTGGCCGCTGGACTGAGCGCGGCGGCGTTGTTCCTGCTCTGCCGGCTTGCCTGGCGAGTGGCACGTAGCAAGCACCAGCTCGAGCCGACCCCGACCTTTGGCAGCGGACAGGAGTCGGCATAGCCGGTATTCTTGCGGTTGCGAAAGCCTCTGCCGGTCAGGCCCTACCGACTTGGCGCCTGGCCTGTCCGCCGCATCGGGTCCGCGTGTAAAGCCGGCGCGGTGCTCCCGTCTCAACTCCATCGAACCATTACCGAACGAGCCCTCATGACTGCCAACACTGCCCCAGTAAAACGTCCTACCCCCTTCTGGCGCTTTCTGACCGGTGTCTGGCAGGCGCTGGAATTTTCACGCAATCTGGCGCTCAACCTGCTTTTCCTTTTCATCCTGCTGATCCTCCTGATTGCGGTTTTCAGCGGGGGACAGAAAAAAATACTCCCGAAGACCGCCCTGGTGCTCAATCCTTCGGGAATGATCGTCGAGCAGTTCTCGTCCAGCCCGGTCGACCGCGCGATCGCGTCCGCGACCGGTGGCGAGCAGCCTGAGACCCAGTTGCGCGACGTCATCAAGGCGCTCGAAACAGCGGCGGAAGATCCGAATATTGATCGCGTGTTGCTGGTCCCGCACAACATCACCGGCATGGGGCCGGCTACCGGCCGCGAATTTGCCGCAGCGCTGGCTCGTTTCAAGGAGAGCAAGAAGCCGCTCTACGCAATGGCCGACGGCTATACGCAGCAGACCTATCTGCTGGCCGCGCAGGCGGACAAGATTTTCATGGACCCCGAGGGTGCGGTGCTTTTCGAAGGCATGGCGCGCTATCGCACCTACTTCAAGGGCGCCTTCGACAAGTTCGGCATCCAACCGCACCTGTTCCGCGTCGGTGAATACAAGTCTGCCGGCGAGCCGTATATCCGCAGTGACGCATCACCAGAGGCCAAGGAAGCCGACCTCTACTGGATGGGCGATATCTGGCAGCGCATGCTGGCTGACATTGCCGGCGCACGCGGCACCACGCCCGAAGCGCTCAGCGCGATGATCGATGGCTATGTCGTTTCGATCAGTGCCGCCGGCGGTGACCTCGGCAAGCTCGCGATGGAGCAGAAACTGGTCGATGGTCTGATGACGCGCCAGCAGCTGCGCGACATGATGATCAAGGAAGGCGTCGAAGACGAGGACGAGCACACCTTCCGCCAGGTCGGATTTGCCAACTACGTGGCGCGGCAAAATGCGCTGCCGAAGTTCCCGGGCAAGAACCAGATCGCGATCGTGGTGGCCGAGGGTACGATCGTTGACGGCGACCAGTCGCCGGGCACGGTGGGCGGCGACTCCACCAGTCGACTGCTGCGCAACGCGCGTGAGGATGAGGACGTCAAGGCGGTCGTGCTGCGTGTCGACTCGCCGGGCGGCGGCGTGTTTCCCTCGGAGTTGATCCGTCGTGAAGTTGAATTGATCCAGGCCGAGGGCAAACCGGTAGTGGTCTCGATGGGTGATCTTGCGGCTTCCGGCGGCTACTGGATCAGCATGAATGCCGACGAGATCATTGCGGACCCGAGCACGATTACCGGCTCGATCGGAATCTTCGGCCTGTTCATGAACATCCCCGAGGCAATGGGCAAAGTCGGACTCAATACCGATGGCGTCGGCACGACCTGGCTGGCCGGTGCATTTGATCCGACCCGCGCACTCGACCCGCGCGTCGGCGAGCTGATCCAGCAGGTCATCAACAATGGCTATGCGACCTTTATCGGCCGCGTCGCCGAGGCCCGCGACCAGGATGTCGAGGCGATCGACAAGATCGCACGTGGACGGGTCTGGAGCGGTGCACAGGCCATGGAACGCGGCCTGGTTGATCGTCTTGGCTCGCTCGATGACGCTATTCGCAGCGCTGCCAAACGCGCCAAGCTCGAAGACTACGAGACCCGCTACATCGAGAAGGAACCCAGTCCGTTCGAGGCGTTCATGGCCGGCATGTCGCAGTCGCGGCTGGGCGCATTCCTGGGAACGCGCGGTTGGCTCACACCGATCTCGGCACTCAGTGATCGTCCCGACGCCGAACTCGCCCAGTTGCAGGCCCTGCTGCAAAACCCGCACCCGGGTTTGCCGGTGTCGATCCAGGCGCATTGCGAGTGCGGTCTGCGTTGAGCCTCTGGCGATACCGAGCGTGCCCACTGATGGCCTGCAACTGCCGCGGCAGTTGCAGGCGACCGGCGCAGGCGACGCCGCTGTCCGGGCGGACAGTTGCCCGTCCCGGACACCATCCGGATCGATAAAATACAAATAAAAACAATGTGTTGAGCTTGGCATGAATGCTGCGATGTCCAGACATCAAGCAGGTGACGCCATGAACACAGCCGCTACTTCCAAGCCATACGACATCGAGCCCGGAGCCGCCGCACGCCGGCGCCTGCTCAAGACCAGCGCCGCACTGCTGTTTTCGATCGCCATGGTCGTGATCGGGAGCCTGCTGTGATCCGTGATACCTCGGCCCAGGATCGCGTCGTGCCCGAATCACCGCAGGCCAGCCATTCCTTTCGCCGGCATGGACGCTGGCTCCTGCTCATCGCCGCGCTGGCGGTTCCGGTCCTTCTGCTGATCGGCTGGATGTCGAGTGAGCGTTCTGTCAGCGCAGAACGACTTCGCATCGCCGAGGTGACGCGTGGCACGTTGATTCGCGATGCCTCGGTCAATGGCCGGATCGTTGCCGCGGCCAGCCCGACTCTGGTTGCGCCCGCAGCAGCAACAGTCAGTCTTCGCATCAGCGCCGGCGATGCGGTGCACAAGGGCGATCTGCTCGCGGTACTCGATTCGAAAGAGCTCAGCAATCAGATGCAGCGCGAGCGCGCGGCACTGGAAGAGCTGCAGGCCCAGGTCGATCGTGCCGCGATCCTCACCGACAAACAGAAATTGCTTGCCCGCCGCGATGCCGACGAGGCCGAGGTGACCCGGCTCGGCGCCGAGCGCGAATTGCAGCGCAGTGCGGCTGGTTTCAAGCGTGGTGCCATCGCCGAAGTCGATTACCTGCGCGCCCAGGATGCACTGAAGAGCGCCGAGATTCGCGCCCGTCACGCCGCCGCCGCGGCCGAACTCGAGGGGCGCGATGTCGTACTCGATCTGCGCTCGCGCCAGCAGCAATTGGCGCGACAACGACTGGTCTACGCGGACGCCGAGCGACGCGTCGATGAGTTGCAGGTGCGCTCTCCGGTCGATGGCGTCGTCGGAACGCTGGCGGTCGCCGATCGCGCGGTCGTCATCACCGGCACACCGCTGATGACCGTGGTCGATCTTTCCCGTCTCGAAGTGGAGATCGAAGTGCCGGAAAGCTACGCCGACGATCTGGGTCTGGGCATGACCGTTGAAGTCACCATCGCCGGACAGATGCACGTGGCCAGTGTCTCGGCGATATCGCCCGAAGTGGTCGGCAACCAGGTACTTGGTCGTGCACGCTTCAGTGCCGTCCAGCCGGAAGGCCTGCGGCAGAATCAACGCGTCACCGCACGTGTGCTGATCGAAGAAAAACCCGGTGTGCTGATGCTGGCGCGCGGCCCGTTCCTGGAAGCGGGCGCCGGTCGTATGGCCTGGGTCATCAGCGGCGGCATCGCCGAGCGACGCGATATCCGGATTGGCTCGACCAGTGTCAGCGCGGTCGAAATTCTCGAGGGGCTCGCGCCCGGTGACCGGGTCGTGATTGCCGGCGCAGATCTTTTTGAAGACGCCGAGCGCGTACAGATCAACTGAATTCACCCATCTGAGCGGTGGCCGCAGGCAAGTCACCGATCCGTTCAACGTCCACCGTCAATCAATGGAGCCCACCATGCTCAAGATGCAGAACCTCAGCAAGGTCTACCGTACCCACATGATCGAAACCCAGGCCTTGCGTGGCTTCGATATCCACGTGCGCGAGGGCGAGTTCGTTGCGGTGACCGGACCTTCGGGATCGGGCAAGACCACGTTCCTCAACATCGCCGGTTTGCTCGAGGAGTTTTCCTCCGGTGAGTACCTGATCGACAACGTCAACGTCGCCGGCATGGACGACAATGCGCGTTCGCGCCTGCGCAACGAAAAGATCGGCTTCATCTTCCAGGGCTTCAACCTGATCCCCGATCTGAATCTGTTCGACAATGTCGACGTACCGCTGCGTTATCGCGGATTCAACAGTGCCGAACGCCGGCGCCGGATCGAGCAGGCGCTGACCCAGGTTGGGCTGGCCTCACGCCAGCGGCATTATCCAGCCGAGCTTTCCGGCGGACAGCAACAGCGTGTCGCCATCGCGCGTGCACTGGCCGGCTCGCCCAAGTTGCTGCTTGCCGACGAACCCACTGGAAATCTCGATTCCAATATGGCGCGCGGTGTGATGGAACTGCTGGAGGAGATCAATGCAGCGGGCACCACGATTCTGATGGTGACCCATGACCCCGAACTCGCCGCACGCGCGCAGCGCAATGTGCACATCATCGACGGCCAGGTTTCCGATCTTGAGCATGAGACCCGGCGCGCGCTGGCCTCATTGTCGACCACGCCAGAAGCGGTCTGAGGAGGCTGTCATGTTCCGCTACTACCTGAGCCTTGGCTTCCGCAGTCTGCGCCGTAATCCGATCCTGACCACCCTGATGGTGCTGACCCTTTCCGTTGGTGTCGCCGCCAGCATCACCACGCTGACCATCCTGCACGCGATGTCGGGCAATCCGATACCGCACAAGAGTGAGCGGTTGCTGGTGCCGCTGCTGGACAATCTGCCCGCCGACAATGGCAATGACGACGGCGAGCCGCCCGAGCAGCTGACCTTCATGGATGCGATTAATTTGTGGGAGCAGAAGGGTGCGTTCCGGCAGACACCACTGTACGGGCTGGGGCCGGCGATCGATTCCGGTCGCGACGATCTGCCGCCATTCTTTACCGAGGGCGTTGCCATCGGTCGTGATTTCTTCGCGATGTTCGAAGCGCCGTTCCTGTACGGAGATTCGTGGTCGAGCGAGGACGACAGCCGTGGCGCGAAAGTGGTGGTGATCAGCCGCAGTCTGGCCGAGAAATTGTTTGATCGGGGCAGCAATCCGGTCGGTAAGAAGGTGCGCATCAGCGACAATGATTTCTCCATTGTCGGCGTGCTCGACAAGTGGGATCCGGTGCCCAAGGTGTATCGCCTGATCGGCGGCGAGCGTTTCGATACCAGCGAGGATGTGTTCGTGCCGATCCGCACCGCCGTCGCGCTCGAGTTCGACCGCAACGGCAGCATGGATTGCAGCAGTGATCCGCCGGGTCCCGGTTTTCAGGGCTATCTGAAGTCGGAGTGCAACTGGTTGCAATACTGGGCCGAACTGGACAGCGCATCGTCGCGATTAGCATATGCCGACTATCTGCTTGCCTATGTCAGCGAGCAGAAGGCGCTCGGCAGATTCGCCCGGCCGGTAAACAACCGCCTGTTCAACGTCCGCGAATGGCTCGATTCACGCGGCGTGGTGGACGACGACACGCGCACGTCGACCTGGCTCTCGTTCGCCTTTCTGCTGGTCTGTCTGGTCAATACCGTGGGGCTGCTGCTGGCAAAATTCAGTGCCAGACCGGGTGAGATCGGTGTTCGCCGCGCGCTTGGCGCGACCCGTGCCGATGTGTTCCGGCAATACCTGACCGAAGCCGCAGTGATCGGTGTGGTCGGTGCCCTGATCGGACTGCTGCTGACCTGGTCGGCGCTGGCCTATATCCGAAGTCTGGATGACAGCCTGGCTCTGGTCACCCGACTCGACGGCACGATGCTGGTGATCGCCGTTGTCGTCTCCATTGCCGCCAGTCTGCTGGCCGGTCTGCTGCCAACCTGGCGCGCCTGCCAGGTCGTGCCGGCATTGCAGCTGAAGAGTCAGTAGCAAACCGCATTGCTGCGCCGGCATCCATCACCGACGCAGTACCCACCTTACGCCGAAGGGAACCAGTCCATGGAATTCCGACCCATACTCTCCGCCATGTTGCGCAACAAGACCGCGCCATTGCTGATCGCAGCCCAGGTAGCGCTGACCCTGGCGATCATCTGCAATGCGCTCTACATCATCCGTGATCGACTGGGCACGGCAGCGCGTCCGACCGGTGCCGACGAGAAAAACCTGTTTGAAATCCGCTTCTATCCGCATCGTCCGATCGCGGATATCCGTGGCATGCAGCTCAGGGACCTGGAAACGCTGCGCGCCATTCCGGGTGTGCGCTCCGCGGCCTGGGTCAACCAGATTCCGCTCGGGCAGTCGAGCTGGAACATCGGCGGCCTGACCACCCAGCCAGGCAAGCGCGATAGCGCTATCCAGGCGACCTACTATTTCAGCGGCGGCTCGCTGATCGATACCTTTGGGCTGAAATTGCTCGAAGGCCGGGATTTTCAGGCCTCCGAGGTGATCGAGCATGATCCGCGCAAGGAGCGCGTCGAGCCAGAGGTGATGATCATCACCCGCGCTCTGGCCGAGCTGCTTTATCCGGGCGAATCGAGCGTGGTGGGCAAGTCGTTTTACCTCGGTGGCAGTGATGAGGCCAAGCCGGTCCGCATCGTCGGCGTTGTCGAGCGTCTGCAAAGCCCGAGTGCACCAGCCGGCGCTCGGGCCGAGCTCAGCATGATCGCGCCGATCACCTATCTCGATGGCTATACCCGCTACGCGATTCGTGCCGAGCCCGGCCAGCGCGAAGGGGTGATGGCCGAAGCCGAGAAGGCACTGCTCGCGCTCAGCACGGACCGGGTGCTGCTCGGCAAGCGCGGCTTCGACGAGTCGCGGGCGCGGCGCTATTCAGGGGAGCGCATCATGGCCGGGCTGCTGATCGCCGTGACCTGCTTTCTGCTGTTGATCACCGCCAGCGGCATCGTTGGCATCGCCAGTCTCTGGGTCAACCAGCGACGCAAGCAGATCGGTGTGCGCCGTGCCCTGGGCGGACGCCGCCTCGATATTCTGCGTTACTTCCTGACCGAGAACGCGATCATCACCAGCGCAGGCATAGTCGCCGGGCTCAGTCTTGCGCTGGCCCTGAATCATTTTCTGGTCGGGGCAATCGAATTGCCCCGGCTGCCCCTGGGTTACCTCGCCCTCGGTGCCGTCGTGATGTGGTTGCTCGGCCTGTCCGCAGTGTCCGGCCCGGCCTGGCGCGCGGCCCAGGTTTCGCCGGCGATTGCGACGCGCAGTGTCTGAGCGTGAGCCGATCAGTAATGCCGGTGTGGATCGATCCACACCGGCGCTTGATTCATTCCCGCGCCTGCCCCGTACAATTCCCCAATGCCGACCCTGCTTTTGATCGATGACAATCCGAGCGTGCTCAAAGCGCTGTCCATCCTGTTTTCCTTGCAGGACTATCGCGTACTGACCGCCGAGGATCCTGCGGCCGGACTGGCGATGCTCGGCAACGAGGACGTCGATCTGGTGATTCAGGATATGAATTTCGCTGCGGATACGACCTCGGGCGCTGAGGGCGAGGCGCTGTTTCGCTCGATCCGTGCCGGTCACCCGGACTTGCCGGTGATCCTGCTGACCGCATGGACGCATCTGGATGCTGCCGTGCAACTGGTCAAGGCAGGTGCCGCCGACTATCTGTCCAAACCCTGGGATGACCGCAGGCTTACCGCCAGTGTGCAGAACCTGCTGGAGCTCGGCCAGGTGCAGCGCGAGTTGAGCCAACGGGTACAGGTCGACCAGGCGCAGAAGCGCGAGCTGGAACGCCGCTTCGACCTTCGCGGCTATATCTGGGCTGACCCGCTGACCGAGCGCGTGCTCAGTCTTGCCTGCCAGGTGGCGCGCGCCGATGTTCCGGTGCTGATCACCGGTCCCAATGGTGCCGGCAAGGAGCGCATCGCCGAAATCATCCAGGCCAATTCGGCGGTCAAGGCCGGGCCGATGGTGACGCTCAATTGCGGTGCCCTGCCGAGCGAGCTGATCGAGGCGGAGCTGTTCGGCGCCGACGCTGGTGCCTATACCGGCGCGAACAAGGCGCGCGAAGGAAAGTTTGAGGCCGCCGACGGCGGCACCCTGTTCCTCGATGAGATTGGCAACCTGCCTTTGGCCGGGCAGATGAAGTTGTTGCGCGTGCTCGAAACCGGCCGCTTCGAGCGGCTTGGATCCAACCGCGAGCGCCAGGTACGTGTGCGCGTCATCAGCGCCACCAATGCCGACTTGCCGGCCATGATCAAACGCGGGCAGTTCCGTGAGGATCTGTACTACCGCCTGAATCTGATCGAGATCCGCTTGCCCGCGTTGTGCGAACGGCCCCGCGACATTCTGCCGCTGGCCAGGCATTTCCTCGGCGCCGATCAGGTGTTGAGCGAATCGGCCGAGCTGGCGCTGCGCCAACACCACTGGCCAGGCAATGTGCGCGAACTCAAGAATGCGCTGACCCGTGCTTCCCTGCTGGCAGGCGACAACACCATTGAGGGCCAGGATCTGCATCTGCCGATGCGTGAGCCGGTTATCGGCAGCGTGGCGCGTGACGAACTTGAGCCCGACCGCGAAGCGATTGAAGCGGCGATCGCACGCCACGGCGGGGTGATTGCGCAGGCGGCCGCCGAACTCGGCCTGAGCCGACAGGCGCTCTATCGACGCATGGAACGGCTGAGCATCGGCCGCGCTTCATGAGACAGCGGCGCTGGAGCCGACGTTCATTGGCAGGACGGGTCGCTGGCCTGGTGTTCCTGGTTTCGGCCTTGGCGGTTCTGCTGATGCTGTTGTTGCCGCGCTGGCTGGATAGTCAGGCGATTGTGGTCGTGCTCAGTCTCGGCGCGGCCCTGCTGCTTTCACTTTGGCTGGGCAGGCGACTGCTGCGCGATCACCTTTCGATGTTTCGGGCGCTGGCCGGAACGGTGAACAGTTTTCGCGATGGCGATTTCAGTTTCGGACTGCGTTGGCAGCGCGACGATGAGTTGACCGAACTGGTCGCGGCGCACAACGAACTGGGTCAGGTATTGCGTGAGCAACGACTTGGCCTGGTCCAGCGTGAGCTGCTGCTCGACACGATGGTGCAGAACACGCCGGTGGCAATGCTGCTGCTCGCCAAGGGCGGTGTCGTGGTCTATGCCAATCTCACTGCGCGCAAGCTGCTCAACAAGGGCAGGCCCCTGAACGGGTTGCGCTTGGAGGAAATTCTCAGCGCCAATGATCCTGCTCTGCGCGATGCGGTATCGCGTGGCTGCGATGGTCTGTTCTCTACGGGTGAACAGGAGCAGGAAGAAATTTACCATCTGGCCCGGCGCTCCTTTCTGCTCAACAGTCGTCAGCACGAGTTGCTGATGCTGCGTCGGCTCACCCAGGAGCTGCGTCGGCAGGAGGTGCAGACCTGGAAAAAAGTGATCCGCGTGATCAGTCATGAATTGAACAACTCGCTTGCGCCGGTGGCCTCGCTGGCGCATTCCGGCCGCGAGCTGGTCCGGCGCGGCAAGGTCGGGCAGCTCGATGAAATCTTCGAGACCATCGAAGAGCGCGCGCGCCATCTGGAAACCTTCATTCAGGGTTATGCGCGCTTCGCCAAATTGCCGACGCCACGTCTGGAAACCGTACACTGGGCAGAATTCATCAAGCGACTGGCCGCTCAGGTCGTATTCGTGGTCGATGGCGAGCTGCCTGGCGCCGATGCCCACTTTGATAGCGCCCAGATGGAGCAGGCGCTCATCAACCTGATCCGCAATGCCCACGAGTCGGGCTCGCTGGCCGCGCAAGTGCGTCTCGAGGTCGAGTCCCTGCGCGATGGTCTGCGGATCATGATTCGTGATCGCGGTCCGGGCATGAGCGCCACAGTCCTGACCAATGCCCTGGTGCCGTTCTATTCAACCAAGCGCGCCGGCACCGGCCTAGGTCTGGCGCTCGCGCGTGAGATCATCGAGGCGCATGGCGGCAGCATCAGCCTGAGCAATCGGTCGGAGGGCGGATTGCAAGTCAGTCTGTTGCTCCCGGTTGGAGCGGGCTGAACCATCGCGCCGCGCGTCGTGGCCTGGGGCGGCCAGCGGTTTTCGCTGGCTACTCGCCGCTGGGCTTGCGCGTGGGGCGCTGCCAGCCGGGAATGGTGACCTGCCGTGCGCGCGCAATGGTGAGTTCGCCGGCTGCTGCGGGATGGCCGATCACGCTGCCAGCGCCGATCGTTGCCTGCGCGCCGACTTGAACCGGCGCCACCAGCGCCGTGTTTGATCCGATGAAAGCGCCATCGCCGATCCGGGTCAGGTGTTTGTTCACCCCATCGTAATTGCAGGTAATCGTGCCGGCGCCGATATTGACGCCGCTGCCGATCTCGGCGTCGCCGAGATAGCTCAGGTGATTGGCCTTCGAGCCACGGCCCATGCGCAACTTCTTGGTCTCGACGAAATTGCCGATATGCACCGCATCGCCGAGCTCGGTACCCGGTCTGAGGCGGGCATAGGGCCCGATGACGCAGTCGTTGCCGGCACTGGCACCGTCGAGGTCGCTGTGCGCATGGACCACGGTGCCGGCTCCGAGCACACAGTTGCGGATGCGCGTGTACGGACCGATCCGGACGCCATCGCCGAGGCTGACCTCGCCCTCGATGATCACATCGATGTCGATTTCCACGTCACGGCCTGCCTGCAGCCTGCCACGGATATCGATACGCTCGGGGTCGGCCAGGCGGATGCCGCTCTGGCACAGCGCGCGCGCCTGACGTCGCTGATAGCGCCGCTCAAGGTCGGCCAACTGCCATGCATCATTCACGCCGAGCGCCTCGGCGACATCACCAACTTCGACGGCGAGGGCAGGGACTTTCTCGGTGGCGGCCATGGCAAAGATGTCGGTCAGGTAGAACTCGCCCTGGGCGTTGCGATTGTCCAGACGTTCAAGCCAGCGCCGCAGCGCGCCTGCCTGGGCGGCGATCATGCCGGTGTTGACCACATCGAGCGCTCGTTGTGCCGGGTTTGCGTCTTTTTCTTCGACAATCGCCAATACCCGGCCGTCCGCGTTGCTGATGATGCGGCCGTAGCCGCTCGGGTTGTCGAATCGCGCGGTCAGCACGGCGAGTGCCGGCCGGTCACTTGCCTTGCCCTGAAAGGCATCCAGCATGGTCTGCAGGGTCTGCGCCCGCACCAGGGGCACGTCGCCATAGAGCACCAGCACGATGGCGTCATCGGGTATCCGGGCCATTGCCTGGCGGACTGCGTGGCCGGTGCCGAGCTGTTCGGACTGCAGGCTCCATTCCAGCGCAGCGTCCTCCCTCATCGCGGCACGGACGCTGTCACCACCGTGGCCGTAGACGACATGGATCATTGCCGGCTCGAGCGTCCTGAGTGTGTCCACCACGTGTTGCAACATCGGCTTGCCAGCGATCCGATGCAGGACCTTGGCAAGGTTCGATTGCATCCGCTTGCCTTCACCGGCGGCGAGTATCACGGCATGCAGCGGGGCTTGGGGTGACATGAATTCCTCGCGTGAGCAGGGTAGAGTCGGCAGGACCGATCGCTAGATAGTAATCAGCTTGCACTAAAAGATCAGCGAATCCCGTGCCCGCAGCAAGGCTTTTTGCAGGCCGGCCGATGCCCGCTTGTGGGCAAGGTCCAATCCGCTCGATGCGGGTTCAATTCGGGGACAAAATGGGAGCTTTTGCCAGTTGATCGGGCTTTGTGAGCTGAAATGTCAATTTCTTCACGCTAGGATGGTTTCCTGATGAGCCCAGTCCGTGATTCGATGCGAAAGCCGCACCTAGACGCCGACCTGCTGGGCCGGCTGATGGCCTGCGACACCATCGAAACGCTGACTGATCAAGTTCAGATAGCGACCCGTCGACTCGGATTCGAGCACTGGATCTATGGCGCGCTGATGCCGGTGACGCCGACGCGGGCAGAAGAATTCGTCATCAATGGCTACCCCGACGAGTGGCGCCGACACTATCTTGAAAGCGGCTACACGATGGCCGATCCGACCGTAAACTACGCGCGCGGCCATGTCATTCCATCGCTATGGGACGATCTCGCCACACGCAGCCATCGTGGCGTCAACAGCGACCACGCCAAGCTGATTTTTACCGAGGCGCGCTCGTTTGGCCTGGCCAAGGGGTTGA
This sequence comes from Lysobacterales bacterium, assembly GCA_038255435.1. Taxonomy (GTDB): domain Bacteria; phylum Pseudomonadota; class Gammaproteobacteria; order Xanthomonadales; family Ahniellaceae; genus 0-14-3-00-62-12. The sequence continues at coordinate 154,550 of JBBSLG010000001.1, forward strand.
GCGTACCCCTGCACGGGCTGGGCTGCCTGTTTGGCATCATGTCCTATGCCGCCAGCGATCCGAAACATCCGATCGTCGAGTCAACTGTCCACGCCGAGGCGGTTCTGCTGGCGACTTATGTGCACCAGGCGGCTTCCCTGCTGATCAATCGCGGCGCCAGCGAAAAGATCAAGCCGCTGACTCCGCGTGAGCGCGAATGCCTGAAGTGGGCGGCCGAGGGAAAGAGCGGATGGGAGATCGCCCATGTGCTGAAAATCTCCGAGCGGACCACGGTTTTTCATTTGATGAACGCCTGCCAGAAACTCGGCGTCATGAACCGTCAACAGGCCGTCGCCAAGGCTCTGGTACTGGGCCTCCTCGAAAACTGACTCCCTGTCTAGCTGTAAGATTCGACAGCTGCAAAATCTTACAGGTATAGCGTCTGATTGCATCCACGTTCATGGGGAACGTAGGAGCCATCAAATGCACGAGATCATCATCGGTCGTCCCAGCTGGAGAAATATTTCAGCGCCTCTTCTGGACAGTATGTACGGGCTGCGCCACGAGATGTTCAGTGAGCGCCTGCAATGGGACGTTGAGACCCGCAATGGCCGCGAGAAAGACTGGTTCGACCGCCTGGAGCCGACCTATGTGGTGGCGCGGCAGGGCGAGACACCGAGTCGGGCAACCGGCAGCTGGCGCCTGCTCCCAACCACCGGCCCCTATATGCTCAAGGATGTGTTCCCGGAATTGCTGCACGGCAAGGCCGCGCCGCAGGACCCGGGCGTCTGGGAAGCCAGCCGATTCGCCGTCGCTCGCCATGACGATGCCGCCGCCTACGGCTTGAACGAGACGCCCATCGCGATGATCCGCGAGATGCTGCGCTTTGTGCGCCGCAATGGCGTCCACGAGATTGTCACCGTCACCAGCGTCGGCGTGGAGCGGTTGATCCGCAACCTGGGTCTGAAGACCGAGCGCTTTGGGCCGGCTATCCAGATTGGCAATGTGCGCACGGTTGCGCTGAAAATTCCGATGGATGACGCCGCCGAGATGGTGCTCTGGGGCGGGCTCGAGCAGGAATCGATTCGCGAAGCCGCGTAAGGTTTTGGCGCGGCAGCGGGCTTCGGCTCTCGGAATCCACCCCGGCCTTTCCGACCTCGCTAGACCTGCTGTCGCGCCAGTTTGTTTTCGATTGGCTCTATGAAACATCTGAACAAGTCATCGGAGCGTCTTCGCCACTCAGCTTGGTGTTTGCCAAACCCCCGTTTTCAACAGCGGAGCTGGTCGTTTTCAACAGCGTTAGCTGGTCAAACCCGCGGTTTTTCGCCCCCTGACTCAGAGGGCTATCGCAGCTCCGGACTTGTTCAGGGGTTCCCTAAAGAAACGGCCCGCAATGCGGGCCGCTGTTGCATTCGCAGCGCTGACCAGCGGAGCTCAGTGCTTGAGGTTCTTGCGCAGCCGTTCCAGCGCCTGCAACTGGGCCAGCGCCTGGGCCAGCTGGACCTGGGCCTCGGCTACTCCGATGGCATCGGTGCGGTTGAGCAGGAGCTTCTCGGCTTCATCTTTGGCCTGCTGGGCAGCAGCTTCGTCGAGATCCTTGGCGCGAATCGCAGTGTCGGTCAGTACCGTCACGACCTGCGGCTGCACTTCGAGGATGCCGCCGGAGACGTAGAAGAACAGCTCCTCGTCGTTCTCCAGGATCACGCGGACCTGGCCGGGTTTGAGCCGGGTGATCAGTGGCGCATGCCGCGGTGCGATGCCGAGCTCGCCCATTTCTCCGGTCGCGACGACCAGTTTGACCTTGCCGTGGAAGATTTCTTCCTCGGCACTGACGATGTCACAGCGAATGGTGGATGTCATGGCGATTCCAGTTTCTGATGCTTGCAGCCGGGTCTTGCCAGCCGGTATTGGTAAAGCGAAACAGCGTGGCTATCCGGCCCTTGCGTCCTCCCCGAACTGCGGGGAGGTTTATGTAGAGCTGCTCCAATTCAAGGCGGCGACGCTCAGTCGCCGCACCGGACTCAGGCGGCAGCCTTGACGCCCATGGTCTTGGCCTTCTCGATGACTTCCTCGATTCCGCCGACCATGTAGAAAGCCTGCTCCGGCAGGTGGTCGCACTCGCCGTCGACGATCATCCGGAAGCCACGGATGGTTTCCTTGAGGGTGACGTATTTGCCTTCGGAACCGGTGAACACCTGGGCGACAAAGAAGGGCTGCGAGAAGAAGCGCTCGACCTTGCGCGCGCGCGAGACCATCTGCTTGTCTTCTTCCGACAGCTCGTCCATACCGAGAATGGCGATAATGTCCTTGAGCTCTTTGTAGCGCTGCAAAGTCGACTGGACCTTGCGCGCGGTGTCGTAGTGTTCCGCACCGACGACCAGCGGATCGAGCTGGCGCGAGGTCGAATCGAGCGGATCCACAGCCGGGTAGATACCCAACGAGGCGATGTTGCGGCTCAGCACCACGGTCGCATCCAGATGCGCAAAAGTAGTTGCGGGCGAGGGATCGGTGAGATCGTCGGCGGGCACGTAGACGGCCTGGATCGAGGTGATCGAGCCGGTCTTGGTCGAGGTGATGCGCTCCTGCAGCACGCCCATTTCGGCGGCCAGGGTTGGCTGGTAACCCACCGCCGACGGCATGCGGCCGAGCAGGGCGGACACTTCGGTACCGGCCAGGGTGTAGCGGTAGATGTTGTCGACGAAGAACAGTACGTCGCGACCCTTGCCATCCGCATCCTTCTCGTCGCGGAAATACTCGGCCATGGTCAGGCCGGTCAGCGCAACGCGCAGACGGTTGCCCGGCGGCTCGTTCATCTGGCCGTACACCATGGTGACCTTGTCGAGCACGTTGGAGTCTTTCATCTCGTGATAGAAGTCGTTGCCTTCGCGGGTACGCTCACCGACACCGGCGAACACCGACAGGCCGCTATGTGCCTTGGCGATGTTGTTGATCAGTTCCATCATGTTGACGGTCTTGCCGACACCGGCGCCGCCGAACAGGCCGACCTTGCCGCCCTTGGCAAACGGGCACATCAGGTCGATGACCTTGATGCCGGTTTCCAGCAGTTCGTTGGTGGACGCCTGCTCGGCATAGGCCGGGGCCTCGCGATGGATTTCCCAGCGATCCTTTTCACCGATCGGGCCGGCTTCGTCGATGGGGTTGCCCAGCACGTCCATGATGCGGCCAAGGGTTTTGACGCCGACCGGCACCGAGATGCCCTTGCCGGTGTTGATGGCGATCAGGTTGCGGCGCAGACCGTCGGTGGAGCCGAGCGCGATGGTGCGCACGACGCCGTCGCCGAGCTGCTGCTGCACTTCCAGTGTGATTTCGGTGCCTTCGACCTTCAATGCGTCGTACACCCTGGGCACCTCGGCGCGCGGAAATTCCACGTCGACGACGGCGCCGATGATCTGAACGAGTTTGCCCTGGCTCATTTGTCTACTCCAAATACGAAACTGATTTTAAACGGTTGAATACGGTGTCTCTTTGCCTTTACTCCCTCTCCGATGCATGGAGAGGGGCTAGGAAATACTTGGCTTGCATGCGGCAGCGCGCCGCTTGGAAGTTAAACAGCAGCGGCTCCGCCGACGATTTCCGAAATCTCCTGGGTGATCGCTGCCTGGCGCGCCTTGTTGTAGACGAGTTGCAGATCGCCGATCAGGGTGGTCGCGTTGTCCGAGGCCGACTTCATCGCGACCATGCGTGCCGCATGCTCCGAAGCCAGATTTTCCAGCACGCCCTGGTAGACCAGCGACTCGACATAGCGGGTCAGCACATCTTCGAGCACGACCTGTGGATTGGGCTCGTAGATGTAGTCCCAGTCGTGGCTGGCTTCCAGAGTCTCCGACGGCGGCAGCGGCAGCAACTGGTCGGTGCGCGCCTTCTGCGTCATCGTATTGACGAAATCGTTGTAGCAAAGAAACAGGCGATCGTTGCGGCCTTCGCTGTAGGCATCCAGCATGACCTTCATCACGCCGATCAACTGCGATACCTGCGGCTTTTCGCCGAGATGGGTCACGCTGCCGACCAGGTTGACCTTGAGTCGCTTGAAGAACGCAGCGGCCTTCTGGCCGATCGCAACCACATCGACCTCGACGCCCTGGCCCTGCCACTCGCGAATCTCGTTGAGCAGCTTGCGGAACAGGGTGGAGTTGAGGCCACCGCAGAGACCGCGGTCGGTGGAGATCACCACATAGCCGACGCGCTTGATATCGGCGCGCTCAACCAGGAACGGGTGCTTGTACTCGGTATTGGCCTTGGCCACATGCCCGATAACCTGACGCATCAGACGCGAATACGGGCGCGAAGCCTTCATCTTGTCCTGGGCCTTGCGGATCTTGCTGGCCGAGACCATCTCGAGCGCGCGCGTCACCTTGCGGGTGTTCTGCACACTCTTGATCTTGGTTCGAATTTCTTTGGTGCCTGCCATTTCGCGCCTTGCTACCTGATCAGAGGGTGGGCAAAGGCCCACCGTGTGATATTTGGAGGGCCAGAACGCACCCTGATTCCTGCCTGGGAGCGACGGGGGCAAGCCCCCGTCCTACCGTCGGTGTTGGACAGGCCAGGGCCCGTCCAACGGCTTACCAGCTGCCCGTCTTCTTGAACTCGAGGATCGAAGTCTTGAACACCGCCTCGACCTTGTCATCCCACTTGCCGGTCTGCACGATCTCATCCATCAAGGCGCCGTGGTTCTGCGCCATGAAGGCATGCAGGCCAGCTTCGAAGTCGAGGATCTTGTTCAGCGGAACGTCGTCGAGATAACCTTCGTTGGCGGCGTAGATCGACAACGACATGTCGGCGATCGACAGCGGCGCATACTGCTTCTGCTTCATCAGTTCGGTGACGCGTTGACCGCGCTCGAGTTGCTTGCGCGTGGTCTCGTCGAGATCCGAGGCGAACTGCGCAAAAGCAGCCAACTCGCGGTACTGCGCGAGCGCCAGCTTGACGCCGCCGGACAGCTTCTTGACGATCTTGGTCTGCGCAGCACCACCGACGCGCGACACCGAGATGCCCGGGTTTACTGCGGGCCGGATACCGGCATTGAACAGGTCGGTTTCGAGGAAGATCTGGCCGTCGGTGATCGAGATCACATTGGTCGGCACGAAGGCGGAAACGTCACCGGCCTGGGTTTCAATGATTGGCAGCGCGGTCAGCGAGCCAGTCTTGCCCTTGACGGCACCATTGGTGAACTTCTCGACATATTCTTCCGACACGCGTGCAGCGCGCTCGAGCAGGCGCGAATGCAGATAGAACACGTCGCCCGGATAGGCTTCGCGACCAGGCGGACGCTTCAGCAGCAGTGAGATCTGGCGGTAGGCGACTGCCTGCTTGGACAGATCGTCATAGATGATCAGGGCGTCTTCACCGCGGTCCATGAAGTACTCGCCCATGGTGCAGCCAGAGTAGGCGCTGATGTAGATCATCGCGGCCGATTCCGAGGCGGTTGCGGCGACGACGATGGTGTTCGCCATCGCGCCATGCTCTTCGAGCTTGCGCACGACGTTGGCCACGGATGAAGCCTTCTGGCCGATGGCGACGTAGACGCATTTGATACCGGTATTGCGCTGGTTGATGATCGCGTCGATGGCCAGGGCGGTCTTGCCGGTCTGGCGATCGCCGATGATCAGCTCACGCTGGCCTCGGCCAATCGGGATCATCGCGTCCACTGTTTTGTAACCGGTTTGTACCGGTTGATCAACCGACTTGCGCCAGATCACGCCCGGCGCCACGCGCTCGACGGGAGCGGTCAGCTTGGTGTTGATCGGGCCCTTGCCGTCGATTGGCTCGCCCAGTGCGTTGACCACGCGGCCGAGCAGCTCCGGGCCGGTCGGCACTTCGAGAATGCGGCCGGTGGTCTTCACCGAATCGCCTTCGCGCAGGTGCTGGTAATCACCGAGCACCACGGCGCCGACCGAATCGCGCTCAAGATTGAGAGCGAGGGCGAAGGTATTGCCGGGCATTTCGATCATTTCGCCCTGCATCGCGTCGGCGAGGCCGTGCACGCGCACGATGCCATCGGCTACCGAGGTAATGGTGCCCTCGTTGCGGGCAGAGGAACTGACCTGGAACGACGCGATGCGGCTCTTGATCAGCTCGCTGATTTCGGAGGGGTTGAGCGTGCTTTGCATGGTTGACCTCGGTGATGCGTTGCGCGCATCGGATAAATTGGACATTCAGGGACGGACCAGGTCCGGCCGGCGATTCTTTAAAGCGTCAGTGCTGATTCCAGCGCCTTCAGTCGACCCGCGACCGATCCGTCGATGACCATGCCGCCGACGTCGATCACAGCGCCGCCGATCACGGTGGCATCGATCACGTTGTCGAGCTCGATCTCGCGCGAGTAGCGCTTTTTCAGCGCTGCTTTCAGCGAGTCGGCCTGGGCAGCGGGCATCGCAACTGCGGTACGCGCGATCACTTTGAGCACCCGCTCTTCGTCGCGTTTGAGCGCGTCGAATTGCAGGGCGATCTCGGCCAGCGCGGGCAGGCGGCGATTGCTGGCAACGTGACCGACGAAGCGTGCAAACGCAGTGTCGGTCGGCTCTCCCTTCGGCATCACCAGCTGGGTCAGCTGGGCGGTGTCGAGCTTGGGATTGCCAATCAACGCCTGCGCTTCCGGTGCCGTGCTGACGCGGGCAGCGAAGGCCAGCTTATGCGACCAGTCCGCGAGCGCATTCGCGCCCTTGGCGGTCTCGAATGCGGCGCGGGCGTAAGGGCGGGCAAGCGTATGCACACTGGCCATATCAGATCTCGCTGGCCAGTTGATCAAGCAACGCCTTGTGGGCGTTGGCATCGATTTCGCGCCTGAGAATCTTCTCGGCACCGGCGATCGCGAGATGCGAGACCTGCTTGCGCAGTTCTTCCCTGGCGCGATGCGACAGGCTTTCGATTTCGGCACGGGCGGCGGCAAGCTGACGATTGCCCTCGGTAACGGCATCGGTCTTGGCCTTCTCGATCGCCTGGTTGGCCTGTTGATGGGCCTTATCCAGGATCTCGGCGGCTTTGACGCGCGCGCCCTTCACTTCCTCTGCGGCCTTGTTGTCGGCAGCAGCGAGCTCGGCCTTGGCGCGGTCGGCAGCAGCCAGACCTTCGGCAATTTTCTTCTGACGCTCTTCGATTGCGCCCAGAATATGCGGCCAGCCGAACTTCATCACCAACCAGGCCACGAGGAAAAAAGCCAGGCCCTGGATGACGAGCGTAATGTTGATACTCATCGGTTCACTCCTTGATGGTGGCGTGCGGCCACCACTCGGTCACGGCTGGGGAATTACTGCATGCCCAGCGCGTTGAGGAACGGATTGGCGAAAATCAGCAGCAGCGCGATCGCGACGCCGATCATCGGCACGGCGTCGAGCAGGCCGGCGACGATGAACATCTTGGTCTGCAGCATCGGGGCGAGCTCCGGCTGGCGCGATGCACCTTCGAGGAACTTGCCGCCAAGCAGGGCAAAGCCAATGCCGGTGCCGAGTGCGCCCAGGCCGATCAGCAGGCCTACGGTAATCAGGGTCAGACCCATGACGTCAGCGATCAGATTGATGTTTTCCATTTTGCAGCTCCCGATTGAAACCAACTAAGTGTGGATAGAGAAAGAACGAACATCGAAACAAAACCGTATGAAGCGAACGCGGGTAACGCGAATCAGTGGTGCTCGGCGGCCATGCTGAGATAGACGATGGTCAGCATCATGAAGATGAAAGCCTGCAGGGTGATCACAAGTACATGGAAGCCGGTCCACAGGAACCCGGAGAACAGCTGCACCGGACCGAGGATCCAGGTCATCAATTCGTTGAGTCCGGCGCCCAGGGTCATCACCGCGATCAGGATGAAGATCAGCTCGCCGGCGTACATGTTGCCGAACAGTCGCAGCGCCAGCGAGACCGGGCGCACCGCTTCCTCAATCAGTCGTAGCAACAGGTTTGCCGGTGCCAGCACGATCTTCATGACGCCGCCATCGGCGTGGAACGGCGCCGTGAGAAACTCGCCGAAGAACTTGCCGACGCCCTTGTGGGTGATGCCCACCCACTGAATCATCAGAAATACCGCCAAGGCCATGCCGAACGTGGTGTTGGGGTCGGCGGTCGGCACGACGCGCAGATAGGGAACACCCGCATGCGCAGCGGCCCAGGGCAGCAGGTCGACCGGGATCATGTCCATGAAATTCATCAGGAACACCAGGCCAAAAATGGTAAGGGCCAACGGCCCGACCATCTTGCTGTGGCCATGGAACGTGGATTTGACCAGATCGTCGACGATCTCGACGATCATCTCGATCGCGCACTGCAGCTTGCCCGGAACGCCTGAAGTGGCGCGACGCGCAACGCGCAGGAACACCAACACGAACAGCAGCGCCAGCGCGAGCTTGAACAGCACGCTGTCCAGATGCACCGTCCAGAACGTACCGGCATCCTGGTTCACCTGCAGGTGATGCAGATGATGCTTGATGTAATCGGTCATGCTTTCTGGTGCGTGTTCTGCCGACATGGGATTACCTGGATTTGATCAATGCGAAATAGAAACCGACATGGGCTGCCATCATTCCGAGGATCAGCGGCAGCGCCGGAAGGCGCCAGACCGCGATCGCTGCGTAGAGCAGCGCCACCATCCAGACCCATTTCAGCAATTCGGCGATGTAGACCGAGTTGAGCAGGGTTTTGGCGGGGGCGATGCCGTGGATAAACAGCCGCCACGCGAAAATTGAGGTACCGCTCGCAACGATCAGACCCCCGCTCAGCGCAGAGAGCGCAGATTCCGGGCCATGCAGCAGGCCCAGCAGCGCGGCGATGCCAGCAGCCAGACACTGTGCAAGCACGGTGCGGCGCGCGGTTTTCTTTCCGGTTGCGACGGAGTTCTGCACAGGGAAGAGATCCGTGGGTCCGCAGCCGGAACGCCTGCGAGTCGTCTGAAACGCGAACATTCAACAATACAGTCGTGTGCAACGAAAGCGGTACAACAAAGCCGCGAGAGTCTAGCGTTTTTTGTCTGGTAGCCGCAAGTCCGGGTCGGTCGTGATGAAGGTCCCCGGATCCACCGACTCAGCCGCCCCTGGGGCCGGGATACGTACACGCGCAGGCATGCCGGCAGCGCGCGTGCTGAATCCACAGAGGTTGTTCCAGATCTGCAGTGGGTGCTCGGCGAGGACGTAGTGACCGCCGGCAAACTCATGCCAGAAAAAAGTCACTCCCGGGCCCCAGCCCAGCGTCTGGAAGCGGGCGCGATCATCGACTGCGAACGCGATCAGGCTGTCCGAGCCGCCGATATGGACGTCAATCGGTCGTTTCATCGGTCCGCCGGCAAATATCTGCAGGCAGCCTGAACTGCCGGCGCCGGAGCAGGCGAGTCCGGCGCTGACACCGGCGTTGACGCCGAATCCGGCGAAATAGCCGCTGTGGATGCGTGGATGCCGTTCGTTCAGCGCGATATCGAGCGTGACGTGGCCGCCCGCCGAGAAACCCCAGAGGTAGCGGCGGCTGTCATCAATGCTGTACTCGCTGGCGATCCGGCGCACCGCGGCGTCGATCATGTCGTAGTCGGTAGGCAGGTCCTCGGCACTGTCCGGCGCAATCCAGCTGCCGCTTGTCCCCGATCCGACCAGGGAAGCGACGATGAATCCGCCCGCATTGGCGGCCGGCCTCCAAAGCCCCAGCAACACGTTGGCCTGACCGATGGCAGCGGTCGGGTTGCCCGCTGCTCCGTGCAGGATGACCACCAGGGGCACCTGCTGGCCAACCTGATAGGATGCCGGGATGTGAAGGAAAACCAGCTTGTTGCCGTAGACCGGGTGGTTTTCATATCCGGGCAGGGCGAGGTTGAGCGTGCGATCCGATCCGATCGGTGTGCTGCTGTCGGTGGCGGCCGGGCACACCGCGGCAGGGCTGGCTCCGGCGAAGGCAGCGAGCAGCCACAGGCTGCATCGGGCCAGGCCCAGGCCGGAGTGCGATATTGACCACGGGCGCGTTCGGCTCATGCGTGCAGCATAGGTAGGGCGCCATGAGGATGCCAGCACAAGCTGTACAAATCGTGACGCGGCGCAGTTGCTGGCACCGGCGGCGCTTCGCATAATCGGACTCCAGTCCAATCCAGATGGAAGCGGGCATGACACAGTCGGGCGACATGTTTGTCGAGGTGGCAGCGGGTCAGACCGTGTTTCGCGAGGGCGATCCCGGCACCGAGATGTACATCATCGAGAGTGGGTGCATCGATATCCTGCGCATCGACCGCGGAAATACGCCTTTGGCGACGCTCGAGGCCGGAGACTTCTTCGGCGAAATGGCCGTGCTCGAGGACCAGCCGCGCTTCGCCACCGCCGTGGCCACCGCGCCGACGCGCCTGCTCAAGATCGATCGCGGCGCTTTCACCGATGTGTTGTCCAGCAATGTCGAGATCGCGGTGCGGATCATGCGCAAGCTGACCGCTAGGCTGCGCCGCGCCGAACAGCGTGCCAGCGAGGCGCAGGCCGCATTGGGCAATGCCCGGGATCAGCCGGCTGCTGCGCTGACACCGATCGAGACGCGGATGGGCAAGGTAGCCCAGCAACCGAATGCGCCGCCAGCGATTCCGCAGGTGGCCGAGCGGCTGACCACGCCGGTGCCGCCGGCGCGAACGCCGGCGCGACCTGTTGCGCCCGAGCCCGCACAGATTCTGCTGCTGTTGCACGCGCAGTCGGAGCAGCGCTTTCTACTGCAGGGGGCGGCTGAATTTCTGGTCGGTCGGCCCGATCCGGTGACCGGCACGATGCCGGAGATCAATCTCGGTCCGCTGGACCTGCAGCGATCATTGTCGCGCCGGCATGCCAAAGTGTTGCGCAGCGCCGATGGCTACAGCGTGCGCGAGGAAGTCGGTACCTTGAACGGTACCTGGGTCAATGCCCAGCGCGCCAAGCCTGGCGAGACCATCAAGTTTGGCGCCGGAGACCAGTTGCGATTCGGCACCGTTGAATTGGAAGTACGTACGGCCTGAGGCCGAAGGGAGAACCATGGACCCGTTCGAGAGTTTTGATGCCAGCCCCGCCGACCAACTGGCCGAGCTGAAAAAGCAGTCCGATGAAGTGCAATCGCGCATGGCGCAAATGGATGAACTCAAGGCATCCGTCGCCAATGCGGTCTACCTGCGTGTTCGTGCCGACTACGAGACCCGCATGCGTGATATCGAGGATCGCGCCGGACCACTGAAGCTGGCAGCGTGCACCGCCTACGCCACCTTGCGTTCGGAACTGGCCCGGCTTGAAGCCGAACACGAGGCGATGGATCTCGATCGACAGGAAGTTGAGTTCCGCCATCAACTGGGCGAATTCGATGTAGCCGAGCGCAAGCGTCGACTCAAGGTGATCGACGACAAGGTCGCCAGCAAGGCCGCAGTGCTGGATCAGGGGCGCAAATTGCGTGAACGATTCCTGGCAGCGGTCAGCGAAGAATCCGAGTTGCTCACCACTGCAGCCCAGAGTGTCGGCCCGCAGTCGACCATGGAAGTGCCCGCGCTGGCTGCCACGCCGGCCAGCACGCTGCACGTGGTCACCGGACGCATGCTGATTCCAGAGGCGCCAACCGGCCAACTGGGCGCCGTTCCGGTGCCGCCGCCGGCGACCAAGCCGCCACCGAGCCCGGCTGCCGGCACCATGGTCTTGCCCGCGGTGAAGGTGCCGAAGTCGGCTGGTCAGGCGTTGCCGACCGGCGTGGTCAAGCTGGCCCGACTGGTGCCGCAGAATCCCGAAGCGGGCAAACAGACCGCGGTGCTTGGGGTCGCTACGACGCGCATCGGCTCGGACAGTGCCAACGAGGTGCGTATCGGCGGGCCCGGCGTCGATGCCAATCATGCCGTGATCGAACCTTCGACGGCGGGCTATCTGCTGCGTGATCACGGCTCCCGTCACGGCACACGGGTGAACGCCGAGCGCATCAAGGAGCGCATTCTGGAGAGCGAGGACGTCATCCAGATTGGTGCCGCCCGTTTCGTCTTCCGCCTGGGCTGAGCAAGCAATGGAGATTGTCAGCGAAACCCATGGACAGGTGCTGCTGATGCGGCCCGAGGGCCGGCTCGACACCGAAACCGCGGGCGAGTTGGAACTGTCCTTGCATGATGCGTTCGAATCCGGCCGTCGCCATTTCGTGCTGGATATGGCCAAGATCAGCTATGTCAGTTCGGCCGGGCTGCGCGTCTTGCTGGCTCTGGCCAAGAAAGTCGATGGCGGTGTGGGCAGCCTGCGGCTGGCGGCGCTGAATGCCTCGGTAAAGCAGGTCTTCGATATTGCCGGCTTCACTTCCCTGTTCGAGATCTATCCAAACGCCAAGCTGGCCTTGCAGAAGCATCCGCATACTGGCGAGTCTGCGCCGGCTGGCAGTCCGATCGGAAATCTAGCGGCAGGATTGCTCGGTGTGCCCGCGGCAGCGCCGACATCCTCCGCTCAGCAATCGACTGCTGCCGCCGCTGCGCGATTGCTCGGAGTACGCGCGGCTGCGGGAGAATCGGATCCAAAGTCTGACCGGCCGGTCAAGCCACGCTAGTGCGGTGAGTCTGCCGCGCGGATCAGCGCCGCCAAAGTGCGATCAGGGTCAGATCGTCGTACTGGGTGATGTCACCGAGGAATCCGCCGATCGCGGTCAGCAGGGCTTCGATCGCATGGCCCGCCGATCGCGTGTTCTGCAGGGTGACGCGGACGCGATCCAGTCCGAAGGCTTCGCCGCTCGCCGAGAGTGCCTCGTCCAGTCCGTCGGTGAACAGGAGCACGCCATCGCCTTTGGCGAGCTCGATTGACACTTCATGGAACTGGTTGTTGTGATTGACGCCAAGCGCAGTGGAAACCGGGATCTGCAATGACTCGAGTTGGCCACTCGCCCGGCGCACGATCGGCGGCGGATGGCCGGCACTGGCAATGCGCAGCACGCCCTTGCCAGCATCGAGTGCGGCGACCAGGCAGGTCGCGAACATGCCCGATTCGAGCTCGCCGCGCATCAGTTGATTGAGCTGTGACATCAGATCGGCCGGCGTCTTGCAGCGTGGCGCCAAGGCGCGTGCCTGTGCACCGAGCCGGGCCATGTACAGCGCTGCCGGAAATCCCTTGCCGGAAACATCGCCGATCAGAAGCGTCGTACGACCATCCGCGAGGGTCAGGAAATCGAACAGATCGCCGCCGACAATGCGCGCTGCGGTGTAGCTGTCGGCCAGTTCGTAGCCGTCGATGCGCGGCGTCGCGCTGGGCAGGAATCGTTGTTGGATACGGCGCGACAGTTCGATGTCCTGGGGATGGATCAACTGCTCGCTTTCGGCGTGTCGATACGAAGCGAGGAGGGCGCCCAGATGACCGGCGACGCCGCTCAGGAACTCGCGATCGGCAGCGCGCAGGGCGTGCGTTTCGTCATGACTGTCCAGATAGATCGCGCCCAGCACCAGGCCGGCGCTGCGGATCGGCGCAGCCGCAAGCGTGGCCGGCACGCGCTCGATCAGGTGTGGCGGCAGCAAGGACTTCAGCGTGTCCTGCTGGGGGGCGATGATCGGCTGGCCATCGGCGATCGAGATTGCACCAATGGCGGCGGCAAGCTCTTCATCGAGGACCAGAGGCGAATTGCAGCGCTGGGCGAGCAGGCGCCAGGGGCGATGATTGGCCTCGCGGACCATGACGGCAAAACGCTCGCAGCGCGGAAAGGCCTCACTGAGTGCGCTGAGAAAATCGCGCAGTCGACTTTCCAGCGATCCCGCTTCGCTGAGCATGTCACCAATCTGCGACATCGCCTTGAGCCGGGCGATCGTGGTCTGGTACAGCTCATTGGCTGCCGAAGTGCGCGGAATCGCCGGCTCGGATGCCGGTATCGGCATCGGCATCGGTTGAACCGGCCTCGGTGCTGGCGGCTGCGCAGGCGGGCGCATCGCCGAAATATCCACCGGCTCGATCATCGTCGCTTCGGGCGACTCGGCCGATTTGACCAGGTCGCGGCGGCGCACGCGCAATCGCGTCTGACCCAGTTCAATGCTGTCGCCATCCTCGATATCGGTCGGGGCCATCACCAGACGGCCGTTGTGACGTGTGCCATTGGCGCTCTCGAGATCGCGCAGGCGCCATTGGCCTTCCTCATTGTCGATCTGGGCGTGACGACGCGATACGGCGAGGTCGCTGATCATCAGATCGGCAAACTGACCGCGCCCCAGCACTGTGGCCGAGTCGACAACAAATCGTTGCCCGGACTGCGGGCCAGCTTCGACAATAAGATCAATCATGTGTGGACTTCAGAACCCCGATGTGGAGTGTCGCACAACCGCGGGTGCGGATTCACTGGCTGGACCCCTTGGTTGACAATCGATCCCGGGGTGAGCCGAGTCGGGCTGAGCCTCTGTGTGCCGATCCTCGACCAAGGGCAGCCGCGCCCGAAACACGATCCGCCGCTATGCTCGACCGGAATTACCGACTCCCACCCCGACCAAGGTCCCTGCCATGACGATTGCCTTCTGGTGCGTATTGATCGCTGCCTTCCTGCCCATCCTGTTCACTGGCATTGCCAAGTTTTCCGGCAAGGGCTTCAACAACTTCGCGCCGCGCAAGTTCCAGGACCGCCTCGATGGCTTTCGCCAGCGCGCGCACTGGGCGCATCTGAATTCGTTCGAGGCATTCCCGCCGTTTGCCGCGGCGGTGATCATTGCCCATCAGTTGGGCCACAACCAGGCCATGGTCGACAAGCTGGCGATGGCCTTCATCGGCTTGCGCCTGGTCTATGGCGCGCTCTATATCGCTGACCGCGCCACCCTGCGCAGTGTCGCCTGGCTGGCGGCCGTCGGCTGCTGGGTGGCGATGTTTTTCGTAGGCTGAATCTGCACCACGCTGCGGGCAAAAAAAGACCAGTGGTTGCCCACTGGTCTCAGTACGCTGGCGGGCTCAAGGGGAGGGAGTGCCGGCCAGCGTCTGTCCTGCTTCGAACCCGGTCGCATCCCTGCGCCCGGATCGAGTCTTACTTGGTCTTGCGGGCTGCTGCGGCGACCGGCTTGACGAAAGCTTCGTTGGCGGCTTCAAGCTGGCCCTTGGCCAGACCGGTCAGCGCCTCGGTGGTCTTCACGCCGACATTCACCAGCTCCTGCGAGGTGGCGTAGGTCTTCTCGGCGGTTTCGCGCGCCAGGGCAACGCCCTTCGGCAGGAAGGCCTTGACGGCTTCGATGTTGTTCACTTCGGCTGCTTCGCCGAGGAACTCGAGCGTCGCGTTCCAGCGGTTCTCGACAGCCTTGACCTGCACATTGACCGCTTTCTCGAAGCCTTCGAACGCGATGCCCTGCGCCTTGAATGCGGCTTCGGCGAACTGCTTGCTGGCATTGAGCATCTGCGAATTGATTTGTTCAAACATGGGAAAGTCCTCTGAGGACGTGCCCACGATGGGCGACGTTACGGGGCCCACTGTACTCGCGTTTTTGTTGCAATGCAACATTTACCTTGCCTGGGTCATTCAGCCCGCGTTTTGCCTATACGCAAAGGCCCATTCGTCGATCCACGAACGGAGTGGAGGTCGATGCCAATCCTATTATGGTGCGTTGCAATACAGGCTGAAGCGCGAGGCTGCGCAGGGTCGGTAGTGGAATCGCCGCAGGTTGGGACCTCTGGCACGCGCCGGCAGTGCAGGCAGCGCCTAGTGTCCACAACGGCAGCCTGCGGAGTGAACGTGATGATCAAGTTCCGAGTGAATGGAAAGACCGTTCGCCATGATGGCGACGTCAGCATGCCCCTGCTCTGGTACCTGCGCGATCACGCTGCCCTGACCGGTACCAAGTTTGGCTGTGGCATCGGCGAATGCGGTGCCTGCAGTGTGCATCTTGATGGTGCCGTGGTCCGTTCCTGTCTGCTGCCGCTATCGGCAATTGCCGGTCGCGAGGTGACCACCATCGAAGGCCTGGCGCCCAGTGAGGGCCTGCACGCCGTCCAACGTGCATGGATCGAAGAAGATGTGCCGCAGTGCGGCTACTGCCAGGCGGGTCAGATCATGGCGGCTGTCGATCTGCTCAGGCGCAAGCCCGATCCCGCCGACGAAGATATTGCCGCGTTGACCAATCTCTGCCGCTGCGGCACCTACCCGCGCATCCGCAAGGCGATCCGGCGCGCGGCGACAGAGTTGCGCAGCAAGGCAGCAGAATCATGAGTACCTCATTGCGGCCCGACTGGCAGGTGCAGATCGATGAGCGTGGCGACCTGTCGGTGAATCCTGTGAGTGCTGGCCTCGGCCGCCGGGAATTCATCCTGCTCTCAGCGACGACGACAGGTGGCCTTCTGCTGGGCTGGCGAATGCCAGTGATTGCAGGCGAGAAATCGACGCATCCCGCCACGACTCAACTCGGCGTGTTCCTGCGTATCGACGCCGATGGCGGCATCGTGATTGGCGCGCGCGCACCGGAGATCGGACAGGGCGTCAAGACCGCGCTGCCGATGCTGATCGCCGAGGAGCTGGATGCCGACTGGCAGCGGGTTCGCGTCGAGCAGTTGCCGCTGGGTCTGGTCAGCAAGGCGGATTCGCCCTCGGGCGTGGATTGGAAGTTTGGCCCGCAGGGCGCCGGCGGAAGCACCAGCATCCCCGACGCCTGGCAGGATCTGCGCCAGATCGGTGCGCAGGCACGCTGGTTGATCCTCCAGGCTGCAGCCGGCGCCTGGGAAATTGACGTCAGCGAACTCAAGACTTCGGCGAGTCAGGTGCTGCATCCCGATGGCAGAACCCTCGGCTACGGCGCACTTGCTGCCGCCGCGAGTCGAGGGAAGCTGCCGGGAACCGCGATCGCACTGAAGGAACCGGGTGCGTACCGCATCATCGGGCGACCCACCCGCACCGTGGATTGCGCCGACATCGTCACCGGCAAGGCGATCTACGGCATCGATGCGAACCTGCCCGGGGCCCTGCATGCCGTGGTCGCGCGCTGTCCTTATTTCGAAGGCACACTGGAATCGTACGACGCGTCCGAGGCCAAAAAGATCAAGGGCGTGCGTTCGGTGCTGGTGCTGCCGGGACCGCAGGCAGCTGAGCCGATCACAGCCAATCTCGCCACCGGCATCGTGGTGCTCGCGGACGACACCTGGTCGGCCTTGCAGGGGCGACGCGCATTGAAGATCGTCTGGAAGCCGGGAGCGCACAGCGCGGAATCCAGCGCGGCCCTAGATGCGCAGTGCACGCGACTGCTCGCCGGCAGCGGCCAGCGCGTGCGCGACGACGGCGACTTTGACGCAGCCACTGCCGCGGCGACACGCAAGGTCGAAGCGGTCTATCGGATACCGTTCGTCTCGCATTGTCCGCTCGAGCCGCAGAATGCCTGCGCCCATGTCGAGGCGGACCGTGTTCGCATCATCGCGCCGATGCAGCAACCCGGCGGAGCCTCGCGAATCGCTCATCAGCTCACCGGCGTCGACCGCATGAAGATCGATGTGCAGATGACCCGCGTCGGCGGTGGCTTCGGGCGCAGACTGAGCAATGACTTTGTTGCCGAGGCGGTGCTGATCTCCAAGCTGAGCGGCAAGCCGATCAAATTGCTGTGGACGCGCGAAGACGATCTGCAACACGATTTCTATCGACCGTTTGGTCATCACCAGATGCGCGCCGCACTCGATGCCGACAACCGGGTCAGCGCCTGGGCGCATCGTCTGGCCAGCGCATCGAAATACCACCGTCGACCGGACGTGAAGCCCGAAGACCTATGGCAGGCCGAACTCTATCCGGATGACTTTCCGGCCGCTGCGATCGGCAATCTGCGCCTTGAGTGGTTTCCCGTGCAATCGGGAATGACCCGAGGCTCCTGGCGTGCGCCGGCGCACACAGCGAACGCGTTTGCCGTGCAGAGTTTCGTCGACGAGATCGCGCACGCCGCGGGTCGTGATCCGCTCGCGCTGCGTCTGGAGTTGATCGGCGAAGCCGGGGAGCGGGCCTATGCCCAGCACGGTGGTCCGGTCTTCGACAGCGGTCGCTTGCGCCACGTGCTGGAGTTGGCTGCTCAAACCATAGGCTGGGGACGCAAGCTCCCGCCTGGTCGTGGGCTCGGTTTGGCCGCGCACTTCACCTTTGGCGGTTATGCGGCCCATGCCATGGAAGTCAGCGTGGATGACGACGGTAGCTACCGGATCGAACGCTGTATCTGCGCCGTCGATATCGGCCGTCCGATCAATCCCCTCGGCATCCAGGCCCAGATGATGGGCGGAACCATCGATGGGATCAGTACGGCCCAGGCCCTGGAGATCACAATCGAGGGCGGTCGTGTTGTGCAGACCAATTTCAATGATTATCGATTGCTGCGCATGGCTGATGCGCCGGATGTTGAAGTACTGATTGTACCCAGCGAAAAAGATCCCGCTGGCGCGGGCGAGATGGGTATCCCGACCGCGGCGCCGGCCCTGACCAATGCCCTTTTCGCGGCGTGTGCGGTGCGCGTTCGCAGTCTGCCGATCGGCAACCAGATCAGCGCCGCGCTCAGCGCCCGTCGCGCCGCAGCCGCATCCCAACCAGGTTCTAGCTGACGCCGTCGGGCTTGCCGCGATAACGGCAGCCCGAGGTGCAGGTCTCGTGAACGACCACCTCGCTGAGCAGGGGCAGGCTCGGCCGCAGGCGATCCCATATCCAGACGGCGAGATGCTCGCTGGTCGGGTTTTCGAGCCCGGGCACATCGTTCAAATAATGATGGTCGAGCTGATCGTAAAGCGGCGCGAACGCGCGCTTGATCTCGGCGAAATCGATCACCCAGCCGTAGTGCGGATCGATCGGACCGGATACATGCAGCTCAACGCGGAACGAATGCCCATGGACGCGGCTGCACTTGTGCCCGGCCGGAACCTGCGGCAATCGGTGCGCGGCTTCGAGCGTGAACGACTTGAATAGATCCATGATCAGGCTGCCAAAGTGTGCGCATGCGACTTTAGCAGGGCGCGTCGACGGGCGACGTTGGTACCGTGGCGGTCCCGGTAGCCACACTCAGCCCCGGCCCTTCACAATGTAGTTCGATCAGATGACATCTGGCACTATGGTTGCAGTGCCTCATCGGCAAACCTGAGTCCCGCTCGACTGGGTGCGATGCAGATCGGATCGCCGCACCCGGCCCAACACTCCCCCGGCTATGAAACCTCGCTGAAATGAACCAACCCGACCTGCTTGGACAGCTGCGCATTGACCGCGGCAATGACAGTGCGCCGCCCGCATCGAACGCGCCGCGCTGGATTTTCGCCGCCTGCGCCCTGTTGGTGGCTGCGTTCGTCGGCTGGTGGCTGTTCGGACGCCAGGCTGCGGCGCTCGAGGTGAAGACCAGTGCGGCGATTGCGGCCACGGCGCTGGCACCCAGCAACTCGGTGCTCGACGCCTCCGGCTACGTGGTCGCACGCCGCCAGGCCACCGTATCGGCCAAGGTCACCGGCAAGGTGCGCGAGGTATTGATCGAAGAAGGCATGCGGGTGGAGCAGGGCCAGATCCTCGCCACCCTGGAAGCAAACGATCAACAGGCCGACTTCAACCTCCGCCAGGCGCAGTTGGCCAGTTCCCGATCACAGCTGGCTGAAACCGAGGCCGGCCTGCGTCAGGCCAACGCCGACTACGAGCGACAGCAGGAACTGAATGCGCGCAAGCTCACTTCGGTTGCGCAACTCGATGCCGCCCGTGCCCAGGCTGAGAGCCTCCGCGCCCGGCTGGTCAGCCAGCGTCGTCAAGTCGATGTGTCGGCGCGCGCTGTCGAGATGAGCCAGGTCTCGCTCGACGACACCGTGATTCGCGCGCCGTTCGCCGGTGTGGTGATCGCCAAGGCCGCGCAACCCGGCGAGATGATCTCGCCGATTTCTGCCGGCGGTGGCTTCACCCGCACCGGAATCGGCACCATCGTGGACATGGAATCACTCGAGGTGGAGGTCGATGTCAATGAAGCCTTCATCGGCCGGGTGTCGGCCCAGATGCCGGTCGAAGCCACGCTCAATGCCTATCCGGACTGGCGCATCCGCGGCGAGGTCATAGCGGTGATTCCAGCCGCTGATCGCACCAAGGCGACCGTTCGTGTTCGCGTTGCGCTGCTCGAAAAAGACCAACGCATCGTTCCCGAGATGGGTGTGCGGGTTGCCTTCCTCGAAGCAAGAGAGTCGGCAGCCAGCGCGCCAGCGGCTGCACCGCGCGGCGTGATGATTCCCACCGCGGCGGTCGCCGAGCGTGAGGACCAGTCCGTGGTCTTCGTGGTCGTCGACGGCCGCGCAAAAAAGCGCGTCGTGCAGTTGGCGCCGGCTCAGGGCGCATTGCGCAATGTGCTGGCCGGCATCGAGCCCGGCGACAGCGTGATCGTCGATCCACCGGCCGAACTGGCCGATGGCGATCCCGTGCAGCGTGCCAGCAAGCCGTGATCAAGCCCCTCTTCGTTTTTGAAATATCCTCCTCACTCCAACTCGACAAACCGAGGTTCGCCCCATGAGCAATGCCCTCGTCGAAATTCGCAACGTCACCAAGCACTACACCCGCGGCAAGCAGAAGGTCGAAGTCCTGCACGGTCTGTCGATCGATATTCCAAAGGGCGATTTTGTCGCCTTGATGGGTCCCTCGGGTTCGGGCAAGACCACGCTGCTGAACTTGATCGGCGGACTCGACCAGCCCAGTGGCGGCGAGATACTCGTCGCCGGCAACCGCATCGATCAGCTGTCGAGCGGTGACCTGGCGCGCTGGCGCGCCGGCAATGTCGGCTTCGTGTTCCAGTTCTACAATCTGCTGCCGGTGCTGACTGCCGAGCGCAACGTCGAATTGCCCCTGCTGCTGACCAAGATGAGTGGAGCCGAGCGCATCAAGCGCGCCAATGTCGCGCTTGAGATCGTCGGTCTCAAGGATCGCGCCCGCCACAAGCCGCGTGAGCTATCGGGTGGACAGGAGCAGCGCGTGGCGATCGCGCGCGCCCTGGTCTCCGACCCCACCTTGCTGGTCTGCGATGAACCGACCGGCGATCTCGATCGCAAGACCGCCGATGAGATCCTGACTTTGCTGCAGCGACTCAATCGCGAGCATGGCAAGACCATCGTGATGGTCACCCATGATCCCAAGGCTGCAGAGTTTGCCAAGCGCACCCTGCATCTGGACAAGGGCACCCTGCTCGAATCGGCTGCCGCCGCCACGTCAGCGCAACCGGCCTGAGACGGAGGCGACCATGGGATTCATCCGATTCGTCTGGGCAGGCATCTGGCGCAAGAAGACGCGCGCGTTCCTCACCTTGCTTTCTCTGATCTGCGCCTTCCTGCTGTTTGGCCTGCTGCAGGCCCTGAACGTGTTCGCCACTTCAGGCGCGGATTTTGTCGGCGCGTCCCGGCTGATTACGCAGTCGCGGGTCTCGTTCACAGACTCTTTGCCGATCCGCCTGTTGCCCGAGATAGAAAAAATTCCCGGCGTCAAGGACGTCAGCCATGACCAGTGGTTCGGCGGCGTCATCGGCGAAAACACGCAGATGTTCACTTTCGCCTCCGATCCGGCGCGCTTGCGCCGCGTCTACCCGGAGTGGGTGATGACCGACGCGGAGTGGAAGTCGTTCGAGAACACGCGAAGCGGCGCCATCGTCGGCCGCGTATTGGCCGACAAATACGGCTGGAAGGTTGGCGACAAGCTGCCGCTGAAATCGAACATCTTCCCCAAGAAGGATGGATCGATGGCATGGGGATTCGACGTCGTCGGAATCTTCGATGGCAAGGACGCGACCTGGCAGGCGCAGACCCAAAGCATCTACATCAACTGGGGGTATTTCTCCGAAGCCAACCAGTTCGGCGCTGGCATCGCCGGCACGTATGCGGTGGTGCTCGATGACCCCGACCGGGCCAACGAAGTGGCGCAGGCGATCGATGCGCGCTTCATGAATTCGCCCAACGAGACCAAGACGCAGAGCGAGAAGGATTTCAACAAGGGCTTCCTCGCGCAGATTGGCGACATTGCGCTGATCGTCAATCTCATTCTCGTCGCCGTCTTCTTCACCATTCTGATCCTGACCGGCAATACGATGGCGCAGGCGGTGCGTGAACGCATCCCGGAGCTGGCGGTGCTCAAGACACTGGGGTTCAGCAATCTGCTGGTCACTGTCCTGGTGCTGGCCGAGGCGCTGTTTCTGTGCCTTCTCGGCGGATTGATCGGCATGCTGCTCGCCTCGCTGATGATGAAGGGCATGGCGCAGGCAGTGCCGTTCTTTGCTGGCGTGCGTACCGATGGCACGGTCTGGCTGCGTGCCATGCTGGCGATTGTCGCGCTCGCGCTTGCCGTGGGTTTGCCACCGGCCCTGCGTGCCGGCCGGGTGCGTATCGTCGATGCACTGGCGGGTCGTTGAGATGGCGGCTAGGTCGCTGGCGCCCGCGTTGCAGTGCGATGTCTACGGAACGAAGGAATAGCCATGTTCAGACAGCTCTATGAAATCGTGTTGCTCAACTTGAAGTCCATCCCGGAAAGGCTGGGCGCCTCGCTGGTGATCATTGTCGGCATCGCCGGTGTCGTCGGCGTGTTCACTGCACTGTTCGCCATGTCGCAGGGCATCGAGACCACGATGGTGGCCAGTGGCGATCCCCTCAACGGCATGGTCTTGCGCGGCGGTTCGCAGGCCGAACTCAACAGCACGCTCGGCCGCGATGCGCTCGATCTCGCCGCGCGCGCCCCCGGCGTGCGCAAGGATGCCCGTGGCGAGCCGCTGGCTTCGGGAGAAATCATCGTCATTGCCGAACTGCCCAAGAAGGGCGGCACGCTTGGTGCGAACGTCACCTTGCGCGGGATCAGTCCACAGGGCCTGGCGCTGCGTCCACAGCTGAAGGTCGTCGAGGGGCGTGCGTTCACGCCTGGTCTGCAGGAACTGCTGGTGGGTCGCGGCGCGGTCGACCAGTTCGAGGGGCTTGGCGTCGGTCTGACCGTTCGCTTGCGCGGCTCGGAATGGACCGTGGTCGGTGTATTCGAATCGGGCGATATCTCCGAGAGCGAGATTCTGACCGATGCCGCTACGGCGCAGACCGCATGGGGCCGGCCCAACACCTTTTCGACCGTGCTGGTTGCGCTCGAAAGCCCGGAAGCCTTCGGTCCCTTCGAGACCGCGCTGAAGCTGGATCCGCGGATGAGCCAGGTCGAAGTGAAGAACCAGGCCAAGTACTACTCGGAGCAGACCGAGCAATCGACACAGGGTATCCGCCTGCTCGGTGCGGTCGTATCGATCATCATGGCCTTGGGCGCTATCTTCGCGGCGCTCAACACGATGTACGCGTCGGTATCTAGCCGCACCCGCGAGATCGCGACCTTGCGCGCCATCGGCTTCGGTGGTCTGCCGGTGGTGTCTTCGGTGATGGTCGAGGCGATGCTGCTCGCACTTGTGGGCGGATTGATCGGTGCGGTGATCACCTACGTGGTCTTCAATGGCATGACAGTCTCCACACTCGGAGGCAACTTCACCCAGATGGTGTTCGCTTTCCAGGTGACACCCGGCCTGGTCGGCTTCGGTCTCGTGCTCGCGCTGGGGATCGGATTCCTCGGTGGCCTGCTGCCGGCGCTGCGCGCGGCGCGCATGCAGGTAACCACGGCATTGCGCGAAGCCTGATGCAAGCTCGCAGATCAAGCCGTCTTTGCGAAGGGATTTACGCTGGCATGTGCTTGGAGACAATGCATTGAACGAGACGACCTACATCTGTGGCGCAGCGTCCGCCATCAGTCTCGCCGTCGAGGGCAGCGCGCTGCGCTTCCCCGTCCACCGCATCTACTGCATCGGCCGCAACTACGAGGCGCATGCCAAGGAGATGCAGGCGACGGTGAATCTGGAAGCACCGGTGTTTTTCTGCAAGCCGGACGATGCCCTGGTCCAGGATGGCGCCGATGTGCCGTATCCATCGGCAACCAGCGATCTGCATCATGAGGTTGAATTGGTAGCAGCACTCGGCTGCGGTGGCAGCGATCTGAGCGCTGAGCAGGGACTGGCGGCAGTAATTGCCTACGGCGTCGGCCTCGATCTGACCCGACGTGATTTGCAGGCACAGGCGAAGGCCAAGGGCACGCCCTGGGATATAGCCAAGGGCTTCGACCATTCGGCGCCGATCTCGGCGCTGCGGCTGGTCGACGAACTTGGCGGTCATCCGGTGACCGGCGAACTCCTGCTCGAAGTGAATGGGCAGCTGCGCCAGCAGGTCGATATCAGTGACATGCTGTTGAAGGTCGGCGAGATCATCGCGGCCTTGTCGCGCTACTACACGCTACGCGCTGGTGACCTGATCTTCACTGGAACGCCGGCTGGCGTTGCGGCATTGGCGCGCGGCGACCGCTTCCGTGCCACTTTCCCCGGAATCCCCGATCTGGTCGGCCGTATCGTCTGAGCGTACGATCAGGCGGCTGGATCTGGTGGCAGGCCGCTCGCTGCATGCGCGCTGACTTGCCCTGTCTCACACACCGAGGAGCACCCGATGGGAATGGCCACCGAGTTCAAAGAATTTGCGATGCGCGGCAATGTGATGGATCTGGCTATCGGTGTCGTCATCGGCACCGCCTTCGGCAAGATCGTCTCGTCCCTGGTCGACAAGCTCATCATGCCGATCATCGGTTGGCTCACTTCGGGTCAGGATTTTTCCGAGCTTGCCTTGAATGTCGGGTCCAAGCTTGGACCCGACGGCACTTCGATACCGGCGATCGCTATCGGCTATGGCGCTTTCCTGCAATCCATCCTGGACTTCATGATCGTCGCTTTCGTGATCTTTCTTGTCATCAAGGGCATCAATCGGTTCCGCAAGAAAGAAGCCGCTACCCCAGCCGCCCCGCCGGCGCCGACTACCCAAGAGAAGTTATTGCTCGAAATTCGCGACTTGCTCGCCCAGCGTCAGAACGGATAAGCCTGCGCATCTGGTTGTTCGTGGCGGCGCGCACATCGACGGCTACGGGCTCTGGCACAATGGCGTTTTGGATTGGAGAGCCCCATGCGCAGATTCGTGCTTGCCTGGTCGATGGCGACACTGTTTTCAGCGGTAGGAACAGCTGTTGCGGCCGATGCACCTGCGACCGAGACATTCAGCGCTGAACAGCTAGCCGCGGCAACAGCCCTGCGCGATCAGGCCAGTTTGGGCAGCGGCGCGTATGCGATCGTCGAGTCACTCACCACCGAAGTCGGCCAGCGTATGGCCGGCAGCGCAGCCGATGCGCGTGCGGTCGCCTGGGCCGAGGCCAAATTCAGAGCCCTGGGCTTTGATCGCATCATCCTGCAACCGGTGCGCTTTCCGATCTGGATACGCGGCCATGAATCGGCCGAAGTTGTATCGCCGGCGCCGCAAACATTCACCATCACCGCGCTCGGCTGGTCGAGCGCGACACCAGCCGATGGTGTGTCGGCCGAGGTCGTCGGCTTTGCCAATCTGGAGGCGCTGAAGGCAGCCGATGCCGAACAGGTGCGCGGCCGCATCGCCTATGTATCGCATGCCATGGATCGACGCCGTGATGGCGGCGGCTATAGCAAGGCGGTCGAGGTACGTGGCAGTGGTGCCGAGATCGCCAGCAACAAGGGCGCGCTGGCCCTGCTGATCCGCTCGGTGGGCACCGATTCACATCGCCTGCCGCATACCGGCACCGGGATCAGTTTCAGTCAGATTCCCAATCAGCCTGAAGTACTCAAGCGCGCCATCAAGGCCAGCGACGGCAGTCTGGTGGCACTGACCGCAGTGCCGGCAGCGGCGCTCAGCGTGCCCGATGCCGATCAGGTCGAGCGCCTGCTGAAACTGGATAAACCGCTGGTGGTGCGCCTGAAAATTGAAGCCAGGATCGGTGCCGAGTACACCAGCCACAATGTGATCGGCGAGGTCACTGGTCGCGAACTGCCTGACGAGTACGTTGTGGTTGGCGGCCACCTGGATTCCTGGGACCTCGGTACCGGCGCGATTGACGATGGCGCGGGCGTGGCGATCACGATGGCGGCCGGTGCCTTGATCGCCAAGTCGCCGATGCGACCGCGGCGCAGTGTGCGTGTGGTTGCCTTCGCCAATGAGGAGCAGGGCATCTTCGGTGGTCGCGCCTATGCCCAGCGCAGCGATGCCTCAGCGCATGTTGCCGCGGCCGAGTCCGATTTTGGCGCGGGCCGGATCTACCGGTTTGACACCCAGGTGGATCCATCACAGTTGCCGGCGATCAAGCAGATCATGCAGGTCCTGCATCCCCTCGGCATCGAGGCCGGTGGCAATGAAGCACGCGGCGGCGCCGATGTCGGCGGCCTGCTCAAGCACGGCGTTCCGATGTTCGAGTTGCGCCAGGACGGCAGCGATTATTTCGATCTGCACCACACCGCCGACGATACGCTCGACAAGATCGATCCCGCCGCACTCGATCAGAACGTCGCCGCTTATGCCGCCTTCGTCTGGCTGACCGCAGACGCCATGCCGGCGTTCAGAGCGCCCACCGTCGCGCCTTGAACCTGTAGGGCATTCCGGTGAGATCTCAGGCTCTCCTGTAGGGCATCTCTGCGAGATGCCATGGTGAATTCTCCGCGGTGTTCGGATGGCATCTCACCGAGATGCCATCGTGAATTTCCCGTGGTGTTGAGACGGCATCTCACAGAGATGCCCTACAGGAAAGCGCTCATCGCAATTCCCCCGTGGTGTTGGGATGGCATCTCACCGAGATGCCCTACAGGAATCCGCTCAACGCAATAAAGGCGTCGCCAGCACCCTGGATTTTCCGCCAAGCAATTTTTCGGCTTCGACTGTCAGGTCCGCCGTGGAGACTGCGCGATGTTTGCGTAGTGCACGGGCGAGATCGTCCAGCGAGCGCTCGCCCTTGCTGGCTTCGCGCAGTTCCGCGTCGAGCGCACGGAACAGCAGGGCAGCACGGGCGGTGACCTCGGCATTGCTGTGCTCCCCGCGCAAAGTCTTCACCTTGCTGCCCCAGTTGGCCAACCACTGGTAGACCTTCTCATGACGCTCGTCGGTCATGCCGCCGGCACGATAGATCAGCTCGATCGAATAGAACTCGGCAAGCCCCTCCGCGATCCAGTCCGAACGATCCTTGCCGCGAATGCGGGTCACCACATGCACCAGCTCATGAACCAGGGTGCTGGTCGCATTCTCACTGATCAGCGGGCGCTCGGAATGCAGGAACAGAGAATTGGGCCCCGACAGTCCGCCGCGCCACATCGGATCGCCGGCGCCGACGATCAATATCTTGCGCGGGGTTTTGCCGAACGCGCTCTCGAACTCCGGCCAGACAAAATTGATCAGGGTCAGCGCGTCCATGCGATCGAGTGGATCGCCCTTGGGTGCCGCAATCGCCACTTCGGTGGTGCCGAGACGATCGCGCCGGGTTCCGATCTGCCCGGCAACCATCCAGCCGATCGGCCGATCAAACTTGCGCTCGGGATTGTTGATGATGAAACGGCCATCGCTGCCCCGCATCCAGCCGGTGTCGATATTGGTCCAGCCAGGCGGCAACTTGAATTTCAAATGGGCGCGTGAACTTGCGCCCTTGCTCATGCGGGCGCGGATCGCCGGAATGACGCGGTCACCGCGAAAAATCGCCCAGTCCGGCGTCATTCGCGCATCGAAGGATCCATTGCCGCGGTCGTTCGAAATCCTGACCAAGTAGCTCAGCTGCGAACCAGATCCCGCCGGTTGCCAGAGGATCTGATTGCCGGCTCTTTCCAGTTTGCCCTTGTTGACGGCGAAGTCGCCGTAGCGTTTGGGGTCGAACTCGAAGCTGAGCTCCTTGACCCGTTCGGCCGATTGGCCGAGTACGATCTGCACGCGAGCCTGATCACTGCGCGGCAACAACTCGATGATGTAGTCGAGATCAAAACGCAGCGGGGCCGGCGTCTCGGCGCGCAAGGGCACCGCTTGCAACAGCAGTGCGGCGATGGTCAGCAAGGCAGCAAAAATGGATTTCATCAGGGTCCCGGTGCTCAGCATGGGTTTCAGGATAGCGATTGCCACCTCAAATTTCCGTTTTAGTGGATGCGCGCGATCTCTATACACGCTTCGGCGCCGAGGGCATGGCACCGGTGAGGGGGCCGTTGTGCCCAGATCAGCGTGGCCTCGCCAGTGCCGAAGCAAACACCGCGTAGGCGGCGCTGACATTGAGGCTCTCGACGCTACCACTGCCCGGAATGCCCAAGCGCAGCGTGCACGCCGCGACCAGACTCGATGACATGCCGGCCGATTCGGCACCCATCACCAGGACCGCTTTTTCAGGCAGCGTGGCGCTGAACAGATCATCGCCATCGCGCACCACCGTTGCGATGCCTTCGTAGCCCTGCGCTCGCAATTTTTTCATCGCATCACGGGCGTCGTCGACGCGGGCGATCGGCACGACTTCGGCGCCGCCTTCGGCAACCCGACAGGCGGCGCCGGAAAGACCCGCGGCATCGCGATGCAGAATCAGGCCCGCGCAACCAAAGTGCGCTGCGCTGCGCAGGATGGCGCCGAGGTTGTGCGGATTGCCGACGCCATCGAGCCAGGTGAACCAGGGGCGTTCGCGTTTGCCGGCGCTGCTTAGCAATTGGTCCAGGCTGAGCGCTGGTGCTGGGATCGTTTCGAAGCAGACGCCTTCGTGGTGCTGACTCTGGGTCAGTTTGTCCAGATCGCTGGTTTCGACCAGGCGATAGCCGATTCGTTCACCGGCGCACCAGGTCAATACGCCACTGAAGCGATCGAGTCGTGATTGGGTCAGATAGATCTTGCGGATCGCCTCGGGTCGATGTCGGTGTACCGCCAGGCAGGCGTTGATACCGAACACCCGCATCTCGCGATCGCGTTGATCGCTGCGCGGGTCGCGCGCCGCCGGGGCGGAATCGCGCTCGGCTACTTCGCGGCGTGGCGGCGAGGATGGTCTGGTAGCTGGCCGCGCGGTGCTCGTCTTGCCGGGTCCGGGAGTGTCCTTGCCTTTGCCCACACCGCCACGTCGCGCATTGCGCCAGGGATCGTCATTGCTCATGTTCTGGTCCGAGAGGAATCGTGGCCCATTGTAGGACGCCCACGCGCCCGCGATGCAGAGCCGCTAGAAGCCACCGCCGGTCTTGAACTTGCCGCCGCCGAAACTGCCGCCGCTGCGGAAGCCACCGCTGCTGCGGCTGCTCGAGCTGGTTCCAGCGCTGCGTGTACTGCTCGATCGGCTGGAACCACCGCCCCAGCCACCCGAGCTGCTGCGTGGTATGCGGAATCGCTGTTTGCCGCTCAGCGTGCCCCAGACTTCGTTGGCCAATACTGCGCCCTGCAGGACCCGGCCGAGCAGAGCGCCGATCGCGATGCCATCGTCGAATTCGGAATCGCGCGAATCATAGGTTGCGCTGCGGAATCGCGCGCGCAAGGCTTCGGCCTCTCGCAGGCGGGTCAGTGCGAGCTGTTGACTGGCCTCCAGCGTCTGGATCCGGGTGAGCAGGTCAGAGGACTGGGCGCGGCGATTGGCCAAGCCGGCAACCAGGGCGTCGTCGCCAGCGCTCGCGCTGACACGGGCATCCTGGCGCAGGGTATCGATGGACTCGCTGAGCAGCTGATCCTCGATGGCCTGCACCGCCGCCAGCGTGTACGGATCGGTGCCCGCTGTAATCGCGGCCTGCTCGGTCAGATACTGCTGATGACGTTGTTCTTCGGCCTCCAGTTCGCGGCTGGCTGCGGCCACTGCGTCGCCGGCGCGATCGACGGTTTCGGCGAGCGCGGGTACAGCGACCGCCGCCAGGGCGGCTTCGTCGAGTTCGGCCAGACGCTCGTCGAGTTCCTCCGCGACTTCCTGCTGGCGTAGTGCGTGCTCGCGCATGCGGTCGGCGAGCGCCAGCAGCATTCGGTAATTGCGATGCGCAGCCTCGTAGCCGATCAATCGGGCGACCCAGCCATCGAGCGCGCGAATGGGCGCCATCGCCGCATACCCGGGAAAGGCATAGCGACGCTGCCACAGGTACATGAACAGTCGATCCGCCTCGTAGGGCAGGCGCTTGTGACTGCGGTCCTGTTCGGTCTGTGCTGCTTTCTGGTCGGCATGCCGGGCGCGGCTATGCGCCTGATCGGCGGTCTCGCGGGCAATGCGATAGGGCTCGGTATGCGCCAGCTCGGCGCGCGCGGACTGCACGCTCTCATCGAGCACGGCCAGATGCTGATCGTATTCGGCGAGCCGTTCGCCGCGCGCCGTGGTGAGTGCCTGCTGCCTTGTCAGCGAGGCCGCAATCCGGGCTGCGAGCGCCTCAGCCTTCTGACCACGCTCGGCGATCATGCCGAGCGCGCGGCGATCGGCCTCGTCGAGACCGCTGACGATCTGACTGTCAGCGAGCAAGCCCAGCCGCAGCTGCGCCAATTGCCGGGTCTGCCGGGATTCTGCATCGCGCGCGGATTGCAGTTCGGCGCCGAGCATTTCCAGCTGGCGCGTCTCCACGCTGGCGCGCTGACGTGCCTCCTCGATGCCCTGATTGAGTTCCTGATAGACGGCCGCTCCGCTTTTCATCGCTTATTGCTCCCAGCGCGTGATGTAGCCGCCGGCGACCGGGCGCTCGAACTGCACATCGAGCTGGCCGCGTCGCTTGTGGCCAACCAGGGCTTGATCGATCAGCCCGTTGTCGAGCTTGTCGGCTTTGACTTCTTCGTACACGGCTTCGGGTACGCGGACCGCATAGCGGCTTACCTTTTCGATGGTCTGGGTCTCCTCGTTGAGAATCGGCAGACTGAGGGCGCGTCCATCCTCGCCGATGGCCTCGACAACCAGATAGAAATTGCGGCCCTGTGGATTGTCGACCGGGTAACGCCAGACACCACTGCGCACGCCCTCGGCGGAAACGATCCGCAGTTCATAGGCCAGGCTCAATTGCGTGGCGATCTGGTCGAGGCGGGTGACAGCGGGCGAGGCCAGGGCTGCATTGCCTGCGCGCAGAGCCGCTTCTGCCTGCACGCGCACAGCGTTGATGGTTGCGAGGTCGCTGGCCTGCAGCGAAGCTCCATCCAGAACGACGACCGAGCGCTCGAAGTCGGCGGCCATCTGGTCCAGCGCTTCGACCGGTTGCACGCGCGATTCCGCTGTCGCCAGCACCGTGGTGGCTTCGGCGAGTACCGACTCGGCCTCGGCGATCCGGCGATCGGCGGCACCCGCGTCGGCGTGGAAGTCATTGGCGGCTTGCGCGGGCACCGAGAGCATGGCGGCACGCTGCCGACGCAGTCGCGCAACCGCGCTGTCGACCTCGTCAAGTTGGCGTGCCACCGGCGCGCGGATCAGCGCGAGGGGTTCGCTGCGGGCATCGTGCCAGCGGTCGAGTCGATCGATCCGTTGATCGAGTTGGCTGACCTGCGCGCTGAGTGCATCCACGCGCGCGCTGTACGCAGCGTAGGCGCGGTGCTCGCGCCACTGCTCGGGCAGTTGCCAGAGTATCCAGCCGCCGCTGACCAGCAGCGCAGTCAGCGCAAGTCGACGCAACCACCGCCAGCGCGCGATGTAGACATGGGCCAGACGCAGTGCGAACGTCGGTTTGGCTGGAATGTAGGTGAAGCGCTCCTGCTTCAGCGCTTCGACGCCCTTGTAAATCAGATCCTCGGTGACCGCGATGCCCTGGTCGGCGTAGACCTGGCGAATGCGCGCCACCAGAGCGTCGTCACGCAGATCGGCCTGCAGCTCGCGATCGACGGTGCTCTGTTCATGGCGCAGGGTGTCGACGATATCCATCGCCAGCATCAACTCGTCGAGTGGCGTGTTGTCGGCAGTGGCGGGAACGGGGGCGTGAGCAGGGATCAATGACTGGGGTCCGGTTGAAACAACTGGGAGCGCGGCGCAGGGGCACCGCAAACTCCGATCCGCGCCCATGCGCGGATCGGTGCCTTGCAACGCAATCAGGCGCTACGCGGCAAACTGGCCGCAGACGTCGAAAGCGCCACCAGACGTCGTTTGCCATCCTCGACAGCCTGCTGGATCTCGCGCTCATTGCTGGCGGCGAGGCTGCGCATCTCGTCGATGATCTGCACTGAGCGCTCCTGGAAGCCGACCACGGAATCGACCAGCTTCTGCACCGATTCTGCGCGCAGGCTGGGGCCGTAGCCGGCCCGTGTGGCCTCCTCGAGTATCCTGTCGCTGACCGAACCGAGCGCCTCGATGCTCTTGTTCATGCCATCCTTCATGGCATCGAGCGTGCGCGTGCTCTCATGCAGGCCATGCATGCCGGTGAACGATGCCGACAGTGCGGTGAACACGGTCTCATTGGTGCCAAAAAAAGTCACCGCCTGCGAGAACACGCGCTCCTTGGCGTCGGTAAGTTGCATCAGTCGCGCCATGATCACTTCGGTCGTGTTGTAGGCAATCGACAGGTTCTCGCTCAGATCCTTGGCAATCTGATAACGCTTGTCCTCGTCCTGAAGGGCGCGCAGTTTCTGGTCGCGGTCCATTTCGAGCCGCGCGATGACTTCACGATCGCTATCGGTATTGCCAGCGAGTGCGTCCGAACTCGCCTGCAGGGCCACGCGTGCCTCGCTCAGTACCTGCTCGGCCTTCTTGAGTACCTGGAAGCCGAGTACCTGGGATTCTTTCAAGGCGCCGCGATAATCGCGATAGGCATCGAGGATGGTCTGCTCGCGCTGGATCTGATCCTTGCTGTCGCGGGCAACGTCGAGATAGACCTCCTTGATGCGGGCGAAGCGCGAGGAAATATCACCGCGCGTCACCTTCATCCAGATGTTGCTGAGGCGTTCGAAGGTATCGATCTTGCCGTCTTCGATCTGGCTCACCATTAACTTGGAATCGTCGCGGATCGAATCGAAGGCCTGGGTGATCGAACGATAGCGCTCGCCCATCGCCATCGCCGAGATCTGCTCGCGGACCACCTCGTTGAACAGCGTGCCCTGGGCGAGCGTGCGCGCAATTGCCAGGGTGCGGTCGGGGTCGAGTTGGCTGATCCGGTTGATCAGTGCGATCACCGGAGCTTCCTCCGGCTGCGACTTGATCAGGCCAAGATCGCGCAGCGCATTGAGCGCGCGATCTAGTTGCTTCAATGGGGTGGCCGGGGTCGCTGCGTTCATTCGAATCTCCAAGATGGGGGTCGCGGTGCAGCGACTGGGCAGGGCTGGCCACGGAACGTTGCGCGCAATATTGTGTCGGACCAGCGCGCCGGCATTATCCTCGGTCGCGATGAGGGCTGCGTCAGCTCACAACTGTCACCCTGGACAGGTGCTGTCCATGGCTTCACGGATGACGCGGGCGACGTCCTGCAACCAGAATGGTTTGCGCAGGATCGACGGCGGCGGTAGGCCCTGCGCGATCATCTGACTGCGGCGTTGCTCAATCTGATCGAGCGGCAAGGAACTGACCAGCACGACCGGCAAAGGCTGCCCCTGGTAAGCCAGCCACTCGACGATGCGTTCGCTGCATGATTCGGGCATCAGCAGGTCGAGTACCAGCACCTGCGGCTGTGGCGACATGGCCAGAATGAAATCGGAAAAATTCTGTGCGCTGCGGGTTTCATAGCCGCTCGCCTGGACAAACTCCGACAGCATCATCGCCATATCGGCATCGTCATCGACGACTACCGCGGTGGGACGGATCCGATCAGGGTGGGTGTTCATCGACGCGCCCCTCAATGATGCCGGCGGCTGCCGGTCCGGGCCCCGCGATCGGGACCCGGCCGATCATAGCGCTGGACCAGGGTGGCGGGTCCAGCGCAACTGCAAGCTGAAGCTCAGCCGACGAGGTCGGGCGTCCAGCGGCCGAGCGCGGCCAGGCCGTTCTCGCGAGCGCGCTGGGCGACGATTTTCTGCGCAGCGGCGACATTGCCGTGGATGTCCTGCGACCACAACTGCAGGGCTGCCGACTGCATGGCGCGCCCGTACGAGAACGACAGCGGCCAGGGATTTCCGCCGAGCGCGTTCATGGCGTTCAGATGCTCGGTTGCGGCACGGTCGGACTGGCCGCCGGACAGGAACACGATGCCGGGCAAGCTCGCTGGAACGGTGCTCTTCAAGCAGCGCAAGGTTGCCTCGGCGACTTCGTCGACGCCGGCCTGGTCTTCGCAGTCCTTGCCGGACAGCACCATGCTGGCCTTGAGGATGCTGCCCTCGAGCATGACATTGTGTTTGTACATGGCGTCGAACAAGGAACGCAGCGTGGCCTCGGTGACATCGAAGCAGGTATCGATATCGTGGCTGCCATCCATGATCACTTCGGGTTCGACCATCGGGACGATGCCGGCTTCCTGGCACAGTGCGGCGTAGCGGGCGAGGGCATGCGAGTTGGCATCGATACCGGTGCTGGTCGGATAGTCATCACCGATATTGATCACTGCACGCCACTTGGCAAATCGTGCGCCGAGGCGGGCGTATTCGGCGAGGCGCTCGCGCAGGCCATCAAGACCTTCGGTAACCACCTCACCCGGGAATCCGGCCAGCGCCTGAGGACCACGATCGACCTTGATCCCGGGCAGGATGCCGTTGTCCATCATCAACTTGGTGAACGGCACACCGTCACGTGTGGACTGACGCAGGGTCTCGTCGAACAGGATGGCGCCCGAGATGTGATCGGAGAGATTGGGTGTTGCCAGCAGCAGTTCGCGATAGGCGCGACGGTTTTCTTCTGTGCATTCGATGCCGACCGCATCAAAGCGCTTCTTGATCGTGCTGTTGGATTCGTCGATGGCGATGATGCCCTTGCCGGCAGCCACCATGGCCAATGCGGTTTCTTCGAGTAGATCGATGCTCATGGATGCTCCTGGAGGCTGGGCGGCGCCGAGTTGGCGATTTAGGCCGGACATTATAGGGAATTTTTGCTGAATCCCGGCAGGGTGCCTGCTTCTGTTTTGCTGGGCGCCGGGTCGGCCGCGTCGGAAAGTCGTGCACTCACCGGTCGATTCGGTGCCGCGCTCAGCCCAATCCTGGTGCTGCATGGCAGGACAGAAGGATCCGTGCCGATGCCGAATTCCCATGCCGCGATGCGCCCAGCGCCGGATCCAGAGCTGGCGTTGGCCGGCTCTTGGCCTGGTCGGCCGAGCTTGCGCTGGAGGCGGGCCTGCGCGACGGCGCCTGTCTGCTACTACGCAACCAGCATCGTGGCCGTCACGATGGAACCCGGTAGTGGCACGAGCTTGCAGCGCGTAGGCGCGACTGACTCGTACACGACTGAGCTACTCATCGAAGTTGATCCAGGGAACGATGGTTTCCGCATCGGCGGCGCGCGCTCAGTGCGAGCCCGCACATACGCTGCCGCGGACTCGGCGCTACGCTCTGATCTGAATAAGGATTCCGATGCGCACCGTTACCCTGCATCTGCGCGCCGACGAATCGGCGCCGATTCCCAGCTCGGTCGCGGCGCTGGCGCTGACCAGCGCGTGCCGTCATCGCGATCACTCGCATATTCACCTCGCCGACGGCAGCGAACTGGCCCTGGAACTGACCCCAGGCAGTGTGCTGCAACCGGGCGATCACCTGCAGACCGAAGACGGTGCGTGGTTCGAAGTGATTGTTGAACCCGAGCCGGTGCTCAAGGTGTGTGCCGCTGACCCGAGTACCCTGATCGCGGCTGCTTATCATCTCGGTAATCGCCATGTGCCGGCGCAGATATTCGCCGATCATCTCCTGCTGGGCCCGGACCCGGTGCTGCAGATGATGCTGGAAGGACTGGGCGCGGATGTTGAAGAATCCATTCTGCCCTTTGCGCCAGAGCGTGGCGCCTACGCTGGCGACCATCGCCACGGCCATCAGGACAGCTTCAACGAGGACGAAGCGTTCGCCCGACTGGACAATCCGGCGAATGCACGGGTGCCGGTCCATCAGTCATCGAGTGTGGATGATCCGATATCGACAGAGCCCCCGGTTGATCCGCTGTTCGGGGCCGATGCCGATGCCTGAGCTGCACCGGCCAGCGCTGCGGAAACAGGTTGCGGCCGCCGCTCCGATTGCTGGTTTCAACGCTTCCTGCGGTCTTGCGGCCGCCGTCGAAAATCGCTCGGGCACGCACGGTGCCGCGCTCCGATCCGCCCATCCACGCAATCGATGTCGCTGGTGGCGAAAAATCCCGCGCAGGGACGGGTCGGCGCTGACCCGCCGCGCGCTGCCGGTGATCAAAAAGTCCGATCTCGCGCCCCACCCGGCGCATCCCCGGCGGCGATAGCCAAATAAAGCCGCCTCATCCGGGTCGACAACCCCTCGTGCTGACGAATCCGAACAAGCATGAAGGGCGCGATCCGGTGTTAGACCCCAAAGGAGCATTCCATGACCAAGAAAGAAGTTACATCCACGCCCGCTGCTAGCAGCGCCTCGCGAACGCTTTCGAGTCCTTCTACTGGTAAAGCGTCGAAATCCGCCGCAGGTAGCGCCCTGTCCCAGCACAACGCCCCAGAGAAAACCACGTCATCTGCCGCGGCGACCGCAGCATCAAAGACGCTTCGGGATGGCCGCACATCCAAAGATTCAAAGTCGGCGGCGGGCAGCGCCCTGACACAGAAGGCCCCGCCCAAGCAGAAGTAGTTGGGGCCCAACAAACCATCCGAGCCGAACCCGCTGCGCGGGTCGGCTCAATTTACGCGATCGACTTCATCCGTCATCAGGGCCTGTTTGCCTGATCGCGAGATCAGAGATCCCCGACACCCTGGGCAATGCCATCGACGCCGACTTCGAGCAGGCGCAGGGTATTGGTGGCGCCGCGCAGTTCCATCGAGTCGCCGCTGGTGAACAGCACCTTGTCGCCCTGGGCGAGCAGGCCATGCGCATAGAGCTGCCTGACGGCCTCGCGTGCCGCCTCGCGTGGGGCCAGACCGCGGCTGTCGAAGGCGATTGGAAATACATCGCGCATCATCGCCATCCGCCGCCGTGCCCATTGGTGACGTGACAGGCTGTAGATCGGCACCGATGAGCGGAAGCGCGACAGATAGCGCGCGGTGCCGCCGCTTTCGGTCAGCGCGATGATTGCGCGCACGCGGATGTGCTCGGCCAGAAACATGCCGGCCATGGCGATGGCCTGGTCGGCGCGTTGTAGATTGCGCGGGGCTGCCTCGAAATCGGTGTCGAAGGTGAACTGGCGTTCGGCGCCGAGGCAGATGCGTGTCATCGACTCGACTGCCTTGATCGGATAATTACCCGATGCACTCTCAGCCGACAGCATCACCGCATCGGTGCCATCGATCACCGCATTGGCGACGTCGAGCACCTCGGCGCGGGTGGGGATCGGATTGTCAACCATCGACTGCAGCATCTGGGTCGCGGTGATCACCACCTTGTTGCGCTCGAGCGACTCGCGGATGATCTTCTTCTGCAAGCCAGGCAGCTCGGCATCGCCGATTTCCACGCCGAGGTCGCCGCGCGCCACCATCACCGCATCCGAGGCATCGATGATCTCGCCGAGTGCTTCGATTGCCTCGGCGCGTTCGATCTTGGCCACCATCGCCGGATCGAAACCGGCATCGCGCGCCAGTTGCCTTGCGTCGTGGATGTCCTGCGCGCTGCGGCAGAACGATACCGCGAGAAAATCGGCGCCGATTTTTGCTGCGGTGATGATGTCGGCGCGATCCTTGTCGGTCAGTGCGCCGAGCGACAATCCGCCACCAAGGCGGTTGAGGCCTTTGCGGTTGGACAGGGCGCCATCAGTGAGTACCGTGGTGCGGATGCGGTCGCCGTCGAGGGCATCGACACGCAGCGCGATCAGGCCATCATCGAGCAGCAGGGTGTCGCCGGGATGGACATCATGGATCAGCCCCAAATAGCTGACGCCGACTGCGCTGGTATCGCCGGGCGGGGCGCTGTCGCTGCAGATCAGATCGAAGGTCTGGCCAGCGATGAGCTGTACCTTGCCTTCGGCAAACTTCTCGATGCGAATCTTCGGTCCCTGCAGATCGGCCAGCACGCCGACTTCACGGCCCAATTTCAAGGCGAGGCTGCGTGCCAGTTCAGCCAGTGCAGCGTGCTGATCGGCGGTGCCATGGGAAAAATTGAGGCGAACGATATTGACGCCGGCGCGCAGTAATTCTTCGAGTACATCGGCCTGGTTGGAGGCCGGGCCGAGGGTGGCGATGATCTTGGTGCGGCGCAGGGATTCGGACATGAAAGGTCTTGGGCTCGGGTGGGTCTCTGCCCAGTGTAGTGGTTTGGCGTTGCCGTGGCAGGTCGCCGGGTGCCGCGGTGGGACGCCCGAAGCGTGGCAGACCGGGATTGTGGGAGGCCCGAAGCGGGCCGACCGAGGTGTCGGGTTTGCGGTTGTGGTGATCCCGGTCGCACCCCTTGGGCGCCCCTACAGGCTCCTGGGTGCGCTGGCGGACGTTGCGGGCGGTGTGAAGACCCTACAATGGGCAATCCCCGGATTGGCCAGTGTCGTTCCCCATGACTGAAACCAGACTCACCTCGGCGCAGTCCACCCGCGAAGACGAAGTCGTCGAAGCCAGCATCCGACCCAAAAACCTCGGCGAGTACTTGGGCCAGGCGGCGGTGCGCGAGCAGCTTTCGATCTATATCCAGGCCGCCCGCCAGCGTGCCGAGCATCTCGACCATGTGCTGATCTTTGGTCCGCCGGGACTCGGCAAGACCACCCTGGCCCATGTCATCGCCAATGAGCTCGGCGTCAATCTGCGCCAGACCTCGGGCCCGGTGCTCGAGCGCGCCGGTGATCTCGCTGCTTTGCTGACCAATCTGCAGCCACATGATGTGCTCTTCGTCGACGAGATCCACCGGCTTTCTCCGGTGGTCGAAGAGGTGCTCTATCCGGCAATGGAGGACTTCCAGATCGACATCATGATCGGCGAGGGCCCCGGCGCGCGCTCGATCAAGCTCGATCTGCCGCCGTTCACCCTGATTGGCGCCACTACGCGTGCCGGTCTGCTGACTTCGCCACTGCGGGATCGCTTCGGCATCGTGCAGCGCCTGGAGTTCTACTCGCGCGAGGAGCTCTGCCTGATTGTCCAGCGTTCGGCGCGCATCCTCGGTATCGCCTGCGATCTGGAAGGCGCCGACGAAATCGCACGCCGCGCCCGCGGCACCCCGCGTATCGCCAATCGCCTGCTGCGCCGGGTCCGTGACTATGCCCAGGTCAAGGGCACGGGGGTCATTACCCATCCGATTGCCGTGCTCGCGATGGAGATGCTCAAAGTCGATGCCGAGGGGTTCGATGCACTGGATCGGCGCATGCTGACCACGATCATCGAGAGCTTCGACGGTGGTCCGGTCGGCGTCGAATCCCTGGCTGCGGCGCTCAGTGAGGAGCGCGGAACACTCGAAGACGTCATCGAGCCCTATCTGATCCAGCAGGGGTTTCTGATCCGCACGGCGCGCGGGCGGATGGCCAGTGCCAAGGCCTACCGGCATTTCGGCTGGAAGCCGCCTCGGCAGAGCGAGGCGCTGATTCCGGACCTGTTCGAGCCCGAGTCATGACCTCCGACGCACAAGCGCCTTTCACCTGGCCGATCCGAATCTACTGGGAAGATACCGACGCCGGTGGCGTGGTCTATCACGGCAGTTACCTGAGATTCCTGGAACGCGCCCGCACCGAATGGCTGCGCTCGATCGGCATAGATCAATCGCGGCTGAAGAGCGAATCGGGCATTGTGTTCGTTGTCAGCTCCGTTTCGGTATCCTTCCGGCGTCCCGCGCGCCTGGATGATGAGCTTCTGGCGACCTGTCTGCTCAGCAAGCGCGGCGGTGCCAGTCTCCATTTCAAGCAAGTCCTGATCCGGCCTGCAAGCGGGGAAACCCTGCTTGATGCCGAAGTGCGGGCCGCCTGCGTGAATGCCCAGAATTTTCGCCCGATGGCTATTCCATCGGGTTTGTTTGCGGAGTAAGTACATGGATCCGGTAAGTCTCGATGTAAACCAGAACCTGGACATGCTGGGTCTGATCTGGCACGCCAGCATTCCCGTCAAGCTGGTGATGGCCCTGCTGATTGCGGCCTCACTGGCGTCCTGGACGATCATTTTCGGCAAGAGCCGCATGCTCGATGCCGCCAGCCGCGAGGCCAATGATTTCGAGGAACGCTTCTGGTCGGGCACCGACATGGCCGCGATCTTTCGCGACATCAGCAATCGCCAGGGCGAGCGCTTCGGGATGGAAAGCATTTTCGAATCGGGCTTCCGCGAATTCGCGCGCCTGCGCAGTCGCCGCCAGATGGATTCGCGCACGATGGTCGAAGGCGCCCAGCGCGCGATGCGTGCCTCGGCCGGACGCGAGCTCGACCGTCTCGATCACAATCTCGAATTTCTCGCCAACGTCGGATCGATCAGTCCCTATGTCGGCCTGTTCGGTACGGTCTGGGGCATCATGATTTCGTTCCAGGGCCTGGCCAATATGCGCGAGGCCACCATTGCCACCGTGGCGCCAGGTATTTCCGAAGCGCTGATTGCGACCGCGATGGGCCTGTTCGCGGCCATTCCAGCGGTGTGGGCGTTCAACCGGTTCTCGACCAAGGTGGAACGGCTGAATACCAAGTTCGACGCCTTCCAGGAAGAGTTCTCCTCGATCCTGCAGCGTCAGGCCCATATCGAAGACAACGGCTGAACCCCGTTATCGCCCGCGCTTCGTTGGAGTAAACATGGCCACCGCTGTTCGTCATCGCAAACGTCGCAAGCTCAAGGCCGAGATCAATGTCGTTCCCTATATCGACGTGATGCTGGTACTGCTGATCATCTTCATGGTGACCGCGCCCTTGCTCAATCTCGGTGTCGATATCGATCTGCCCGAGTCGCGCGCCAAGTCCCTGGTTACCGATGCCGATCCGGTGCTGGTCACCATCTCGTCGGATGGCACGCTCTATCTGACCCTCGGCAAGGATGGTCGCGAGACGCTCGACAGCGAGACCCTGGTCAAGAAGGTTTCAGCATTCGTTCGGCAGAATCCGAAGGTACCGGTCGTGGTCGGCGCCGACGCCAAGCTCGATTACGGCACGGTGATCCGGGTGATGGGTGAACTGCAGCAGGCCGGCGTACCCAAGGTCAGTCTGATGAGTCAGCCGATCTCCGACCGCAAGAAGTAGGCCGCATCGTTAACCACCGCGGTGGATCACAGGAAAAGGCAGCGCAGTGCAGGACAAGAGTACCGTCACCATTCGATCGATAGGCTATGCCGTGCTGGTGCATCTGGCCTGTGTCGCCGTGGTCGTGCTCGGACTGTTCTGGACCCAGACCGCCAAGCCACTGAGTGTGACCGGGCCGATGATCGAGGCGACCCTGGTTGATTTCAATGCGGCCGCCATGCCACCGCAGAAACAGCCGCGACCAGCCCCGCCCAAACCCGCGCAACCCAAGCCGCCACCGCCCAAGCCGCCGGCGCCAGCGCCAGAGCCGGTGCCCGAACCGCCGCGCCCGATTACACCGCCGCGCTCGGAAGACCGCATCGACCAGGAAGAAATCCGCCTGCGCGCCGAGGCGCTTGAGCGCGCCGAGAAGGAACAGGAAGAGCGCATCCGCAAGGAGCAGGTCGATCTGACCAAGCCGCCGGAGGATGAGCTGGCACGCAAGGAACGCGAGCGCCAGGAACAGTTGGAGGATATCCGCCGTCAGCGCGAGGCCGCCGAGGACAAGCGCAAGATCGAGGAGAAGGCGCTCGCCGCCCTGCAGGTGCAGAACAAGCAGGCCGAGATCGACCGTCAGCGTGCGCAGGAGGCTCAGCGCATGGCGAAGCTGGCCGAGCAGGAAGCTGCGATGGCCGGCAACGAAGGCATCAGTGATTCTCTGGTTGACCGCTATCTGCTGGCAATTTCCAACCATGTGGATCGCAACTGGTCGCGACCGGACACGATGGCGCAGGGCTTTCGCTGCACCGCAAAGATCACCCAGATCCCGGGCGGCGAAGTGATCGGCATCGATGTCTCGCAGTGCCGGGGTGATGAAGAAACCTTGCGCAGCGTTGAGGCTGCGGTCATGCGCGAGCCGTTACCCTACCGGGGCTTCGAGTCGGTGTTCAGCCGAAACCTGCAAATTCCGTTCTGTTTTCCGAGGGAACTATGCCAAAGACCATGATTTCGAGCGTGCGCGCCTGCTGCGTGATGCTGTTGCTGCTGCTGGGTTCTACTTCGCTGCTGGCCCAGGGCCTGGTGGTTCCGCCGGTATCCGGAAGTCCGACCGCGCGTCCGATCACCATTGTGCCGTTCGGCTATGAAGGTGCCGGCCTGCCACTGGAGACCGATATTGCCGCGGTGGTCACCGGCGATCTCAACCGCAGCGGCCAGTTCAATGCGCTCGGCCGCGACAACATCATCGAGTACCCGGTGCGCGCGAGCGATCTGCGCTTCGATACCTGGCGCATGCTCAAGCAGGACTACATCGTGATCGGCCGCGTGCTCGATTCCAATGAAGGCGCAGTCCGGATCGAATTCGAGCTCTATGATGTAGGCACCCGCAAGCGCCTGTTCGGCCTGGCCCTGCCGGCGCGCCGCGCCGATCTGCGCGCTGCCTCGCATCAGATTGCCGACTATGTCTACGAGAAGATCACCGGCATTCGTGGCGCCTTCTGGACCCGGATGGCCTATGTCACCTCGACCGGCCTTGGCAAGAACACCCAGTACGCCCTGATGGTCGCCGATTCCGATGGCTACAACCCGCAGGTCGTGGTGCGCTCGGGTGAGCCGCTGCTGAGCCCAGCCTGGTCGCCGGACAGCAAGAAGCTGGCCTATGTCAGTTTCGAGCGCGGCAGTTCCTCGATCTACCTGCAGGAGCTGACCACGGGCAGTCGGCAGATCCTGGCCTCATACCGCGGCATCAATGGCGCGCCGGCGTTCTCGCCGGATGGCACGCGCATTGCGCTGACCCTGTCGCAGACCGGCAATCCCGAGATCTACATCATGGATCTGGCGACCCGGCGCACGACCCAGATCACCAAGCACTATTCGATCGACACCGAGGCAATCTGGACCCCGGACGGCCAGAATTTGATCTTCACCTCGGATCGGGCGGGTAAACCCCAGCTGTATCAGGTGTCTGCGGCCGGCGGCGAGCCAACCCGATTGAGCTCGAAAGGTGAATACAATGCGCGCGCCACGATTTCTGGGGACGGCAAGAAGATCGCTATGGCACAGGGTGCCGGAAATGTGTATCGTATTGCGGTTCTGGACAGATCGCGGGGCGGCGCCGATTACACGATGTTGTCGCCGGGCAATCTGGATGAATCGCCCAGTTTTGCGCCCAATGGAAGCATGGTTCTCTATGCTGCACGCGAAGGACAGCGCGGTGTGTTGTACGCAGTCTCCGCCGACGGGCGGGTGCGACAGCGCCTGGTTCTGGCGGATGGTGATGTACGTGAACCAGCATGGTCGCCATTCAGGCAGCGTTAGTTTTGGCTGGCCGGGTACACGGCCAGTGTGATTTGAAAATATCAACCTCGAGGAAATAATGATGAACAAGACGATGCGCGTAGTACTGATGGGTGTGCTGGCCGTTTCGATGGCTGCTTGTGCGACGAAAAAGAAAGATGCGCCGCCGCCGCCGCCCGAGCCGGTCCGCGAGACTCCGGTCACGCCAGCTGCACCGGATGACGGCAAGTACAGCGCCGAA
This sequence comes from Lysobacterales bacterium, assembly GCA_038255435.1. Lineage (GTDB taxonomy): Bacteria > Pseudomonadota > Gammaproteobacteria > Xanthomonadales > Ahniellaceae > 0-14-3-00-62-12. The sequence continues at coordinate 197,852 of JBBSLG010000001.1, forward strand.
GACCTCAACAGCGACTCCTGCCTGCGCCAGCGCGTGGTCTACTTTGATTTCGATCAGGCTGACATCCGCTCCGATGCCGCCGCGATCCTGGCCTGCCATGGCAAGTACCTGAGCGATCTTTCGGGCGCCAAGATGACCCTCGAAGGCCATGCTGATGAGCGCGGTTCGCGCGAGTACAACATGGGCCTCGGCGAGCGCCGTGGCAATGCCGTTTCCTCGGCCCTGCAGGCCAATGGTGGCTCGTCCGCCCAGATCACGGTCAACTCCTACGGTGAAGAGCGCCCGACCTGCGCCGAATCCGACGAGACCTGCTGGGGCAAGAACCGCCGCGTCGAAATCGTCTACACCCAGGCTCAGTAAGCCTGCGTTGCGCGCGCCGCGATCCCTCGGGTTCGCGGCCCGCCCGGACGAGTTCTGCACAGACCCCCGCTTGCGGGGGTTTGTCATTTTTGCGCTCTGCGCGCATCCGGCATCGCTGAATTCCGCTCAGCCGCGGTTCGCTTTTCCCCTTGACGCCAGCGCGCGCAGCCGCGATCTTGGTTCGCAATACTTTCCTTCGAGGAATCCGTCATGAAAATGCTCGCCCGATCCGTCCTCAGCCTCGCGCTCGCCTCGGCGCTGCTGCTCTCGATCACGCCGGATGCCAGCGCGCAATCGGGCCGACTCAGCCTGTCCGAGCGCATCGCCAAACTGGAGTCGCAGGGCCAGGGTCAGAGCGGCGGCACCATGGTCGACCTGCTCAATCGGGTCAACCAGCTGCAATCGGAAGTGCAGTCCCTGCGTGGCATCGTCGAGAGCCAGGCCTTCGAGATCGAAGAACTGAAAAAACGTTCGCGCGATCAGTACGTCGATCTGGATTCGCGCATGGCACGGATCGAGGGTGGCGCTGCAGCACGCCCCGCTGCTGCACCCGCCAACTATCCGGGCGCGGTCAGCCAGCCGACGACGCTGCCCAGTCAACCGGGCCAATTGATGATGGAGCCGAGCGCCGCTGCCACGCCGCCCAACCCGACGGCGGGCGCAGACAACACGATGCCTCCGATGGATACCTTTGAACCGGCGGTCCCGAGCACCATGCCGGGTGCCGCGCCGATCGACGCCAGCAGCGCGCCCGTGCCGCCACCGTCGATGCCCGCGACCAGCCTGCCCAGTCAGACCGGCGACGAACAGGCGACCTACGACACCGCGTTTGCTGCGCTGCGCGAGGGCCGCTACGCCGAATCGGCGCGGCGATTCTCGGGATTCCTGCAGCAGTTCCCCAATGGCGATCTGGCTGACAACGCGACCTACTGGCTCGGCGAGTCGTACTACGTGACGCAGAACTACCGGATCGCGCTCGACACCTTCAAGACCCTGCTCGATCGTTTTCCGCAAAGCGCCAAGGCAGCGGATGCTCTGCTCAAACTCGGCTACTGTCATTACGAACTGCAGGAATGGAGCCAGGCCGAGGCTGCCTTGAACCAGGTCGTCCAGCGTTATCCAGATACCACCGTGGCGCGACTGGCTCAGGGTCGTTTGCGCGCGCTGCGGTTGGAAGGTCGCACGCCCTGATCAAACGCGGGCCGCGCGACGACTGAGCCCGGCCCGCTGAGTAGCAAAATTCAAAACGCGCCGGGTGCCGTTCGCTGCAGTGCTACCGCGCGATCGAATCTTTGCCCCGTTGTGCCCGCGCTATGCTTGGGCGTCATCCAGAGTTCCCTGATCGTGTCCGAACCGCTTACATCGCCTGCGCCGGTTGCTGCCGAAGAGCGCCTGCGCATTACCGAAATCTTCCATTCGCTGCAGGGAGAGGCGCGCAGCGTGGGCTGGCCCACGGTCTTCGTGCGCCTGACCGGCTGCCCGCTGCGCTGCACCTACTGCGATACGACCTATTCGTTCTACGGCGGCGAATGGCAGAGCATCGACGGCATTCTTGACCAGGTCGCCGGCTTCGGTGCCCGTCATGTCTGCGTGACCGGCGGCGAGCCGCTGGCACAGAAACGCTGTCTGATCCTGCTGCAACGACTGTGCGATGCGGGTTACGAAGTCTCCCTGGAGACCAGTGGTGCCATCGATATCAGCGAGGTCGATCCGCGGGTATCGCGCGTACTCGATCTGAAGACACCGGCCTCTGGCGAGATGCCGCGCAACCGCTGGGAAAATCTGCCCGCGTTGACGGCGCATGACCAGATCAAGTTCGTGATCTGTGATCGCGCCGACTACGAATGGGCGCGCGCGCGCCTGGCTGAGCAGCAGCTGGCTTCGCGTTGCGATGTACTGTTTTCGCCTGCGTATGGCCAACTCGCGCTGCGCACACTGGCCGACTGGATACTGGAAGACCGCCTGCCGGTGCGCCTGCAGACGCAATTGCACAAGCACATCTGGGGCGAGGAGCCGGGTCGATGAACATCACCGCCCATCAATTCAGTGTTGTCCTGCCGGCCTTGCTGCTGATCGGCCTGACCTTCATGGTCTGGCTTCTGTTCTATGTCGAGCGGCTGGTCGAGATGCGCCGCGAGACGATCCGGCCGCAGGCGCTGGCATCACGCAGCGAGGCACGCGCCGCGCTGAAGCAGACCCGTGCCGCCGACAATTTCAACAATCTGCTTGAACTGCCGATCTTGTTCTATGTGCTCACCCTGATCGTGCTGTTGCTCGATCTGCGCATCGGCCTGTTCGCACCCCTGGCCCTGGCCTATGTCGGCCTGCGCGCCCTGCACAGTGTGATCCATATTGGCTACAACCGCGTCATGCATCGATTTCTCGTCTATTTCGCCAGCGCTCTGGTGCTGATTGTTCTGTGGGCTCTGGTGCTGCATCAGGTCTGGCAGGCCGGGAGCGCATCCCATGGCTGAGACCGAAGGCGCAGCACGTCCGCGCGCGGTGGTGCTGGTATCGGGTGGGATGGATTCCGCCGTCGCCATCGCCGCCGCACGCGCCGAGGGCTTCGATTGCTATGCGCTCAGCGTTGATTATGGCCAGCGCCATCACTCCGAGCTCGATGCCTCGCAGCGCGTCGCCGCCGCCTTCGGCGCGATCGACCACAAGACCGTTCATATCGATCTGCGCTCACTCGGCGGTTCGGCCCTGACCGCGGATATCGATGTGCCCGAGGCGCCCTCGGCAGGCATTCCGGTGACCTATGTGCCGGCACGCAACACCATCATGCTGTCCGTGGCGATGGGCTGGGCCGAGGTACTGGGTGCACGCGATGTGTATTGCGGCGTCAATGCGGTCGACTATTCGGGCTATCCGGACTGCCGACCGGAGTTCATCCAGGCCTTCGAGCAACTGGCTCAGCTGGCCACCAAGGCCGGTGTGGAGGGCGCGGGCTTTCATGTTCACGCGCCCCTGATGCGGATGAGCAAGGCCGATATCGTGCGCCGCGGACTGGAGTTGGGCGTCGATTTCGCGATGACTGTCTCCTGTTACCAGGCCGATGACAGCGGGCGCGCCTGTCGCCGCTGCGATGCCTGCAGGCTGCGCGCACAGGGTTTTGACGAGGCGGGCATTGCCGATCCGACCCATTACGTCTGAACGCTGGCTCAGCGTTCGAGCGCCTGCGCAAGCCAATCCTTGTGCGCTCGGGCCTGCTCGCCTAAACTGCGCGGCTGCTGCAGTGGGTCGTTAGCTCAGTCGGTAGAGCATCGGACTTTTAATCCGCTGGTCCCGAGTTCGAATCTCGGACGACCCACCACCTATGCAACAGTTTGAGTCGGTCTCGGATGCGGACTCAATGCCGCTGGTCCCGAGTTCGAATCTCGGACGACCCACCACTTTCGCAGTCCCCGTCTGTCGGTCTCGCATACGGACTCAATCGCGCTGGTCCCGAGTTCGAATCTCGGACGACCCACCATCTACGAATCGCGTCGGGCGCAACGTTATGGCGCTCTACGATCCGCGATTGGAGGGCGCCGCTCCTGCGGCGCCTGGTGATTACCAATAGGCCAGGTGCAAAGGCATCGATAGGGATGATACGCAGCACAAGGCCAGAGCGGTCGCGCGGGAGCGCGACCCTCCAGGTGAACGCAATCGATGCCGTCCTCGCATCCGGATTACACGCCGCCTATGCAGACGTACTTCAGTTCGGTGTAATCGAGCAGACCGTACTTCGATCCCTCGCGGCCGGTGCCGGATTGTTTGATTCCGCCAAATGGTGCGACCTCGGTCGAGATCAGGCCGGTGTTGATGCCGATGATTCCGCACTCCAAAGCTTCGGCGACGCGCCAGCTGCGGGCGAGATCGCGGGTGTAGAAATAGCCGGCGAGGCCGAACTCGGTGGCGTTGGCGAGCGCGATCGCTTCGGCTTCATCGCGAAAGCGGAACAGTGGTGCAACCGGCCCGAACGTTTCCTCGCTGGCAATCATCATGCTGGTGTCGACATCGAGCAACACGGTGGGTTCGTAAAAATTGCCGCCGAGCGCATGGCGGCGGCCACCGGTTGCGATGCGTGCGCCCTTGCTGGTGGCGTCAGCGACATGCTCTTCCACTTTGGCCAGGGCCTTGTCATCGATCAATGGACCCTGGTCGGTGTCGCCGCCCAGGCCATCACCGACGCGCAGAGCGGCGACCGCGCCTGCGAGTTTTCCGGCGAACGCATCGTAGACCGAATCCTCGACGAACACCCGGTTGGCACAGACGCAGGTCTGACCGGTGTTGCGGTACTTGCTGGCGATCGCGCCCTCGACGGCGGCATCGAGATCAGCGTCGGCGAACACGATGAAGGGCGCATTGCCACCGAGTTCGAGCGAAACCTTTTTCATGCCTTCGGCACACTGCGCCATCAATTTCTTGCCGATCGCGGTGGATCCGGTGAAGCTGAGTTTGCGCACCTTGGCATGGCTGGTCATTTCGCCACCGATAGCGGCGGCATCACCGCCGGTGACGATGTTGAGTACGCCGGCGGGCAAGCCAGCGCGCTCGGCCAGTACACCAATCGCCAACGCCGAGTACGGCGTCTGCGTCGCTGGCTTGCAGACCATGGTGCAGCCGGCTGCCAGTGCCGGCGCGAGCTTGCGGCCGAGCATGGCCGAGGGAAAATTCCACGGCGTGATCGCGGCGACGACGCCGATCGGTTGGCGCAGCACCATGATGCGTTTGTCGGCGGCGTGCGCGGGAATCACATCGCCGTACATGCGTTTGGCTTCTTCGCCGAACCATTCCAGAAAGCTCGCCGAATAGGCGATTTCTCCGCGCGACTCGGCCAGCGGCTTGCCCTGTTCCGCGGTCATCAGTCGGGCGAGATCTTCCTGGTGCTCCATCATCAGGTCGTGCAGACGGCGCAGAATGCGGGCGCGATCCTTGGCGGTCTTGCCGGCCCAGGCGGGCAGGGCAGCGGATGCCGCTTCGATGGCACGCCGCGTTTCGGCCGCGCCCATATCGGGCACGGTGCCGAGCTCGGCGCCGGTTGCCGGATTGCGCACGGCGCGCGTGCCGGCGGAATCGGCATCGAGCCAGCGCCCGCCGATCAGGCATTGCATGCGCAGCAGATCGCCGTCACGCAATTGCAGGGTGGATGCGGCGGATGCGCTGCTGTTCATCGGGTTCTCCCATTGCACGGCCGGCACTGGAGCATGCCGGCTGGTGTTCGACTCATTGTACCGGTCGAGCGCTTGCGCCTCAGAACGGCTTGACGATCCTGCCCCGACTCAGCGTGTAACGGATGCGCGTGGTGTTGCGGATGTCGGCGAGCGGATCGCCATCGAGCACCAGCATATCGGCCTGCTTGCCAGGCTCGATGGTGCCGAGGGTGTCGCCCAGACCAAGCGCAATCGCGCCATTGCGGGTGCCTGCGATCACGGCCTGCATCGCCGTGAATCCGGAATGCTCGACGAGCAGGGCGAGTTCGGCATGGGTGTGCGGAAGGTCGTTGTCATCGCTCGGTTCGAACCAGTCGGTGCCGGTGGTGACCAGGACGCCGGCCGCCTGCGCGTGGCGCGTCGCCGCAGCGCCCCATTTGAACGCTGGCTCGGTCCAATCCATTGCGCCGACGCCGGGGTAGCTGCTCATCGTCTTGTACACATAGAGCGTGGCATCGAGGCTGACCCCGCGTTCGGACATGCGTCGATACAGGGCCAGCAGACGCGGATGATCGGGCGCAATCTCGTTCCAGGGACCGGCGGTGCGTTTGCGATAATCACCCGGAATTTCATCCACGGCCTGCCAGACCAGATACGGCGCGTGTGACAGCGAGCCGACTCCCGCCTCGACCAGATCGCCCGGACCGGCGGGAAACACCGTGGCGTGCGCCGTGGTTGCCAGTCCCTGCCGGGTCGATTCGCGAATCAACGCCGTGGCCAGGGCAGCGCTCAGATCGCCATACACCTTCACATTGCGCGCGCCGGTGCCGCTGGCCTCAGCGACCAGGCGCGGCAGGTCGCTGCTGGCATCGATGCTGCGCGACCATGGCGTCGTGCCCGGGCGGCGCCGCCCGACCATCGATGCCATCGGGCCTTCCTTGAAAATATCGGGGCCACCGAACAGCGCGCTGTAGACCAGGTTCGGTCCGATCAATTCTTCCGCCGCAATCGCGCGTTCCAGTTCGGCGAGCGCGCGCGCATCGCCGGTCAGATCGCGCACCGTGGTGACGCCGCCGCGGACCGCGCGCTGCAGGATATCGGCGGCGCGTGTCCGTGTATCGGGGAAACGCGCGACATGCACATGGGTGTCGATCAGACCCGGCATTACCCAGGCGCCGGCGAGATCGAGCTTCGACCAGACGGAATCGGGTTCGGCACTGGGCACTTCACCAAGTGCATCGATGGCGACGATTCGGCCATCACGCGCAATCAGCCGATCAACATGACGCGCGGCGCCGCCGGTTGCATCGATCAGTGTGAAGTTATTGAGTTCAATGGTCTCGCTCGCAGCGAGCTCGTTGGCGCCAACCGCCAGCAGGCTCAGCGCAAGACAGACAGATAGACGCGGTGCGATGACTGAAAACACGGGGCTTCACCGGATCAGTAGCGGCCGGTCGGATGATTCCAGCCAAGACTTCATGATACGTCCAAGATCAGCGTCGGGCGATCCCGGCGCCTGTGTGCAGCGGCGGAGGATTCAATTCGCCCGCAACTGCTGGCGATAGTGCTCGAGATGCTGGTCGCTATCGCCCATGCGCAGCTCGAACGCCAGCAGCCGCCGAAAATGATGACTGACCGGCATCTCGTCGGTCATGCCCATGCCACCGTGCAATTGCACGGCCTGTTGGCCGACGAAGCGTGCTGCCTGGCCGATCAGTGCCTTGGCCGCCGACAGCGTTGTTCCGCGGCGCTCGGCATCGGGATCGAGCGCTATGCTCGCCGCCAGATACGCCATCGAACGCGCCTGCTCCAGATGGATCAGCATGTCTGCCATCCGGTGCTGCAGGGCCTGGAAACTGCCGATCGGCACGCCGAACTGCACACGGCTGCGGCTGTATTCGATAGTGGCGGTGAGCACGCGATCGAGCGCGCCGAATGCGTCAGCACAGAGCATCGCCAGGCCAAAATCCAGTGCGGCCTGCAGGGGCAGGCGAACATCGCCGCCGATACGTGCGGCTGCCGGTACTTGCACATTGTCGAGGCGCAGGTCGGCAGCGCGCTGGCTGTCGACGGTGGCGTAGGCGTGCAGCGTCAATCCCTGCGCTCCGGCAGGCACAGCGAACAGCGCGATCGCCTCCGCCGACTCGGCCGGTACGCGCGCACTGACCAGGATCAGGCCCGCGAGTGGCGCGTGATAGACCACGGCCTTGCGACCGCTGATGCACCAGTGCTCGCCGTCGGCGATGGCCGTGGTTTCGATTGACGAGGCATCGTCGCCCTGATGGGATTCGGTGTGTGCGAGCACCGCGATCAGGTCGCCAGCAGCCAGTGCCGGCAACCACTCGGCGCGCTGCGCTGCCGATGCCATCGACGCGATCGCCTGCGTCGCCATAACCGCGCTCGACAGCCAGGGCTCGACCATCAGGCCGGCGCCCATGGCCTGACCGACCAGCATGTTTTCGATGGCGCCACCGTCCATGCCGCCATCGGACTCGGGCACATTCAGTGCGAGCAGACCCAGATCAGCCAGTTCCTTCCAGGCCGCGAGCGAGTGCCCGTCCGCGCTGCGCCGGATTTTCTGGCGCGCCTCGAAGCCGCAGCGCTCCTCAATGAATCGGCGCGTGGTGTCGAACAGCATCTGCTGCTCATCGCTATAGCTGAAGTCCATCTTTGCGTCCTGTTGCGTTTGCGATCGGGACCGCCGTTGCCGGGTTTACAGCCCGAGGATCATCTGCGCGATGATGTTGCGTTGAATCTCGTTGGAACCGCCGAAGATGCTCAGCTTGCGCAGATTCAGATAATCGGCACCCGCCCTCGATTGCGCGCCGACAACGGCGTCAGCGTCGCTGAGCCCGGCCAATGCGCTCTCCGCTGCGCAGGCGAGTGCGCTTATTCCGTACGCTTCTAAGCGCAGTTCGGAGATGCGCTGGGCGATTTCGGTGCCGCGGATTTTCAGGATCGAGGCCTCCGGACCGGGCGTGCGTTTTTCTGCATCGGCCACGATGACGCGCATATTGGTGATCTCCAGCGCCAACAGTTCGATCTCGAGTTGGGCGAGCTTCAGACCAAACTGACGGTCTTCGATCAGCGGCCGTCCTGCCTTGTGGAGGTCACCGGCAGCCTGCTTGAGTCGGCGCAGTGCGCGTTTGGAGGAGCCGATGCCGGCGATATTGGTGCGCTCGTGGCCAAGCAGGAACTTGGCATAGGTCCAGCCATTGTTTTCTTCGCCGATCAGGTTCGCGGCCGGCACACGTACATCGTCGAACCAGATCTCATTGACCTCGTCGCTGCCATCGAGCAGACGGGTCGGTCGCACTGTGATACCGGGCGACTTCATATCGATCAGGATGAACGAGATGCCGCGCTGCGGCTTGCCGCTGCTGTCGGTGCGCACCAGGCAAAAGATCCAATCAGCGAATTGGCCGAGGGTGTTCCAGATTTTCTGACCATTGAGCACGTACTCATTGCCCTCGCGCACCGCCTGCATTTTCAGCGAGGCGAGATCCGAGCCCGAGCCAGGCTCGGAGTATCCCTGACACCACCAGTCCTGGCCTGACAGGATGCCGGGTAGAAACTGCTGTTGCTGTGCTGGCGTGCCATAACGGATCAGGACCGGACCGATCATCTTGATGCTGAAGGCCAGTTGTGGCGGCGCGTCGGCGAGCGCGCACTCCGTCTCGAAGATGAACTGCTGCACCTTGCTCCATCCAGTGCCACCAAATTCCACCGGCCAGGCCGGCGCCGCCCAGCCTTTCTGGTAGAGGATGTTTTGCCAGCGCAGTATGTCCGCGCGGATCTGGCTGTGATTGCCCGCTGCGGCGCGCTGGCGAATCTCTGCCGGCAACGCCGATGCGATGAAGCCGCTGACCTCGTCGCGGAACTGCTCATCGGCTGCGCTGTAGTTCAGATCCATGAAGACTCCCGTAGGGCACGATCGCGAAAGATGTGAATCATGGCAGGACCTCGAACAGGCCGGCCGCACCCTGACCACCACCGACACACATTGTGACCACCACATATTTCACCGCGCGCCTTCGGCCCTCGATCAGGGCATGACCGACCAGACGGGCGCCGCTCACACCAAAGGGATGACCGACCGCGATGGCGCCGCCATCGACATTGAGTCGCTCATGCGGAATACCGAGTCGGTCCATGCAATAGAGCACCTGGACGGCGAAGGCTTCGTTCAACTCCCAGAGGCCGATGTCATCAACCGTGAGGCCGGCACGCTGCAGCAGTTTGGGCACCGCGAACACCGGTCCGATGCCCATTTCATCGGGCTCACAGCCGGCGACCGCGAAGCCGCGGAAAATCCCGAGCGGCTGCAGACCGCGCCGCTCGGCCAGCGCGCTGCTGACCACAACCGCAGCCGAAGCGCCGTCGGAGAACTGACTGGCATTGCCCGCAGCAATCACGCCGCCAGGCAAGGCGCCGCGGATTTTTGCCACGCCCTCGTAAGTTGTGTCGTCGCGGATGCCTTCGTCGGCACTCAGCGTGCACAGTTCACTGCGCAACTGGCCGGTCTCGCGATCCGCTACGCCGGCGCGCACCGTGATCGGTACGATCTCGGCATCGACTCGCCCTGCGCTCGCCGCTGCTGCCGCACGCAACTGGCTTTCGACGCCGTAGCGATCCTGGCGTTCGCGGTCGATGCGGTAGCGTTCCGCAACGTTTTCGGCGGTCTGCAGCATGCTCCAGTAGGCCGTCGGCTTATGCGCGCGCAACCAGGGATCGCTCAGCATGTGCTGATTGCTGTAGCCCTGCACGCAGGAGATGCTCTCGACGCCGCCGGCAACATAGGCATCGCCTTCGCCGGCGATGATGCGCTGAGCCGCCATGGCGATGGTCTGCAGGCCCGATGAGCAGAAGCGATTGACGGTGGCGCCCGGCACCGTGACCGGAAGCCCAGCGCGGAGCAGACTCTGTCGCGCAATATTGCCGCCGGTGGCGCCCTCCGGCCAGGCGCAGCCGAGCAGGACATCCTCGAATTCATCCGGCGCGATGCCCGAGCGTGCAACGGCATGTTCGATGACATGGCCGCCGAGGGTGGCGCCATGGCTCATGTTCAGCGCACCCTTCCAGCTTTTGGCGAGGCCGGTGCGCGCGGTCGATACGATCACTGCTTGATTCACGATGACTCCAGACGATGAGTTGCGGGCTGCGTCGTCGCAGCGCTCAGGAATTGAATCGGCCGCCGGATGCGGCAAGCTGCAACAACAGGGGCGCGGGTTGCCAGGCATCGCCCTGGTAACCCTGCGCGAAACCACGCATCGCGGCGAGTACGTTGTAGAGCCCGACCTGATCGGCGTAGAACATCGGACCGCCACGGAATGGCGGGAAACCGTAGCCGGCGAGGTAGACCACATCGATGTCCGATGCCTTGGCGGCGATGCCCTCCTGGAGAATATGTGCGCCCTCGTTGACCAGGGCATAGACCACCCGCTGGACGATCTCCTCATCGCTGATCTGGCGTCGGCTGAGGCCGAGCGCAGCCGAATGCTCGACGATCAGTTGCTCGACCAGTTTGGACGGACGCGGCTTGCGATCACCGGGACTGTAGTCGTACCAGCCGGCGCCGGTTTTCTGGCCGTAACGGCCGAGTTCGCAGATCAGATCCGCGGTCTTTGAATAGCTGATCTCAGGCTTTTCGACATAGCGGCGCTTGCGGATGGCCCAGCCGATATCGTTGCCGGCAAGATCGCCGACGCGGAACGGTCCCATCGCGAAACCGAACTGCTCTAACGCGCGATCTATTTGCTGCGGCAGCGCACCCTCATCGAGCAGAAAACCGGCTTGGCGGCTGTATTGCTCGAGCATGCGATTGCCGATGAATCCGTCGCAGACGCCGGCGACCACGGCGGTCTTGTTGATGGCCTTGGCGATCGCAAGCGCGGTCGCCAGCACGTCCTTGGCGGTGGCCGCGCCGCGCACCAGTTCCAGCAACTTCATCACATTGGCCGGACTGAAAAAGTGCATGCCGAGCACATCAGCGGGGCGCGCGGTGAAACCGGCAATCCGATTGACGTCGAGCGTCGAAGTATTGCTGGCCATGATGGCGCCGGGCTTGGCGATCGCATCGATCTGGCGGAACACCGATTCCTTCACCGCGTATTCTTCAAATACCGCTTCAATGATCAGATCGGCATCGGCGAGCGCGGCGTAGTCGAGTGTTGCTGTGAGCAGTTCCATGCGCTGCTCAACCTGCTCGGCGCTGATCCGCCCTTTGCGCGCGCTGGCCTCGTAGTTGCTGCGGATCGTCTTGATGCCGCGCTCGAGCGCGTCGGCGCGGGTTTCCAGAATCGACACCGGGATCCCGGCATTGAGAAAATTCATGCTGATGCCGCCGCCCATGGTGCCGGCACCGATCACGGCAACTTTGCGAATCTCGCGTGGGCGCACTTCACTGCCGATATCGGCCAGTTTGGAAGCCGCGCGTTCGCTGAAAAACGCATGCCGCAAGGCCAGGGACTCGGGCGAGTTGACCAGCTCGATGAAAGCCTTGCGCTCAAATGCCATGCCCTCGTCAAAGGGCAGCGTCGCCGCCGCGACCAGGGCGTCGACACAGCGCAGCGGCGCTGGATACGGTCCCGCGGCGGCTTTGACCGTGGTGCGCGCGAAGCCGAGATAGGCCTCGGCATTGGCATGCTCGATCGGCAGATCACGGATCAATGTGGGCAGATTCGCCTGCTTCGCTGCGGCGCGACCGAGCTCGATCGCCTTGTCGAGTGGATCGCCATCGACCACGGCATCAAACAATCGGGTGTCCGCCAGTTGCCCGGCAGGCAGCGGATTGCCCGAGACAATCATGTTCAACGCGGTTTCCAGACCCACTGCGCGCGGCAGACGCTGGGTGCCACCGGCGCCGGGCAGGATGCCGAGCTTGACCTCGGGCAATCCAATCTTGGCGCTGCGTTCGGCGACGCGCAGATGCGCGCCGAGTGCGAGTTCGAGGCCGCCGCCCAATGCCAGGCCCTCTATCGCCATCACCACCGGCTTGCGGCAGCGTTCGAGCGCCACGACCAAGCTCGGCAGGCTCGGTTCTTCGCTGGCCTTGGGCGTGTTGAATTCGCGGATATCGGCACCGCCCGAGAACGCACGCGCATTGCCGGTGATTACGATGGCGCAAATTGTCGGGTCCTGCTGAGCGCGTTCCAGCGCATCGGCCAGGCCGCGGCGACTGGCGATGTCCAGCCCATTGACCGGCGGATTGTCCAGTCGTAGCACGACGACATCGGACTGCGTTTGGTATTGCAGGCTCATGATTTTCCCCGTCGGCAGTCCGAGCCGGGCTGGCTCGTACCGGGTGAATGTTTCGTATAATGGAATTTAATTTCTATCGTGGAAAAAAATCCTAGCCGGCAATCGTCGGGAGAACAAGGCTGATTTCCGCCAGACTCGCTTGCCAGCTGTGGATTCGCCCTCTAGCATGCATGAATATTACGAAACGAAGTTCCGAAGAACGAAACTTTGCTGGTGCGCTGGACGGGAACTCGGGCCGCTGACCAGATGAGTTTTGGGACCGGTACACCTGGCCAACGATCCCGCGGAGGCAGCAAGCCATGGATTTTTCCTACTCGCCCAAGGTGCAGGCGCTGCGCGCCGAACTGCTGGCGTTCTTTGATCGCCATATCTATCCCAATGAGCGTCGCTATCAGGACGAGATCGCCGGCAATCGTGCCGCTGGCAATGCCTGGCAACCGAGTCGCCTGATCGAAGAGCTCAAACCAGTGGCGCGCGCTCAGGGGCTGTGGAATTTGTTCCTGCCCAATTCGGATCACGCGCCCGAAGGCCTGAGCAATCTGGAGTACGCACCGCTCTGCGAGATCATGGGCCGTGTGCTCTGGTCACCCGAAGTGTTCAATTGTTCAGCGCCCGACACCGGCAATATGGAAACCCTGGAACGCTACGGCAGCGCGGCGCAGAAGGCGCGTTGGCTGACACCACTGCTGGCCGGCGAGATCCGTTCCGCTTTTCTGATGACCGAGCCCGAGGTGGCCTCGTCGGATGCACGCAATATCCAGTGCTCGATCGACCACGATGGCGACGACTATCTGATCAATGGCCGCAAGTGGTTTGCCTCGGGTGCTGGCGATCCGCGCTGCCGGCTCTACATCGTGATGGGCAAGACCGATCCCGGGGCCGCCTCGCATCAGCAGCAGTCGATGATCCTGGTGCCGGCCGACAGCCCTGGTCTCAAGGTGATTCGTCATCTGCCGGTGTTCGGCTATGACGATGCGCCGCACGGGCATATGGAAATCGAATTGCGCGATGTGCGCGTGCCAGCCGCCAATCTTCTGCACGGCGAGGGCCGCGGTTTCGAGATCGCCCAGGGCCGACTCGGTCCGGGCCGCATCCATCACTGCATGCGCACGATTGGTATCGCCGAGCGCGCACTCGAGTTGATGTGCCTGCGCTTGCAGATGCGCACCGCCTTCGGCAAGCGTATTGCCGAGTTCGGCATCTGGCACGATCGCATCGCCCAGGCGCGCTGCATGATCGAGCAAGCGCGTCTGCTTACCTTGAAAGCCGCGCACATGATGGACACTGTCGGCAACAAGGTCGCGCGTAACGAGATCGCAATGATCAAGGTGGTCGCGCCCGATATGGCCTGCCAGATTCTCGACTGGGCGATCCAGGCCCATGGCGGCGCCGGTGTCAGCGACGATTTTCCATTGGCGGCCGCCTATGCCGGGATCCGTTCACTGCGGTTGGCTGATGGTCCGGACGAAGTACACCGCTTCAGCATCGCGCGCCACGAGCTCGGCACCCATGCAGTCCTTCCGGGTCACTGAGAAGAGGAGCGCAGCCGCCATGGGCAATCCAAAACGCAGTGCCGATGCCTTCGGATTGGGCGTCGATGAAGAACATCCACAGTATGTGACCGCACTGGCGCGCGGCTTTTCGATCCTGCGCTGCTTCGATTACGGCGAACAGTTTCTCGGCAATCAGGAGATCGCGGCACGGACCGGTCTGCCCAAGCCGACCGTCTCGCGGCTCTGTTACACCCTGGCCGCGCTCGGCTACCTGGTTTATTCGCCGGCGATGGAAAAATACGCGCTTGGGGTTGGCGTGCTGGCGCTTGGACACGCTTACATGAAGGGCAATGGCGTGGTCGATATCGCCCGTCCGCTGATGCGTGAGCTTGCCGAATACACCCAGGCAGCGGTCATGCTGGCGGTGCCCGATGGCGTGCGCATGGTTCTGCTCGAAGTCTGCCAGGGCGATCCGACATTCCAGATGAAACTCGAACCCGGATCGCGCGTGCAACACGGATCGACCGCGCTCGGTCGCGCCCATCTGGCGGCACTGTCAGCGGAGCATTTCGATCGCAGTCTGCGCGAAGTCGAACTGGAGTGCGAGCCAGCCTTGTGGAAGAAAGTACGCGCCGGCATCGTCGGCGCCCGCGAGGACTATCAGCAGTACGGCTTCTGCTTCTCGCTCGGTGACTGGAATCCCGATGTGTTCGCCGTCGGCGTGCCGATGGTATCGACGGATCGCAGTCGCATACTCGCGCTGAACTGCAGTGGACGGCTGTCGATGATGACGCGAGAAAAACTGGTGCATGATTTTGGGCCCAGGCTGGTGGCATTGCGCAACAGCATTCACGACCGCACCGGCGGAAGATTCTGATTTTTCGCCGAGTCAGGGGTCCCGACCGGGGCAAGCCGAATCGAACCTGTTGATTGGAGAAGAAACCCCATGAAAGCGATTGTCTGCACGACTTACGGGCCACCATCCGCGCTGCAACTGCTCGATGTTCCAGCGCCGGTACCTGGTTCCAAACAGGTGCTGATCCGGGTCCAGGTCGCCAGCGTGAATTTTCCCGACACCCTGATCATCCAGGGCAAGTACCAATTCAAACCAACACTGCCGTTCTCGCCCGGAGGAGAGCTTGCCGGCACCATCCTGGCAGTCGGCGCCGAGGTCAGTCACTTGAAGCCGGGCGACAAGGTGGTTGCGCTGAGCATCTCTGGGGCCTTCGCCGAACAGGCCGTTGTCGATGCCGCACTCGTGGCCGCACTACCCGCGGGCCTGAGTGATGCCGAACTTGAGATCGCCGGCAGCATGACGATGACCTACGGCACCTCACTGCACGCATTGAAGGATCGCGCGCTGGCGCAGGCTGGCGAAACCCTGTTGGTGCTCGGCGCGGCCGGAGGCGTGGGCCTTGCCGCGGTGGAGATCGGCAAATTGATGGGACTGCGGGTGATCGCTGCGGCCTCGACGGCGGGCAAGTTGGCGGTGGCGAATGCGCACGGCGCCGATGAGCTGATCGACTACAGTCGCGAGGACCTGCGTGAACGCCTCAAGGCAATCACCGCCGGCCGCGGCGTCGACATCGTCTACGATCCGGTCGGCGGCGCGTATAGCGAGCCTGCGTTGCGCAGTGTCGGCTGGCGCGGGCGTTATCTGGTGGTCGGATTTGCGGCTGGTGACATCCCGCAGATCCCGATCAATCTCATCCTGCTCAAGGGCAGTGCGATGCTCGGCGTGTTCTGGGGCGAATTTGTCCGTCGCGAACCGGAAACCAATGCGGCGAACATGGCGCAACTGTTTTCCTGGCTACGCGCCGGAAAAATCAAACCGCTGATTTCGGCACGCTATGCTCTGGCCGAAGCGCCGGCGGCACTCGAAGCGCTGCAGGCGCGCCAGGTGACCGGAAAGGTCGTTGTATTGCCGGCGCGCTGATTGTCTTCATGTGGGGCATCTCTGTGAGATGCCGTCTCAACCCCGCGGTGGTGTTGCGTTGGCATTGTGCCTTTATGTAGGGCATCTCTGTGAGATGCCGTCCCAACCCCGCGGTGGTGTTGCGTTGGCATCTCACAGAGATGCCCTACAAGAGAGCGTCGTGTTGTAGGGCAAGTCTGTGAATGCCGTCTCATCGTCGCGGTGGGTTCAACATGGCATCTCACTGAGATGCCCTACAGGAGAGCGCGGCATCTCACAGAGATGCCCTACGGAAGCGCAAGTCATCTCATCGAGACGTCCTTTGGGAAAGAGCTCTCCTGTGGGGCGGTCCGCGCGTCGCGCTAGGTACGCTGACGCACAGACGCCGCGGCCCGGTGCACGCACAGTGTGTTCTAGTTTTACAGGCCCCGTGGCGACATGAAAAGCATGGAAAAGTGGTTCTGGCTGATCGGCGCAATGATGCTTGCGCTGTATTTTGGCGGCCAGGCCTGGGGGGAATCCAAGCGCCAGCGGGACCTGGAGAACTTTGCAGGTTGGAAGCTCGATCACATCGCGGAACCGTCCGCTTTGGCGTCGACGATGCCTGCTATTCAAACGGACCTTCGCATCGATTCCGAATCGACTGAGCTTGAGCCCGGGAACAGATCGACCGTGGCACATGGATTGGCGGAAATACCGGTCGCGGTGCTGCGCATTCCCCGTCTGAGCCTTGAGGTTCCAGTCGGCACCGGTACCGACGAATCGGTGTTGCTGCACGGCGCTGGTTGGATTGACGGCACAGCCAGCCCGGGGAGTGTCGGCAACGTCGGAATCGCGGCGCATCGCGATAGTTTCTTTCGTAGCCTCAAGGATGTTGCCGTCGGCGACCTGATCGAACTCGAATCATTGAATGGCACGGACCGCTATCGCGTCGCCGAGCTTTCAATCGTCGAGCCAAGTGAAGTCGGCGTACTCGCCGACTCCGGCGCCGCCGAACTCACCCTGGTCACCTGTTATCCGTTCTATTTCGTCGGTCATGCACCGCAGCGCTTCATCGTGCGTGCGGTGGCGACCGGATTTCGTTCATAGCCCCAAAGGAGATTGCCATGAAGAACAGCAACGTCACCCGCTTTACCCTGACCCTGATCGGCCTTGCGGTCGCAGGCGTTCTGTCGGCCCAGCAGACGCCGACCGACTTCCCAGTCAAACGCACGCAGCCGGCCACCTGCGACGATTTCATGTGGCACGCCGACATGCTGCGTGATCATCCGCGTGTTGTCGATGCCTGCCAGGAAGCGGTCAATGCCGAAGGCGAGACCTGGGCTCGTTTGGCCGCACGTTTCGTCAAGGTGCAGCCCGATGGCCTGGTAGTGTTCAGCGTCCGCGACAAACGTGACCGGGAAATCGACGAAGTCGCCATGGAGCCGGCGCCGGGCCAGGTCGCTTACATCAATGATCGCGCCACCGAATTCGATAAGCTGGCCAGCACCGACAGGCTCAACCTCTACGTTCCGGAGGGCGAGTACGGTTACGCCACCCGTCCAGCCGTGGTCACTGAGCGCTTTGTCCGGGTCGCGCCGCCGATCGCACGGACACCGCCCCCGCCACCCGCGCCCGTGTATGCCGCGCCAGCCGCACCCGCCCCCGCGCTTGCAATGAATGATCGCAGCACGATGCCGGCGCGACTGCCGAGTACGGCGGGTGTATTGCCGTGGTTTGCCCTTGGTGGAAGCCTGTTGCTGTTCGCAGCCTTGACCATGGCCCTGCGTCGTAAGCTGTAACTGCGCGGCGCAGTCAGCGCCAATCGAGCCGGAGTGGATTCCCGATACGTCGGGATGCACTCCGGCTTTTTTTTTGGCAACAGCAATCGACACGACTGATACGTATCAGCGACAGCGTCCGGACTGCGCGGCAGCGCGCACCGGTTCGCCGCTGACTAGACGAACAACTCCTCGGGCAGGCTCATCAGATTGGCGCTGCCGGATCGGATCGCTGCGGCATGGGCGTGTGCGCGCGGCAGGATGCGCTGGAAATAGAAGCGCGAATTGGCGAGCTTGGCGGTGCGGAAATCCTCGGGCTGGTTGGCCGCGGCGGCGAGCAGGCGCACGCTGTAATAGGCGTAGGCGGTGTACGTGGAATAAAAAAGGTAATCATGCGCGGCGGCTCCCGAGTCATCGGGATTGGCCTGCGTCGCCTTGCCGACAGCGAGGGTGAGCTCCATCCACTCCTGGGTCAGTCGCGCAAGTGGCTCGATGAATTCGGCGAGCAGGGCATTGGTCACGTTTTCGGCGCAGAAGGCTCCGATCTCGGCGCCGAACAACTTGAGCCCGGCACCCTGCAGCTGCAATACCTTGCGTCCGATCAGGTCCATCGCCTGGATACCCGTAGTGCCCTCATACACCGTGGTGATGCGCGCGTCGCGTGAAAGTTGCTCCATGCCCCATTCGCGAATATAGCCATGACCACCGAAAATCTGCTGTGCGTGATAGCAGCATTCATTGGCGAATTCGGTCAGGCTGGCCTTGACGATCGGCGTGAGGAATCCGAGCAGTTCATCGGCGCGCTTGCGCGCTTCCGGATCGCTCGAGCGCTCGGCCTCATCGACCAGCATCACGGTCCGATAAGCGAGGGCGCGACCGGGTTCGATCAGGGCCTTCTGGGTGAACAGCATGCGCCGGATATCCGGGTGCACGACCAGAGGATCGGCGGGTTTGTCGGGACGCTTGGGTCCAGTCAACGAGCGCCCCTGCAGGCGATCGCGCGCATAGGCCAGCGAGTTCTGCCAGGCGCGTTCCATCAGCCCCAGTCCCTGCAGCCCGACTGCGAGGCGGGCGCTGTTCATCATCAGGAACATCGCGGCCAGACCCTTGTTGGGCTCGCCGATCAAATAGCCCTCGGCGCCATCGAAGTTCATCACACAAGTGGCCGAGCCCTTGATGCCCATCTTGTGCTCGATCGAGCCGCAGCTGACTTCATTGCGCGCACCGACAACACCCTCTCGACTGACGCGGAATTTCGGCACGATGAACAATGAAATGCCGCGCACGCCGGGCGGCGCATCGGGCAGGCGCGCGAGCACCAGATGCACGATGTTGGCGGTCATGTCGTGTTCGCCCGCGGTGATGAAGATCTTGGTACCGTTGATGCGATGGCTGCCATCCGCATTGGCTTCGGCCTTGGTCTTCAGCAGGCCGAGATCCGATCCGCAGTGCGGCTCGGTCAGGCACATCGTCCCGGTCCAGCGTCCTTCGACGATCGGTTTGAGAAAGACTTCCTTCTGCCAGTCGGTGCCGACCTGGCGCAGCGATTCGGTGGCGCCATGCGAGAGCAGGGGATAGGTGCCCCAACTCAGATTGGCGGCATCGATCATCTCCTTGAACGCGGCGCCGATCACTTCGGGCAGATACTGGCCGCCGAATTCCTCGGGCGCGGTCAATCCGCTCCAGCCACCCTCGACGAACTGCGCATAGGCTTCCTTGAAGCCCTTCGGCGAACGCACTTCGCCGTTGTCCCAGTGGCAGCCCTCTTCATCGCCGGTCTTGTTGAGCGGTGCCAGGACCTGTTCATTGAAGCGCGCGCCTTCATCCAGCACGGCGTCAATCAAATCGCGACTGGCATGTTCGGTTCGTTCCAGTCGCGCAAATACCTGCTCGGCCTGAAGCACATCAAACAGGACGAAACGCATTTCACGCAAGGGGGCGGTGTAGCGACTCATGGATGGATCTCCGTGATCAGGGGCGCACGCTCGATGGCGTGCAGATGCAGGGGAACAAGGGCGTCATCAGGAACGCGAGCGCAGCCGAGTTGGTGTCAGCGAAATTCACCGGGCTTGCCCGGCACCGGATTGAGCCGGCCATCGAATTCCACGGTGTCCGTGCGTCGCGGCTCGCTGCTGCGCACTTCTCCGCGCAGTCGATAGGTGATGCCCGACTGCAGGGCGCGTTCGAACGCCGCGGCGATGTCATCGCCGGGTTGGAAGCGGAAGCTCACGAGCTCGGCCGTGTGCGGCGATACGTTGATGTCGGGGCTGAGCTCAATGCGAGTGGCCTCGCGACTGGCCAATTGCAAACCCAGATCCAGCCCGGCAATGCGCATCGGCACGTCGCTGTGATTGTGTACGCGCAGATCCATGACGATGTGCCGGCCCGACTGCAGTTCGAGCTTCTGGATCGATACCTGGGGCGGGTTGACCCGCTTGATCTCGCGTCCACCGCAGGCGGCGAGTACCGCGACCAGCAGCACCAGGGCGAGTCGTGCAAAGTTCTTGGAGAATTTCTGCTTCATCTGTTTCACCGCATTCTGTGGAGCCAGGGGTCGAGTTTAAGCGCAATGCGCCTGAAGGATGTGTCGAAGCCGATCTGCCCATGCAATCCGGCAACACCCGATCGCCTGCACCCGCTGCGTGGCGGCACCCCCTGCCTTCCGGCCGATGGCCAAAACAGCAGGAATTCGCTACGGTTGGCTGTTGCTGGTGACCGGCTCCGCTCAGGAAAGCCGGCCCGTCTCAAGACCTTGTTCCGGCTATTTTGGGGATATCAATGCGCAAGATTCTGCTGGTTTCCGCTGCTGCCGCGCTGGCCTGCGCCGCTTTCAATATTCATGCTGCCGCCAAGAAGGACGAGCCGCCGGCCTGGGATGTGGCGGCCGCGCACGGTCCGACCAAAAAAATCGCATTCAGCACCGACGAAGGCACCTGGATGGATCTGGATGTCAGCCCGGATGGCAAGCAGATCGTGTTTGATCTGCTTGGCGACCTCTACCTGCTGCCGATCGAAGGCGGCGACGCCAAATTGATCTCCGGCGGCCCGGCCTTTGACGTCCAGCCGCGCTTTTCGCCCGATGGCAAGGAAATCGCATTCACCTCGGATCGTGGTGGTGGCAACAACCTCTGGCGCATGGCGGTCGATGGCAGCGCGGCGGTGCAGATCAGCAAGGAGAAATTCCGGCTGATGAACAATCCGGTGTGGACGCCTGACGGCCAGTACCTGATTGCGCGCAAGCATTTCACCGGTGAGCGCTCGCTCGGCGCGGGCGAGTTGTGGATGTTCCACCGCAGCGGCGGCGATGGACTGCAGCTGACCAAGCAGAAGAATGATCAGCAGGACCAGGGCGAGCCGGCGCTGTCGCCGGATGGTCGCTACGTGTATTTCTCCGAAGACGTAAGTCGCGGACCGACCTTCCAGTACAACAAGAATGTGCATGATCTCGTCTATGCGATCCGACGGCTGGATCGGAGCACCGGTGAGTTCGACAATGTGATTGCAACGCCAGGCGGCGCGGTACGTCCCGAGCCTTCGCCCGATGGCAAGTCGCTGGCCTTCGTCAAGCGCGTGCGCGACAAGACCGTGCTGCAGCTGATCGACCTGGAGTCTGGCGCCGTGCGTCCGCTCTGGGATGGCCTCAGCCACGATATGCAGGAAGCCTGGGCGGTATTTGGCCCGTATGCCAACTACGATTGGCTGCCGGATTCGTCGGCCCTGGTGATCTGGGCGCAGGGCAAGCTCTGGCGTGTCGATGCCGCCACGGGTGTACCAACGGCAATTCCATTCCGTGCCGAAGTCGCGCAGACCGTGACCGCGCCGCTGCGTTTCCAGCGCAAGCTTGCCGATGGCGAATTTGCACCGAAGATGATCCGCGATGTGGCGACCAGTCCGGATGGCAAGAGCCTGATCTTTCACGCGGTCGGTCATCTCTATCGAAAATCGCTGCCTGCCGGAACGCCGAGCCGATTGACCGCGCTCGAAGGCGTCTACGAATATCAGCCGAGCTTCAGTGCCGATGGCAGCAAGTTGCTCTATACGACCTGGAGCGATGCCGGACTGGTGACCATTCGCGAGCGCGATCTCGTCAGCGGCGGTGATCGTGCGCTGACCCGCACGCCGGGTTTTTACTACAGCCCGCGCTATTCACCCGACGCCAGCCAGATTGTCTACAGCAAGACCGGCGGCGGTGGCCTGACCGGCAGCCTGTGGGCGAACGAGCGTGGTATCCATCTGATGCCCGCCGCTGGTGGCCCGTCGATCCGGATCGCCAATGAGGGTGAGGCGCCGCAGTTCAACGCCGATGGCAGCCGCGTCTACTATTTCACCGGCGGCGGACTCAGCAAGAAACTGATGTCAGTCGGCCTCAATGGCGAGCAGCCGCGCGAGGTGTTCAATCTCAAGTATCCGGACCTGGTGAGTATCAGCCCGGATGGCAAGTGGGTAGCGTTTACCGAACTGTTCAACGCCTATGTCGCGCCGATGCCGACCACGGGCAATAGCGTGGCGCTGTCGAAGGATCTGACCGGCGTACCGGTGGTCCGCGTCAGTCAGGACGTCGGCTCGTATCTGCACTGGAGTCAGGACGCGCGCAGCCTGCACTGGATGGTTGGTGATGAATACTTCAGCCGCGAGCTCAAGGAACTCTTCGCCTTTCTTCCGGGCGCTCCCAAGGAACTGCCCAAGCCCCAATCCGCCAAGGGCATCCCTGTCGGGCTGAAGCTGGCCAGCGATGCGCCCGCCGATACAGTGGCCCTGGTCGGTGCGCGTATCGTCACCATGCGTGACTCCGAAAACACCGAAGAAGTCATCGAGGATGGCAGCATCGTCATCGTCGGCGACCGCATCCAGGCAATCGGTCCGCGCGCCGACATCGCCATCCCCGAATCGGCACGGCGCATCGATGTCGCTGGTAAAACCATTGTGCCCGGCTACGTTGACGCGCACGCCCATGTCGCCAACTTTGGCGGCGGCGTGGTTCCTCAGGAAAATTGGGCCTACTACGCCAATCTCGCATTCGGCATCACCACGGCGCACGATCCCTCGGCGACCAGCGAGTTCGTGTTTTCGCAGGCCGAGCTGGTGCAGGCCGGAGCGATGGTCGGTCCGCGCATGTTTTCTACCGGTACCATCCTCTATGGCGCCGATGGCGATTTCAAAGCGACCATCGACTCGCTCGACGATGCACGCTCGCATCTGCGCCGAATGAAGGCTTTGGGCGCATTCAGCGTCAAGAGCTACAACCAGCCGCGTCGCGATCAGCACCAGCAGGTGAATCAGGCAGCACGCGAACTCGGCATGCTCGTAGTCGAAGAGGGCGGCTCGACCCTGTTCCACAATCTGCCGATGATCCTCGATGGTGCGACCACGATCGAACACAATCTGCCGGTGGCGCCGCTCTACCGCGATGTTGTGGAACTCTGGCGCGGCACCGATGTGCGGAATACGCCAACCCTGGTGGTTTCCTATGGTGGGCTGAGCGGCGAATTCTGGTGGTACGCGCGGGACAACGTCTGGGAAGACAAGAAACTGCAGCGCTTCTTCCCGCGCGAGACCTTGCAGGCACGCAGCATCCGCCGCGAGACCGCGCCGGACTGGGACTACCACCACATCGAAGTCGCTCGCTCTGCGAAAAAGCTGCGTGACGCCGGCGTCCGTATCCAGACCGGTGGTCATGGTCAGCTGCAAGGGATGTCGCTGAACTGGGAAACCTGGTCGCTCACCCAGGGCGGATTCAGCAATTGGGAAGCCCTGCGCGCAGCGACCTTCGATGGCGCCGACAGCATCGGATTTGGCGCCGAGCTCGGCTCGCTGGAGGTCGGCAAGAAGGCCGATCTGGTG
This sequence comes from Lysobacterales bacterium, assembly GCA_038255435.1. Lineage (GTDB taxonomy): Bacteria > Pseudomonadota > Gammaproteobacteria > Xanthomonadales > Ahniellaceae > 0-14-3-00-62-12. The sequence goes on from JBBSLG010000001.1 coordinate 221,619, forward strand.
GTGCTCAACAGCAATCCGCTCGAACGCATCCAGGCGACCATCGATACCCGCTATGTGATGGTCAATGGACGTCTGTTTGATATCGACGCCGATATGGCCGAGGTCGGTGGTCGGGCCCGTCCAGCGCCCGAGTTCTACTGGCAACGTCACGCTGACGGCCAGACCTTCGGCGTGCAATTCGGCCCGACCGCGGTCTGCCATTGCCCAAAGTCGGGCATGGGCCATAGTCACCAGGCAACCTCTGAATAAATCACCACATCGTCTTCGCGACCCGGCTTCGCTTGCCATGCACCCGCGTCCAACAGCGGAGCTGGTCAAAATCCTGCGGTTTTTTGCCCCCTGACTCAGGGGGCTATCGCGGCTCCGGATTCGTTCAGAAGATCCCAGATGACCGGGCGGATGCGAGTCCGCCCGACCGCCACCTTGCCGAGGATTCCGCACCATGCCGATTGCCGTCACCCGCCAGGTCAGCCCAGCCATGGCGCATTGCGCGCTGAGCCATGTCGAGCGCCAGGAGATCGACTTGCCACTGGCCGCGCGCCAGCACGCCGTCTATGTCGAGGCCTTGCGCGCCCTGGGCTGCAAGGTGATCGAATTGCCCGCTGAGGCCGAGCTTGCCGACTGCGTGTTTGTCGAGGATATGGCCATCGTGCTCGACGAAGTCGCGGTGATGACCCGCTCCGGCGCCGAGTCGCGGCGCGCCGAATCGGCGTCGATCGCGCAGGTGCTGGCCGGCCACCGGCCGCTGCTGCATATCAAGGAACCCGGCACCCTCGATGGTGGCGACGTCATGCGAATCGGCCGGACGCTGTATGTCGGTCTGTCCGGGCGCAGCAATCCTGCTGCGATCGAGCAACTGCGCAAACTGCTGGCGCCATGGGACTACCGGGTTGAGGCCGTGGCGATCCGCGACTGCCTGCATCTGAAATCGGCGGTGACCTGCGTTGCCGATGGTCTGCTGCTGATCCAGCCGGAGTGGATTGATGTCGCTGCCTTTGCATCCTTTCGCAGCATCGCCATCGATCCTTCCGAGCCGCACGCCGCCAATACCCTGCGCATTGGCGATCGCCTGATCTATCCGGATTGCTTCCCGCGCACCAGCGAGCGGCTGGCGGCAGAGGGCATCGCCAGCTTGCTGGTCGATGTCTCCGAACTGCAGAAGGCCGAGGGCGCGGTCACCTGTTGCAGTCTGGTCTTCAATCCGCGCGCGGCCTGACTCATCGCGCCGAGAGACTGCGATGGATTGTGACTACGGTGCTGTCATGCCAGCGGATCGGGAGTACGATCGACATACCGCCCCGAAAGATACCGCGGGAGTGAACATGAGCAAGCAGATCAATGGTTCGGTGCCGGCCTTAGAAGATACGGATCGACGCTATGGGCTGGACCCGGTCATCGAGACCGGACGCGATCGGCGTTTTTCGCCGCTGAGTCAATTCGTCCGGGTCAGCTGCCCGCATTGCGGTGGTGTGTACGACAGTGCGCTCGATCTGACCCAGGGCGAACAGGTCTGCATCGAAGATTGTCAGGTCTGCTGCCGCTCGATCGAACTATCGATCAGCGTCGCCGGAGGACGTTTGACCGGCGTTGAAGCGCGGCGCGCCGACGGTTCCTGAGCGAGGGGATTTTCCGGCGCTGCATTGTGTTCGTATGGCGCCGACGATCATTCGAATCCGTCGGCAAAGCTGACGTCGTCATTGGCGCGTTCCAGGGCGCCGCGATCCAGCACGCCGTTCACTGGTCTTGGCGGAATGCTGCCGACCGCGATCCGGGTACGTTGTGGTGGATGCAGCACGGGTGGAAACAGCAGTGAGGGCAGGTGGTAGTCGCTGCCAAAACCGGGTGTCGCTGGACCGGCATTGTCGAGCGCCGCGCTGGTACTGCCGAGGCTGAAATCAAACGCGCCGGCATTGCTGAAACCGGGCAGGCTGCCCTGTAGGGTATTGGTCCAGGTTGCCGGCAAGAAAGTCGCGCCCGACTTGATCCAGTTGTTGCTGCCGCTGACCTGCGAACCGGCGACCCAGAGCGCCTCGACCTCGCGCACCGCGCGGACATTGCCGGTGTCACGCCAGATGATGTTGTTGTGCATCTCGACCGAAAGTATGTCGTCGAACAGCCGGAAAATGGTCGACTCGCTCTCGGCACCCCCGATGCGCACGATGGTGTTGTTGACCAACCGATAGCGCCCGTAGCTGGCACCAGTATTATCGCCGCCGAGGCGCAACACCGAGCCGAAATCCGAGGTGTGCACGATGACATTGCCGACGACATCGGAGTCTTCGCGCGCGGTGGCATCGGTCCAGCCGGGTTGCTGGCAACCTGAGCAGGGATCCGGGCCGATCAGCTCAAGTTCGTGGTAGTAGGCGTCTTCCAGCCAGTTGCAATAGATCTGGTTGCGCTCGGCGCGGCTCTTGATCAGGTTTCCGCCTTCGCCGCTGTCGCCAAAGCGGGAATCGTGCAGGTAGCTGTATTGCAGACGGAACACCGCGCCCGGATAGGTGATCTGATCGGTCGCCATGTAGATCGCGTGCTGGCCCTGGTTCGATCCACTGTTGCGGATTTCCGAATACTCGACCGTCAGCGAGCCCGAGTCGGTATCAGCCCCCAGAATGCCGTGGCGCGGACAGTCGTGCACGATGACATTGCGGATGGTGATGTCGTGGGCATGGTGATAGATGCAGCGGAAGGTGCCGGTGGTGGTCGTGCCGGTGCCGCTGACCTCGAAATTCTCGAAGACGACGTGGTTGGAGGAGCGGAACTCGATGGTATTGGTGCCGCCGCGCAGATGCGGGCGCTGTCCGCCCACCGGCATGCCGCGCAGGATCACCGGATTGCCAAGCGCGCCGCTGTCGCTGTCAGTCATGACCAGCCCCGGCGTGCCGACGTCATAGATCACACCGCCCTGGACCTCGACGATGTCGCCAGGTTCGAGATCGACATTGGTGAACAACAACGCGAGTGTGGTGTTCGGAGGATGCGCTGGGCCGACCTGATAGGTCGCGGCATCGAGTGCAGACCCCGCCAGAAACAGAACCGCGAAAACCAGTTGATGCCGCATTGCGCACTCCCGAATCGAACCTGGGCAGATCGCGGCAGACCATCGACGCCGCTTTGGCCGACGAGACCCCAGCGTGGCGGCGGCCTGTGGCCGGATTGTAGATCGTGACGGTGTGGCGTTCATCCGTCCATTTGGCAGATTCAGCGCCGATCTGCCGGTTCCGCTAGCATTCCGGGCGTTTGCAGGGAGCAGGGCGATGAAGAATTTGACGATAGCGTTGCTGCTGGCTGTCGCTGCCGTGCTGCCGGGTTCGGCCGCGGAGCGACCGGATGTCGCGCAGATTTTCGGTCGCATCCAGCTGGTCAGCAGCTTTCCCGACTACAAGGTCAAGCTGGTCGACAGTTTCGCCGACCTGCACGTGCAGAAGGTGAGCAGTTTTCCCGATCGCGCCGGGCGCTGGCAGATCGTCGACAGTTTTCCCGACTACAAGATCCAGATGGTCGACAGTTTTCCCGACTTCACCATCAAGTATGTCGACAGCTTCCCGGGAGCGCAGTAGGCATCCTGACCTTCGGCCCATGAGTCGGCGCACCGGTCGGGCTATTCTGTGCTGTCGCCACGGACTGATCGAGAACGCCTGCCATGCGCCTGATACCGTTTGCCCTGATTGCTGCCATGACCCTGATCCCGATTGTTGCCCACGCCGAAAACGCTACTGATTCCAGTGACCCCTATCTCTGGCTGGAGGATGTCGGCGGCGACAAGGCGCTCGACTGGGTGCGTGCGCGCAATGCCGAGAGCACCGCCGAGCTCGCCGATGGCAAGGCGTTTGCCAAGCTCGAGAAGGATCTGCTGACGATCCTCGATTCGAACGAACGGATCCCCTACGTCGGCAAGATGGGTGAGCACTATTACAACTTCTGGCGCGATGCCAGCCATGAGCGCGGCGTCTGGCGGCGGACCACGCTGGCCGAGTACCGCAAGGCCGAGCCGAACTGGGAAACCGTGCTGGATCTGGATGCCCTGTCGAAAAAGGAAAATGAGAACTGGGTCTGGCATGGCAGCGATTGCCTGAAGCCCGACTACCGCCATTGCCTGGTCTCGCTGTCGCGCGGTGGTGCCGATGCCGATGTGAAGCGCGAATTCAATCTCGAAACCAGGAGCTTCGTCGAGGGCGGCTTCAGTCTGCCCGAGGCCAAGAGCAGTGCCGGCTGGATCGATGCGGATAGCCTCTATGTAGCGACCGATTTTGGCGCCGGCTCAATGACCGAGTCGGGTTATCCGCGCATCGTCAAGCGCTGGCAGCGCGGCACCCCGCTCAGCGCCGCGACCCTGGTTTATGAAGGCAAGCCGGAAGACATTGCCGTGGTTGCGTTCCGCGACCACAGCAAAGGCTTCGAGCGCGACCTCATTTCCCGTGCCATCACCTTCTATACCAATGAACTTTTCCTGCTGCGCGATGGCAAGTCGATCCGCATCGAGAAACAGGACAGCGCCGAGGCCAGCGTATTCCGCGACAGTCTGCTGATCAATCTGCGCGAAGACTGGACGGTGGGTGGAAAGACCTGGCCGGCCGGTGCCTTGCTCGCCGCCGATTTCGAGGCATTCCTGGCCGGTGAACGCAAGTTCGAGGTGTTGTTCAAGCCCACGGCTCGTACTTCACTGGCGGGTTTCAGTCCGACCCTCAATCACATCCTGCTCAATGAGCTGGACAATGTGCGCAATCGTCTTTACGTACTCACTCGCCAGGACGGCAAGTGGAGCCGCGAGGCTATCGCGGGTCTGCCCGAGTTCGGCACGATTGGCGTCAGCGCCGTGGATGACGAAGCCTCGGACGACTACTTTCTGACCATCACCGATTACGTGACCCCGACCAGCCTGTACCTTGGCAGGGTCGGAGCCGCAAAGCCGGAGAAGCTCAAGCAATTGCCTGCCTATTTCGATGCGGCCGGGCTCGAAGTGACCCAGCACGAGGCGAAGTCCAGGGATGGCACTCGGGTTCCCTATTTCCAAGTGGCCTCGGCCAAGCTCAAACTCGACGGCAAGAGCCCAACCCTGCTCTACGGCTACGGTGGATTTGAAGTCTCGATGGTGCCGAACTACAGCGCGACAGCGGGCAAGGCATGGCTGGAGCAGGGCGGCGTGTTTGTCGTTGCCAATATCCGCGGTGGTGGCGCGTTCGGCCCGGCCTGGCATCAGGCCGCGCTGAAGGCCAATCGGCATCGCGCCTACGAGGATTTCATCGCCGTCGCCGAGCATCTGATCGAACGCAAAGTCACCAGCACGCCGCACCTCGGTATCCAGGGTGGTTCCAATGGTGGCTTGCTGATGGGCAATATGCTGACCATGCGCCCCGATCTGTTTGGCGCGATCGTCTGCCAGGTTCCGTTGCTCGACATGAAGCGTTATCACACCCTGCTCGCTGGTGCCTCGTGGATGGGCGAGTACGGTGATCCCGATGACGCCGAGCAATGGAAATTCATCGAGACCTTTTCGCCGTATCACAACGTGAAAAAGGCCACGAAGTATCCGCCGACGCTGTTCACTACCTCGACCCGCGATGATCGCGTGCATCCCGGTCACGCGCGCAAGATGACTGCCCTGATGCTGGCCCAGGGTCATGATGTGCGCTACTACGAGAACATCGAAGGCGGCCACGGTGGCGCGGCGAACAATCGGCAGTCGGCCTTCATGACGGCGCTGGCCTATCGTTTCCTCTGGGAACAGTTGCGCTGATCAGGTTCTGTGGGCCGCGGCAGGATTGCCGTCCGCAGCGCAGATTTTCCGTACGACTTGTGTCGTGCGGGTTCTTGCTCAGCCGCCGCTGCGGCCCAGTGCGGTGATCTCGCGTATTGCCGACGGAATTTCTGCGGCCGAGTTCACCGATCGCACGCGTGGATCGGAGGCGTCGAGGTCATTTTCCATCTCGTGCGCCCAGGTCACCGCGTAGGGCATATGAATCCCCCAGCCACCCAGGCGGACCACCGGCTCGATATCCGAGCGCAATGAATTGCCGACCATCACGAAGGCGCCGGGCGCCAGATCGAACTCGCTGAGCACCCGCGCATAGGTATTGTTGTCTTTCTCCGAGACGATCTCGATCCGGCGAAAGAGATCGTCCAGCCCCGAGCGGCGCACCTTGGCCTCCTGATGGAAGAGATCGCCCTTGGTGATCAATACCAGCGGAAAATCGGCAGCAACGGCCTCGACTGCCTCGCGGATTCCGGGCAGTACTTCGACGGGATGCTGCAGCACACCCTTGCCGATTTCGACCAGGCGGTGCACATCGCGCGCGCTGATGCGCTCGTCGGTGATCGCGATCGCGGCCTCGATCATCGAGATCATCATGCTGCGCGCGCCATAACCGAACACTTTCAGATTGGCTTTTTGCACCGCCAGCAGACGCTCGTGCAAGCGGCTGTCCTGCACATCGACATACTTCGCCAGCAAGGTCTCAAACTCGGCCTGTGCCTGCTGGTAATAGCCTTCACTGTGCCAAAGCGTATCGTCGCCATCGAATCCAATCAGCTGAATCATTGCGCCTGCTGTCCGTACCGGCTTGGTTCACCGAAGCAGCATTATCACGCGATTCCGCTGGCCGTGCTCGTTCAGCTGTTTTCGCTGGCTGCCTGCAGGTGCCGTGGCCGCGTCGGGAATGCATGGACGAGGATGCGCTTGAGCACGCCGGCATACTGCGACCAGAAGCCGCCGCTGTTGTAATGGATGCCATAGCGCGCGCAGATGGCGCGTACCTGCGGCGCAATTTCGGCGTAGCGCGGTGCCGGCAGGTCGGGGAACAGATGGTGCTCGATCTGATGGCTCAGATGCCCGGTCAGCAGGTGAAACCAGGGGCCGCCTTCGAGATTGCTCGAGCCCTGGATCTGCCGCAGATACCAGTCGCCGCGGGTTTCGTTGGCGGTTTCAGCGCGGCTGAAGACGTGCGCGTGCTCGGTGAAATGGCCGCAGAAGATGATCGCATTGGTCCACAGATTGCGGATCAGGTTGGCCAGCAGATTGCCGAGCAGGACGCGCGGCCACTGCCAGAACGCCAGCGCCGGGAACAGAACGTAGTCTTTGAACAGCTGACGGCTGGCCTTCTTCACGAAGGGGCGCATGCGCTCGCGAAATTCTGCCCGATCCATGCGGCCCTTCACGAATCGACCGATCTTGATGTCGTGCACGGCAACGCCCCACTGGAAGTTGATGGCGAGCAGCAGGTACCAGATTGGTTGCAGCAGGGCAGCCGGAGTCCAGCGTTGCCGCTCAGTCAGGCGCAGCATGCCGTAGCCGTAGTCGTGGTCCTTGCCGAGAATATTGGTGTGGTTGTGGTGCTCGACATTGTGCGAATGCCGCCAGTGATCGCCGGCGCAGACGATGTCCCAGTCGTAGCTCTGCGAATTGAGCGTGGGATCATTCATCCAGTCATATTGGCCGTGCATGACGTTGTGACCGACCTCCATGTTCTCGAGGATCTTGGCCAGGGCCAGCGACATCACGCCGGCGATCCAGCTGATCGGGCCCCAGCCAAACATCAGCAGGCCGCGACCGGCGATGGCCGCGCCGCGCGCGCCTTGCACCGCACGATGGATGTGGCGGGCATCCTGCGCGCCGCGCCTTGCCAGCACGTCGCGGCGCAGGGCATCGAGATCGTCCTGCAGGGCTGCTATCTGGCTGCGATCCAGCTCGGCACGAGTGATCGCGGGCGAAGCGGTGGTATTGGTGTTCATATCTGTCGGATCTCCAGCGTCAGGGCTGAGCGGGCGCTCGAAATGCACAGTTGGATCAGTTGGTCCGGTTCATCGCAGATTTCGCCGGTCAGCAGGTTCTCGCTGCAGCCACTGATCCGGCGGCATTGGCAGCTGCGACAGATGCCGACCCGGCAGCCATGGCGCGGGCTGAGCCCGGCTGATTCCGCGGCGGCGAGCAGGCTTTGACCCGGCAAGGCGGTGAACGATTGTTCAGTTAGATCGCAGGTTACGGTCTGCGCTGCGGCGTCGTTGTGGTCCAGCTCCCGCACAGCTGCCGAGAACCTTTCGAGTTCCAGCTGGTGCTGGATGCCATGCTCGCCATAGAGCTCGGCGATCCACTGATTGAAACCACCGGGCCCGCAGGCCAGGGTGTGGCGCCGGGCGAAATCGGGTACGACTGTGCGCAAAGCTTTCGCGTCCAGACGGCCTTGTCCGTCGCTGAACTGCAGGTGCAGTCGAAGTCCTGGCAGTTGTGACACTGCGTTTTGAAGTTGCCCGGCAAGTATCAACTGATCCCGGTTGCGACAGCTGTGCACGAACACGATGTCGCGCGCCGTGGCACCTGCCGCGAGTGTTTCAAGCAGGGCAATCATCGGAGTAATGCCACTACCGGCGCTGATCATCAGCAACGGCGCGGATTCTGGAATATCGCAGCCAAAGTCGCCAAACGGCGCACTCAGGCGCAGGACATCTCCGGCCTGCAGGCGACTGTTCATCCATGCGCTGACGCCATCAGCGCGTTGCCGTTTCACGGTGATCTGCAGTTTCCCGCGCCGCCCCGGTGCCGCCGACAGACTGAAACAGCGCTGCAGACGTCGACCATCCACCTCGACATCGACCAGCACATGCTGGCCGGCGCGGTGGCCCGGCCAATGCCTGTTGGCGCGCAGCACAAAGGTTCGCGTGTCCGCGGTCTCGTCGATTACGCGCTCAACCCGCGCGCGGATTTCCTGAAGCGATGCACGCGGCTGCACCCGTTGCAGCAAGCCATCCAGCGCGGCGAGATCATTGAATGGCCGCAGCCAGGTCGACTGATACCAGGCGCGGCGTTTCTTGGCTTGGCTATTGGCCAGGGCGGGCATGACACTTCTCCGTTGAGTGAACATACGTTTACTCAACATTGCGGAGCTGTCAACCCACTGGGGCCCTCGCTGCTGCGCCAGCCAAGCACCAGCAGCCCGCTATACTGGCCGGACGTGGCTTCCGGAACTCATATGACTCGTCTGCAGCCGCGCCGCCCCACCGCCAAATCGCGCAGCGAAGATCCAATGCCCATTGCGCCCACGGCGCCCTCGCGGGAGGCGCGCAAACAGCTGACGCGGGGCCAGTTGATGGCCGGCGCGCTTGATCTGATGGGCGCGGGACGCGGCTTCTCGAGTCTGAGTCTGCGCGAGGTGACGCGCGCCGCGGGCGTGGTGCCGGCATCGTTCTACCGGCATTTTCGCGATCTCGATGAGCTCGGGCTGGCGCTGGTCGAGCAGAGCGGAGTGACCCTGCGTCATCTGCTGCGAGATGTGCGCCGCGACGGGGTCCCGCTGACCGATATGCTGCGCAAATCGGTGCTGATCTACAAACAGCATGTGGAGTCGCATCGCCTGCATTTTCTGTTCATCGCAGGCGAACGCGGCGGTGGCTCGCCGGTGATCAGAACAGCGATCCGCGCCGAGGAGTCGCACTTTGCTGCCGAGATGGTCCAGGACATGCGTGCGCTGGGGCTGTTGCCGGCGTTGTCCAGCGAGACCCTGCGCATGCTCTGTGGTCTGGTGGTGACGACGATGATCAATGCCGCCACCGATATTCTCGATCTGCCGCCCAAGGCGCCGCGCGCGGAGCGCGAACTGGTTGATAATTTTGTCCGTCAGCTGCGCCTGATCTTTCTCGGTGCTGCGGTCTGGCGGGAGAGGCTCTGAGTGCAGCCGCTAGGCCGAACTTTGGCGCTGCACCAGTATGCTTGAGGCTCGATAAGGAGCGCCCCGATGGCCACGCGATTGCGACCGCTGAGCGGCTTGGATGCCGGCTTCCTGTATCTCGAAGCCGCAGGTACGCCGATGCATGTGGGCAGTCTGATGCTGCTCGAGGCGCCACGCCGGCGTGGCTACGATTTCCATCGGGCCCTGATCAGTCTGATTTCCGAACGTCTGCCCGAGGCGCCGGCGCTGCGCCGGGTGTTGCAGCCGGCGCCGATGGATATCGGTCATCCGCTCTGGCGCGAGGCCGGTGAAGTCGATCTGGATCAGCACATCATCAAACGCAAGCTGCGCGCCCCCGGCTGCGACAAGCAGTTGCATGCCCTGGTCGCCCAACTGCAGTCGGAGATGTTGCCGCGCGACCGGCCGCTATGGAAGTTTGCCGTGATCGAAGGCCATCACAGCGGAAAATTGGCCCTGCATACGCGGGTGCACCATGCCCTGCTCGATGGCCAGGGCGGTGTCGCCCTGGCTCAGGTCCTGCTGGATCTTGAATCACGCACACCGGGTCGTCGACGTGCCAGCGGCGCGGCCAGTGCGGCACCAGGTGCGCTGACTGTCGCCCGCGTCAGTGTGCGCTCCAGCCTGCAGCAGTTGGCGCGGGTGTTTCGTGCGCTGCCGGAAACCATCCGGCTGGCGCGTGCGCCCGATCCTGAGGGACGCGGACTGATCGGGCGCATCCGCGACAACATCCTGCTGGCGCCGCGTACCCAGTTCAATGCGCAGGTCGGCAGTGCGCGAAGCTTTGCCGCGCTATCCCTGCCTCTGACCGAGATCAAGCAGATATCGCGCGCGCTCGGCGTCAGTCTCAACGATGTGGTCATGGCCCTGGTCGCGCATGCCCTGCGCCAGTACCTGCTCGGCGAGCGCAAACTGCCCACGCGTTCGCTGATCGCGGCGATGCCGGTGTCTTTACGCGAGGCCGGCAATGTCGATTCCAACAACCAGGTATCAATGGTGCAGGTGGCTCTGGCCACCCAGGTCCGCGACGACCTTGAACGGCTCCGGGTCATCGCTGCTGCGACCGGAGAAATCCGCCAACGGGTCAATGCCCTGCGCAACTTGATCCCGACCGATTTTCCCGGACTGGCGGCACCGATCTGGGCGAGCGGGCTGAGCCGATTGTGGGCGCGCGGACAGTTTGCCGAGAAGCTGCCGGCCCTGGCCAATCTGGTGGTTTCCAATGTGCCTGGTCCACCGATGGATTTGTATCTGGCCGGTGCGCGACTGCTGCACAATTATCCGGTATCGATCGTGACCCACGGACTCGGTCTGAATGTCACGGTACAGAGCTATGCCGGCCAACTCGAGGTCGGCATCATCGCCTGCAAGCAGGCGGTTCCGGACGCCGCCAAGCTGAGCCAGGGTCTGGTCAAGGCACTGCAGGCCTATGGCGAGCTGGCGCGGGCACAGCCCGCGACGCTGCGCGCGCCCTGATTCAGAGTGCGCGAGACCTCAGCCTTCAGCTCGATTTCTGCGGCGAGACGTCAGACGAAAACGGATTGAGCTGGCGCCAGAACGCGCGCTTTGCCGGCCATTTGCCCGCGAAATACGGGTGATCCGGATAGTTCTGCTTGAGCACGCGGTTGGCGTCTTCGGCCAGCTTGACCTGACCCAACTGCTTGTAGCTCTCGACAAGAATGGCCAGGGCATCACCGGTCTGCGGTGCTTCCTGATAGGTCTCCAGCACGAACTTGGCGCGCTGTGCAGATGCTACCCAGGCGCCGCGACGCAAGTAGTAGCCAGCGATCATGATTTCGCCCTGAGCCAGTCCGTTGCGCAGGTGGATCATGCGTTGACGGGCATCCGGCGCATACGCGCTCTGCGGATATTTTTCGACCAGCTCATTGAAGTCCTGGAAGCTCTGGCGGACGTACTGCAGGTCGCGGCGGGTCAGATCGCTGCCGAAGCGACGTTCCAGAAATCCGGCCTGTCGATTGAAGTTGATCAGCCCGCGCAGGTAGTAGGCGTAGTCGATACGCGCATGGGTCGGGTAGAGCTTGATGAAGCGATTGACCGCCGAGAGCGCTTCCTCGTGCTTGTTGCGCTTGTAGAAGGCATAAGCCAGATCGATCTGACCCTGCTCGTGGTAGCTGCCGTAAGGGAAGCGCGCGACCAGTCGCTGGTAGAACTTGATGGCGCGCTCATGGGCGCCCTCGTCGAGCGAGCGCTTGGCCTCGGCATACAGCGCATCGGCGGGCAGGGTCTCCGCTGCCTGGATGCGGACGTTTTTCGAACAGGCCGCAGCAAACATCAGCAGCAGCAGAATAAGCAGGGCGCGAACAATGGCAAATCGGCGAGTCGGCATGCAAAGCGTCCTAGAATGAGACCGGCATGATAGCCCAAAGCCCCGCCGATGCAGAAAAGCGTGGTTCCGCGTACGTTCACCAAGGATTTCCCGTGTCCCCATCACCCTCGCAAGAACCCGTCGAAACCGAACTGCTGGCGGCCCAGGTCACCGATGCCCTGGCCGGCAAGCGCTTCGATCAGGCGCTCGCCGAGCTTTTCCCGCAATTCTCGCGCAGCCGGCTGACCAGTTGGATCAAGGACGGCAAGGCCCTGCTGAACGATGCCGAGGCGCGTCCGCGCGATCCGGTCTCGCCCGGTGACCAGGTCCGCATCGAGGCTGAGATGCGTGCGGAGGTCAGCGACGCACCCGAGGACATCGCCCTCGACGTGCTCTACGAAGACGCCGATGTTCTGGTCATCAACAAGGTCGCCGGACTGGTCGTGCACCCCGGCGCCGGCAATCCCAGCGGCACCCTGGTCAATGCCCTGCTGCATCGTGACGCCAGGCTGCGTGAAGTGCCACGTGCGGGCATCGTGCATCGTCTCGACAAGGACACCTCGGGTGCACTGGTGGTGGCGCGCAATGTCGAGGCACACGCGGCCCTGGTCGCCCAGCTGTCCGAGCGCGAGGTCAACCGGCGCTATCTCGCCATCGTGGTCGGCGAAATCATCGCCGGCAATCGCATCGACAAGCCAATCGATCGCAGCCCGCATGATCGATTGAAGATGGCGGTGCGCGAGGGCGGACGCGAGGCAGTCACCCATTACCGTGTTGCCGAGCGATTCCGTGCCCACACCCTGCTGACCTGTCAACTGGAGACCGGTCGTACCCATCAGATTCGCGTGCACCTGGCGAGCATCCGCCATGCCATCGTTGGCGATCCGCTGTATGGCACCGGGCTCAAGATCCCGAAGGCGGCGACAGCCGAGCTCGATGCTGCGCTGCGTGGCTTCCGCCGTCAGGCATTGCATGCGCAGTTTCTCGAGTTTGAGCATCCGCGCAGCGGCAAACTGGTCAGCACCGAAGCACCGGTTCCGGCCGATATGCTCAATCTGCTCGCCGTGCTGCGCGCTGACGGCAAGGCATTCGCGGCGCGTTGAGCGTTATGGCCTCGGATCGCGATTGGACGGCGGCGGGATTCCTGATTCCGGATTGGGATGCGTCGACCGGTGTGCGCGCCGTGGTCAGTACACGGCGCGCGCCTGGCGTTTCGCGAGCGCCATTTGACGACTGCAATCTGGGCGATCATGTCGGCGACGAGCCGGTTGCGGTGCGCCGCAACCGCGAACAGTTGCGCCAATCCCTGGGCCTTCCCGCCGAACCTGTCTGGCTGAATCAGGTGCATGGCAGCGCGGTCCATCAAGCGTCGCAGTTCTCAATGTCCGCATCGGCTTCGACGCCAGCACAGGCCGACGCCGCCATCACAGGTGAGCGCGGTGTCGTGCTGGCCGTGTTGACTGCCGATTGCCTGCCGCTGTTGTTCGCCGCCAACGATGGCAGCGAAGTCGCCGCGGTGCATGCCGGATGGCGCGGGCTTGCAGCTGGCGTGATCGAGGCGACCGTGCACGCGCTGAACACACCTCCCGATCATCTGCAGGCTTGGCTCGGGCCTGCGATTGGCCCAGATGCCTTCGAGGTGGGCGAGGAAGTCCGCGCAGTGTTTGTCGATTGGCATTCATCTGCTGCGGCGGCGTTCAGGCCGTCGCCAGCTGGCCGCAGCGGCCACTGGCTTTGCGATCTCTACCAGTTGGCGCGATTGCGCCTGCGGGCGCTCGGGCTGCAGCGGATCAGCGGTGGTCAGCACTGCACCTATTCCGAGCCCGAGCGATTTTATTCCTACCGCCGAGACCGCGAATGCGGACGCATGGCCAGCCTGATCTGGTTGCAGTCCTGAGTCTGACTTGGATGATGTGCGTCACCTCGTAGCGAGGTCGATGTTGCGCCGCGCTGGAAGGGGCGTGAAATATTTGGGCTAGCGAGCGAGCAGCACCTTGCCCTCGCGCACGACAACCGGAAACCGCACTAGGCCCTGACCGCGACAGGGACCGGCCAGGCAGAGTCCGTTGTCGCGGGTGAATGCGGCGCCGTGCGCGGCGCAGATCAACAACTTGTTTTCGATCAGGAATTGACCGGGCACCCAGTCCAGTCGGCGCCCCGCATGCGGACATTCGTTGTGGAACGCGTGGACTGATTCGCCCTGGCGGGTCAGCACCACCGGGAAGCCGCCGGTCGCCGACGCGATCTGTACAGCGAGCGCCGACTCCTCCGGAATGTCGGTCACGGCGCAGAGCACCTGCGCGCCTTCGGGCAATGTTGCCCCGGAATCGCCCGCGTTGAGTTCGGGTTCGTTCATGCGACGGCCATGGTCCTGCTGCACAATGAACTACATTCTGACGCAATGACTGCGTCACCGCGCAAGGATCGAAGATGTCCGCCCTGCTGGATTTTGTTGCCACCGTGCTCAAGCGGCTCGCCATCGCCCTGTTTCTGGTCGGCGGGCTGCTGCTCGGGATGCTGATCGCACTCAAGGTGCTGATCGTGGTGGCCATCGTCCATCTGGTCCGCCGCATGCGTGGTCCGAAAGCGCGCACCGAGCAGGGCAATGTGTTCGAGGGCGAGTACAGCGTCGTCAAGCCACAGGCCAGCCGCGCCAGCATCGTGATGGCGGCCCCGACCAAACCGGTCTCGCGCACCCCCTGAGCCATTCCGGCTTGTGCGACAGATTTGCGGCGCGACCAGGAAAATCCCATCGATCGGCAAATCATGCCCCGGCAATCCGTGCCGGCAGGACGTGCGACGCCCCTTGTTGCGCCGCATCAAACAAGCCGGTTAGGCTTGGGCTTCCTGGGCGTCGATCGGGGTTGTCGTGGAAGAACTGCGCGAAGTCGAGTTTCCATCCACCGATCAGGGCCTGCGCGATGATGTGCGTCGCCTGGGCGCCCTTGTCGGGGAGTTGCTCGAAGAACAGGTCGGGCCGCACTTCCTCGATGAGATCGAAGCGATTCGCGCCAGCGCGATCCGTCGCCGCGAGAACGGAGAATCGACCGCGGATCTTCAGGAGCGGCTGGGCGGGCTGACGCCCGAGCACGCCGATCTGGTTGCGCGCGCCTTTGCCACCTATTTCCAGGTCGTCAATATTGCCGAGCGGGTGCACCGGATCCGCCGTCACCGCCACTATCAGCTGCAGGGCGACAGCTGGCCGCCAGAGGGGCTACGCGATGTGCTGCATCGATTGCAGGCGGCTGGAGTCTCGGCAGAGGAGCTGATGGATACCATCGGCGCGCTCGATATCGAACCGGTATTCACCGCGCACCCGACCGAGGCGGTGCGCCGCTCGCTGCTGGAGAAAGAAGGCGAGATGGTGCGCTGTCTGCTCGCTGATCTGCATTCCGATCGCACAGCGGGCGAGCGCGCGACCGATTGGGCGCGCCTGCGCATGGCACTCACCGCCGGTTGGCAAACCGCCGAAGGCGCGCCGGTGCGGCCGAGCGTTGCCGATGAACGTGAACACGTCACCTATTATCTGGCCGATCACCTTTACCGCGTCGTGCCGGTGTTCTACGAGGTGTTCAGCGATGCGCTGGAGCGCCACTACGGCATCGCCACTGAACTGCCAACGGTGCTGCGCTTTGCCAGCTGGGTCGGCGGTGACATGGATGGCAATCCGAATGTTGGTGCCGACACGATCGCCGAATCGCTGGCGGCACAGCGCAGGATGATCATCGATTGCTATCGTCGCGATATTTCGCGACTTGAGCGGCTGCTGAGCCAGACCCTCGGCCGTGTGCCGGTCAGCGCCGCGGTCCAGGATCTGGTCGAGCGCTACCGTGCGCTGCTGCCCGAGGCCGATGCCCGTATCCGGCCTCGTCATCGCGATATGCCGTATCGGATGCTGCTCCGGCTGATCGGTGCGCGCCTGCAGGCGACCTTGCAGGATGCCGCCACCGGCTATGTCGGCGTGGCCGAATTCGAGCAGGATATCGCCGTGATATCGGAGAGTCTGCTGGCCAATCGGGGCCTGTACGGCGGCTGGTTCGCGGTACGCCGGTTGCGCTGGCGTGTCCGCACCTTTGGGTTCCATCTGGCCCGGCTGGATGTGCGTCAGGATGCCCGTGTCCAGGGCGATGCCTGGAGCGCGGTCTACGGCGTGCGCTGGGACGATGAGACCGAGCGCATGGCCCTGCTGCGCGCCACAGCGGCAGGGCGTGAGCCGCTCGCTACAGGTAGCGACGATCCCGCCTGGCTGCGCGAGTGCGCGGTCTTCGCTGCACTCGCCGAGGCACATCGCAAGCTCGGTCCTGCAGCCACCGGCGTCTACATCATCAGCATGGCCAGCCGCGCCAGCGATGTGTTGCAGGTGCTGGCCTGGGCGCGTGGCGCCGGTCTGCAGAATACTGCCGGCCAGGTCGCGCTCGACGTGGCACCGCTGTTCGAAACGATTGCCGATCTGCAGCAGGCGCCGCGCACGCTCACCGACCTGCTCGACGACCCGGTCTACCGCGAGCACGTCAGCGCGCGCGGCAATCGCCAGACCGTCATGCTCGGCTACTCGGACAGTGCCAAGGACGGCGGCCTGCTCAGCGCGCGCTGGTCGCTGCAGCGTGCCCAGGTCGAACTGATGGACGTCGCCGCGCACCATGGCGTCGAAGTCGTGTTTTTCCATGGACGTGGTGGCTCGGTCAGCCGTGGTGGTGGCAAGACCGCGCATGCCCTGATGGCGGCGCCGCGGCGCTCCCTGCGTGGACATTTGCGCGTCACCGAGCAAGGCGAAGTCATCCATCGCAAGTACGGCATCGATGCTCTGGCCTTGCGCGAACTGAGTCAGACCACAGGCGCGGTGATCTCAGCCAGTGTGCGGCCACGCCCGCCCGAGCCGCGCGAGACGCAATGGCGCGAGTGGATGCGCACGATCTCGGCCGATGCGTTCAAGAGCTACCGTGACCTCGTCGCCGGCACGCCCGGATTCGTCGAGTATTTTCGCGGAGCCACTCCGATCGATGTGATCGAACGAATGACCCTGGGCTCACGTCCACCCAAGCGCGGCAATATGCTGGGCGTCGAGAGCCTGCGCGCGATCCCATGGGTATTCGCCTGGACGCAATGCCGCGCCGGATTGCCCGGCTGGTACGGGATCGGTTCTGCATTGAGTGCCGCGGTCGAGCGTCATGGGCTTGCCGCGATCAGCGAGATGGCCAATGAATGGCCGTTCTTCAAGGCATTGCTCTCCGATGTCGAGATGGTGATGGCCAAGGGCGACATGGCGATCGCCGAACGATTTTCCGAACTGGCCGGCGATTTGCACACGCAATTCTTTCCACGCCTGCTCGCCGAGCACACCCTCACCCGCGAATCGGTGGGGCGTCTGCGTGGGCGTGCCTTGCTCAGCGATGATCCGCGGCTGTCGCGTTCGTTGCGCCTGCGAAATCCCTATACCGATCCGATCAGTCTTTTGCAGCGCGACCTGCTTGAACGCTGGCGGGCTCAGGACCGTCCCGACGATGCACTGTTCCGTGCCCTCTGCGCCACCGTGCACGGGGTATCACAGGCGCTGCAAAACACCGGCTGATCACCGATTGCGGGCGCGGCCGGGCGGTCACGGCCAGGTTTGCGCTGCGTTGCGGCAAGACTTGTAACCGAATTTGACATATACATCGCGCGGCCTTGGGGCTCATCCCAGCGGCGGAGTCACAATTGGTCTGCGGAACGAAGTGGAGCGTCTGCGGATTCACGCAAGAGTCGTGCGGCAGGGCCGCGCGATAAACCTTACCCAGCCTGGTTCTCGTACCCGTGCATTTGATCAGTGCAGGGGCCATGAACGGTGGGATCGCAGTGGAACCGCAAGGCCGATGAGTCTGGGGACTCATCGGCAAGGACGCGTCCAACCGTCGGAAGCGGTGGTCGCGATGAGACTGACCCAGGCGGGGTTCGCCCCGCAACGGTTGGCAGCACAGGACGCGAGGGCGTCCGTGAGCTTCCGAAGGGTGCCGGGGCCCAGGTTCCGGTGCGGGGAGAAACCACCAGTGGAAATCACACAACAATGAATAGTCATTATCGCAATTGGGCGATCCGCCTCAGCATCGCGGGCGCTCTCCTCTATTCCGGATTCAGCATGGCGCAGAATCGGCCGCCTGTCGTGACCTATCGGGTCGACCAGACCCGCGGCGCGGACGCGCGCGTGAACTATGCCGAGCTCGCCAAATACGGCCCCTGGGACGATCGCAACTACCAGCTGACCAAGGCCGATATCGATCTGCTTTCGCGCAACGAAACCGATGCAATCATCGCGATTCCGGCGTTTTACCGGGTCGAGATGCGCAAGGCCAACTCGAACTTGTTGACCAGTGGCCCGGCCCAGTATCCGCGCAGTGCACTGAATGGCTATCTCGCCAAATACCAGGGCTTCAAAATCGATGGCACGATCTATGAATCGGTCCGCGCCACGGATGACGGCGGCTATGTGATCACCCGTGGTGGCGGCGAAAGTCGTTCGGTGAACGACTTCCTGCCCAACTTCCTTGGTGGCACCGAGAAGCGCGTGACTTCCCCCGCCGGCGCGGCCGAGTCGGCCGTTGCGATTCATCCGAGCAATACCAATCTGGTGATCGCCGGCACCAATGGTCCCGGTTCGGGCCAGAAGATGTGGAAGTCCTCGGATGGCGGCGTCACCTGGAGTTCGGCGATCTCGCTCGCCAACACCTGCTGTGATCCCACGGTTGGCTGGTCGCCCGATGGCAGCATCGCCTATGCCGGTGCGCTCTCCACCGTGGTCGGATCGGGCACCAATGTGCTGTTCTACCGCTCGACCAACTCGGGTACCTCGTGGACCCTGGCCAAGACGCTGTCGACCGGCAATGTGTCCGACAAGGAATATCTGCACGTCGACATGCATTCGGGCTCACCGAATCTCGGCAACATCTATATGGCCTGGCATGAGAACAATGTGCAGAAGTTCTCGCGCTCGACCGATACCGGTCTGAACTGGTCAACCAATCTGACCATCGACAGCGCCAGCCGCGGTATTGGCAGCGATCTGATGTCGGACAAGACCGGCAATGTCTATTTCGTGTTCCCGACCACGTCTGGCGGTAGCAATGCCAAGCAGATCCGGGTGCTGAAGTCGACCAATGCCGGCACTTCGTTCGCCGCAGCGGTAACCGCGGCCACGCTCAATGCCGATTTCGATTTCCCGATCCCGGCCATGGAGACCCGTCGTGCCTTCGTCTATGTATCGGCGCAGGCTGATACCAGCAATGGCACGTTCGGCAACAGCCTGTACATCGCCTACAACGACACCAATACCGCCGAGAACAACACCAGCGCCACCGCCAATCATTCGGTGATCAAGGTGCTGCGTTCGCGTGATGGTGGTGCGACCTGGGCGAGCAGCCTCGCTCACTCGTCGGCCGATATCAACACCGTCGACCGCTTCAATCCGTGGATGTCGGTGGATCGCAACGGCCGCGTCTTCGTGATGTTCTATGACACTCGCCACAGCACATCGCGTTCGGGCGTGGACCTCTACTACTCGGTCTCGACCGATGGCGCGGTTACCTTCAGCACGCCGGTTCGCCTGACCTCGCAGACCTCGGTCAACATCACCGATTCGTTCGAGTGGGGCGACTACAACGGCATGGACATGGTGCTCAATGACATCATGGCGATCTATACCGACAACCGTGATGAGAGTGGCGGCACGGCGCAGTCCGTCGACGTCTATGTCAAGGGCGGATTCGCTCCGACCGGTGGCAATGTGGCACCGACCGCGAACTTCTCGTTCGTCACCAGTGGCCTGACCGCCAACTTCACCGATGGCTCCAGCGACAGCGACGGCACGATCGCATCGCGCAGCTGGAACTTCGGCGACAGCACCACCTCGACGGCAACCAATCCGAGCAAGACCTACAGCGCCAGCGGTACCTACAGCGTGGTGTTGACGGTCACCGACAACGGTGGCGCAACCAACAGCATCACCAGGTCGGTCACGGTCAGTACCGCAGCCAACGTCGCTCCGGTTGCCAACTACACATTCACCACCAGCGGTCTGACCGCCAGTTTCACCGATACATCCACCGACAGCGATGGCACGATTGCATCGCGCAGCTGGAACTTCGGCGACAGCACGACCTCGACCGCAACCAACCCGAGCAAGACTTACAGCGCCGCTGGTACCTACAGTGTGGTGTTGACGGTTACCGACAACGGTGGCGCGACCCATAGCCGCACGCAGTCGGTTACGGTGACCAGCCCGGGTGGCACCGTGCTGACCAATGGCGTCGCCAAGACCGGTCTATCGGCTGCTGTCGGCACCTCGCTGAACTACACGATGGTGGTGCCGGCAGGCGCAACCGGACTGAAGTTCGTGATCGCAGGTGGAACCGGCGATGCCGACATGTACGTGAAGTTCGGCTCGGCGCCGACCGACACCGTGTATGACTGCCGTCCGTACCTTGGTGGCAATGCCGAGACCTGCAACATCGCGACCGCGCAGGCGGGTACGTATTACGTGCGTCTGAAGGCCTACTCGGCGTTCTCGGGTGTCTCGTTGACCGGCAGCTACACCGTCGGTGGCGGTGCCAGCTTCTTCCAGAACCTGACCGACTACCCGATTGCCGACAACAGCACGGTCAACAGCCCGATCGTGGTCAGTGGCCGTACCGGCAATGCACCGTCGAACCTGAGTGTGTCGGTGAACATCGTGCATACCTATCAGGGTGACCTGAAGGTTGACCTGGTGGCGCCGGATGGCTCGCTGTACAACATCCACAATCGCACCGGCGCGGGCACCGACAACATCATCAAGACGGTGACGATCAACGCCTCCAGCGAAGTAGCCAATGGCACCTGGAACCTGCGTGTGCAGGATCTGGCCAATGGTGATACCGGCTACATCAATAGCTGGTCGATGCAGTTCTGATTCGGCGCGGGCTGGTCCCGCGTACCGACCTGTAGCGCGGGAGCTTGCTCCTGCGGCTCTTGAAGTTCGGCAGTCCCTGAAGAGCAGCGGGGCAAGCCCCGCTCTACAGAAGCAACGAGCCCCGGTCCTGTGCCGGGGCTTTTCTTTGTGGATTCGCAACCCGTACCGCCGATGCGGTCGGGCCGCATCACTGGCTTCGCACGGCAGAACGGGGCGCCCTACAATGCGCGCTTGTGCTCAGCGAGGTAGCTCATGTCCATCCTGCGAATGTCGGAAATTGTGCTGAAGAACCAGCGTGTCCTGATCCGCGAGGATCTCAATGTGCCGATCAAGGATGGCCGGATCAGTTCGACACAACGATTGGAGTCCGCTCTGCCGACAATCCGCGCTGCCCGTGATGCGGGTGGGCGGGTGATGGTGCTCAGTCATCTCGGTCGACCGACCGAAGGCGTTTGGGAAGCCAAGGGCTCACTCGCTCCGGTGGCCGAATGGCTTTCCGTTGCACTGGGCGCCCCGGTACGCCTGCAGCGTGATTATCTCGACGGCGTCGAGGTGTCCGAAGGCGAGGTGGTGCTGCTGGAGAATTGCCGGATGAATGTGGGCGAGGAGGCCGACGCGGAGGCGCTGGCCCGCCGCTATGCCGCGCTCTGCGATGTGTTTGTCATGGATGCCTTCGGCACCGCGCACCGCGCCCAGGCCTCCACGCATGGCGTTGTCCGCTACGCGCCGAACGCCTGTGCCGGTCCCTTGCTGATGGCTGAACTCGATGCGCTCGGCAAGGCGCTGGAGCATCCGCTGGCGCCTGTGCTGGCGATCGTTGCCGGCTCAAAGGTGTCAACGAAGCTGGCCCTGCTCGAAAATCTGATCGGCAAGGTGAACTTGCTGATCGTTGGCGGCGGAATCGCCAACACCTTCCTCGCCGCGCAGGGTCTGCCGGTGGGGCGTTCCCTGTACGAGGCCGATCTGATCGAAACAGCCAAGCGGATTTTGGTAGACGCCAGTGCGCGCGGGGTGCAGATTCCATTGCCCGTCGATGTGGTGGTGGCGCCCGCGTTTGCTGCCGACGCCCCGGCCAGCGTCAAGGCGGTCGCCGATGTTGCCGAGTCCGATATGATTCTCGACATCGGCCCTCAGACCGCGCAGCACTATGCCGGGCTCATCCGTTCGGCCCAGACGGTAGTGTGGAACGGCCCCGTCGGCGTATTCGAGTTCGATGCCTTCGGTGAGGGCACCCGTGTGCTGGCCGAAGCCGTCGCGCAGTCGGAAGCATTCTCGATCGCTGGCGGTGGCGATACGCTCGCCGCCATCGAAAAATACGGCGTCGAAGATCGGATCAGCTATATCTCGACTGGTGGTGGCGCCTTCCTGGAATTTCTCGAAGGCAAGGAGCTACCCGCGGTGGCCGCGTTGCGCGCACGGTTCAAATCGGCCGCGAGTCCCTGAGTCACGGGCTTTGTTGTAGGGCATTTCTGTGAGATGCCGTCCATACACTGCGGGACATTCACCATGGCATCTCACAGAGATGCCCTACAGAAGCGCTTTCCTGTAGGGCAAGTCTGTGACTTGCCATCCCAACACCGCCGCGAGTTCAACACGGCATCTGACACAGATGCCCTGCAGCAGCGCGCTTTGTTGTAGGGCATCTCTGTGAGATGCCATCCCAACGCCGCGGAGAATTCGACACGGCATCTCACAGAGATGCCCTACAGGAAAGCTTGCGCCTAGATCTCGACCTGGGTGCCCAGTTCGATCAGGCGGTTGCCGGGGATCTGGAAGAATGCGGTGGCCGATTCCGAATTGCGTGACATGAAGGCGAACAGCTTGTCGCGCCACTGCGGCATCCCCGGCCGCCCTGAGGTTGGAATCAGGGTTTCGCGACTCAGGAAGAACGTGGTGTCCATCATGTCGAAGGGCAGGCCACAGCCCTGACAACCTTCCATTACCCGCGGCACGTTGGGCGCTTCGGCAAAACCAAAACGCAGACGCATGATGAAGAATTCATTGCCGAGTGGCTCGATGGCGATGCGCAGCTCGGGATCGGCCACTGGTACCTCGAGTGTCTCGACCGTGAGCAGGACATTGCGCTCGTGCATGACCTTGTTGTGCTTGAGATTGTGCAGCAGGGCGTGCGGCACGCTCTCGTGATTGGCGACCATGAACACCGCAGTTCCGGGCACACGCAGCGGTGGATGCGCCGCGATGGAATTGATGAAGGGCTTGAGTGCCAGGCCCTCGGTGCGCATCTGCGCCAGCACCAGACTGCGCCCCTTGCGCCAGGTGGTCATCAGGGTGAACACCAATGCGCCCAGCACCAGCGGGAACCAGCCACCGTGCGGAATCTTGATGATGTTGGCCGAGAAAAACGCGAGATCGATGGTCAGGAACACCGCGCCGACGATTCCGGCCAGCCACGGACTCCACTTCCAGAGTCGAACGGCAACAATCAGGGCGAGCAGGGTGTCGATCAGCATCGTACCGGTCACCGCAATGCCGTAGGCGGCAGCCAGATTGCTGGCCGACTTGAAGCCGATCACCACCAGAATGATCGAGATCAACAGGAACCGATTGACCCAGGGCACATAGATCTGGCCGATGGTTTCATCCGAGGTATGGCGGATGCGCATGCGCGGCGCGAATCCAAGCTGTACGGCCTGCCGGGTGACCGAGAACGCGCCCGAAATCACCGCCTGGGACGCGATGACCGCGGCCACCGAGGCGAGCACGATCATCGGATACAGCGCCCACTCCGGTGCCATCAGATAGAACGGATTGCGCGCCGTGGTCGGATCGTCGAGCAGGAGGGCGCCCTGCCCGAAATAATTGAGCGCCAGTCCTGGAAAAACCCACCAGAACCAGGCGCGCTGGATCGGTCCGGTACCGAAATGTCCCATGTCTGCGTAGACCGCTTCGGCGCCGGTAATGGCAAGCACCACCGTGCCAAGGGCCAGAAAGGACAGCCAGGGATGGGCCAGGAAAAAATAGACGCCATATACCGGATTGAGCGCGCGCAGGATCGAGGGCGCATCAATGATGTGGACCACGCCGAGCACGCCGAGCACGAGGAACCAGACGCACATGATCGGACCGAAGATGGCCCCGACGCGCGCGGTACCACTGCGCTGGAAGGCGAACAGCCCGATCACGATCAGTACGGTGACCGGGACGATGAAGCGCTCGAGATTGGGTGCGGCCACCTTGAGGCCCTCGACTGCACCGAGGATCGACATCGCCGGGGTGATCACGCCATCGCCATAGAACAGCGCAGCGCCGAGCACCGCCAGCACGATCACCACTCGCCGCCAACGTGGAGAATCACCGACAGCGCGCAGGGCCAGCGCCATCAAGGCCATGATCCCGCCTTCACCGCGATTGTCGGCACGCATGATGAACATGACGTACTTCAGCGAGACCACCAGCATCAGCGACCAGACACACAGCGAGAGAATGCCGAGCACATTGGTCTCGGTCACCGGCATCGCGTGCGGGCCGCCGAAAGCCTCTTTCATCGTGTACAGCGGGCTGGTGCCGATATCGCCAAAGACGACGCCAACTGCTGCCACGGCCAGCGCAACCACGCCGGTGGCCTTCTTGTTCTCTGGGGAGGAATCCATTGGAGTCGGAATCGACACGTCGCGGATCGGAAAGGCGCGTAGTGTAACGATCTGGGGAAGGTAGCGGGGTCTAATTTAACGATTCATCGCAATGCGGCCTTCAGCGCCTTGCGAATCAGGATTTCCGCACTGTCGCCAGGTTCGGCGGCATCCTTGAGCAGGCGGGTGATCTCGGCGGGCTTGTAACCGAACTGCACCAGGGCGGCAGTGGCCTCGGCGGCCGGATCATCGGCGACCACGCGGGCGGAGCCGGTACCGGCTGCGCCAGGCCCGGCGAAACCGTCCACCCGATCGCGCATCTCGACCACGATGCGCTCTGCGGTTTTCTTGCCAATGCCCGGGATTCGGGTCAGTGCACCGAGCTCGGCGTTGACCACCATGCGCGCGAAATCGCTGACGGTCACGCCAGAGAGTATCGAAAGTGCAGTCTTGGCCCCGATTCCGCCGACCTTGAGCAGGCTGCGAAACAGGGCGCGCTCGTTCTCCTTGTGGAACCCGTACAGCGCCACCGCGTCTTCCTTGACCGCGTAATGGGTGATCAGCACGACTTCACGACCGATTTCGGGCAGTTCGTAGAAGGTCGACATCGGCGCCTCCAACTCGTAGCCAACGCCGTTCACATCGATCATCAGCGCGGGTGGCTGCTTGCTGACCAGAGTGCCCTTCAGTCTGCCGATCATCCTGTCTGCTCCTGCTTGAGTGTCAGCGCCGACGCCAGGCGCCGGGCGCGATACCAATGCGGGCCATGGTGGCACGCGCATGGGCATGGGTGAGTGCGATGGCCAGCGCGTCGGCGGCATCGGCCTGCAATTTTCCGCTCAGTCCCAGCAGCACTCGCACCATGTGCTGGATCTGCGTCTTCTCGGCGCCACCGCTGCCGACCACGGCCAGCTTGACCTCCTTGGCGGCGTATTCGGTCAGCGCCAGACCGCGGGTGACCACGGCACAGATCGCTGCGCCACGCGCCTGGCCAAGCTTCAATGCGGAATCCGGGTTGCGCGCCATGAACACCTTCTCGATCGCGACTTCATCGGGCTGCCAAGTCAGGATGATCTCGGTCAGCTCATCGAAAATCTGCTTCAGGCGCAGATGGAACGTCTCGTTGTCGAGCAGTTGCAGGGCCTGGTGATGGACGTGTTTGGCCTTGCCGGTCGCGTCGACGTCGATGATGCCGATGCCGGTCCGTTGGCTGCCCGGATCGATCCCGAGGATGCGCGTCATCGGCGGTTGTCGGGCGGGGCTTGCCCCGCTGCTTTCGGGTGACGCGACACCGGAGAGCAGCGGGGCAAGCCCCGCTCTATGACCGAAGAGAATCCCTTTGGGACAAGAGCGATTGAGCAGAGCTGCGGTGTCACTGATAGGCCTCGGCCGGCAGATCGGCGTTGGAATAGACGTTCTGCACGTCGTCGAGATCCTCCAAACGTTCCAGCATCTTGACGACGGCGAGTGCGGTGTCGCCATCGACCGAAATATCGTTGTCGGCACGCCAGGTGATTTCCGCCTGATCGGGTTTCAGGCCAGCGCTTTCCATCGCCGCCTTGACCGCTTGATAGCTGTCTGGCGATGTCATCACATCGATCGACTGATCATCAGGGTGCACGATGACATCGTCGGCGCCGGCTTCGATGGCGATCTCGGTGATGCGATCTTCATTTGAACCGGGGGCAAAACTCAGCACACCGAGTTTGCGGAACATGAAGGCGACCGAGCCCTCGGTTCCCATGTTTCCGCCATGCTTGGCAAAGGCGTGACGAACATCGGCGACGGTCCGCGTGCGGTTGTCGGTCATCGTATCGACGATGACCGCGACGCCACCCGGGGCGTAGCCTTCGTAGCGGATTTCCTCGTAGGTCACGCCTTCGAGTTCACCGGTCGCCTTCTTGATCGCGCGCTCGACCGTGTCCTTGGGCATGTTGTTGACGAAGGCCTTGTCGAGCGCCAGGCGCAGACGCGGATTGTCTTTGGGGTCACCGCCGCCGGCGCGCGTGGCGACACCTATTTCGCGGATGATCTTGGTGAAGATGCGCCCGCGTACCGCATCCTGCTTGCCCTTGCGGTGCTGGATGTTTGCCCACTTGGAATGTCCGGCCATGAAGGAAGCTCGCTGCAAAGCGCACATTGTAAGCGCTGGCGCGGCCGCCGTCGCGATCCGCTCAGCGCTCGAACTGTCCTGCACGCAGGAACGCGATCACCTGGCGTGCGCAGTCCGACGAAAATGGCAGGCCGGTATGCGAGTGCGCCATGACCAGATGATCGGTGATGCCGGGCAGGCGGGTTTCCGCCACAGTCACGGTGCCATCGTTGTCGCCATCGAGCCGGCCAGCCAGCCGGCCCAGGCCGCGGGCGACATTGCCGGCGATCACGCCGACTTCGCGTCCGCCCTTCCATTCGCCGAGGCCGTCGATCAAGCGCTGCCCACTCCTGCCGATCAGCATCGGGGCAAAGCGGGCCATCCGGCTGGCTGAGGTGCTGCCGCAAAGAGGTGATCCCAGGCAGACCGTGCGTCCAGCCGGCGCATGTTCGGCGGTGGCGAGCAGGGAGACCAGGCCGCCGAGGCTATGGCCGACCAGATGCACGGGCCGCTCGCCATGACGACGCATGCGCGCGGCGACTCGCGCGGCGGCCGCATCGGGTGTGCCGAGCAGGGTGAAGTACTCCATGATCTCGGGCGCATAGCCGGCCGCGCGCAGTCTTCGCGCCAGCAGGATCATCGCCGCGCCGCGCATCCACAGGCCGTGCAGCACAATCACCGGTTCGGCCGCTGCGTCGGGTTTGATCATGAGATTGCGCAGCCGCGAAGCCTGCCCTGCCCAGGGCGCAAAGGGAATGCTGAGCCCGGCGAGCGTCCCCAGCAGAAAGGTTCTACGGCGCATGAGCGGTTCCCGCGATCCATTGCCGCATAGGATGCCTGTGGACAGCGTGGGCGAGCGGTTGATCGCGGGAGTTGCAATGAAATCGCGCTCCGGTAGCAGGGCGTGCTACCGGAGTGGCCGCGACGCAGCTGCGGGCTATTTCTTTTCTGGCTTGACCACGCGGACATGCAGTTCCTGCAGCTGTGCCTGGGCGACTTCGGACGGCGCCGAAGTCAGCAGGCAGTTGGCCGAAGCGGTCTTCGGGAACGCGATCACGTCGCGGATCGATTCGGTACCGACCATCAGGGCGGCAATACGGTCGATGCCGAAGGCGATTCCGCCGTGTGGCGGCGCGCCAAATTTCAGCGCTTCGAGCAGGAAGCCAAACTTCAGCTCGGCTTCTTCTGCGCTGATACCGAGCAGATCGAATACCGCGCTCTGCATTTCGGGCCGGTGGATACGGATCGAACCACCGCCGATCTCGTTGCCATTGAGTACGCAGTCGTAGCCGCGCGATACCGAGTTGGCAGCATTGGCGACCAGGTCGGCGACGTCGTCGATCTTGGGTGCAGTGAACGGATGATGGAGCGCGACGTAGCGCTTGTCGTCGGCGTCGTACTCGAACATCGGGAAGTCGGTGACCCAGAGCGGCGCCCAGGCATTGCGGACGGCGCCCATGTCCTTGGCGACCTTCAGGCGCAGTGCGCCCATGAAGTCGGATACGGTCTTGTAGGGGCCCGCACCAAAGAACAGCACATCACCCTGTTCGGCGCCGACTGCCTTGAAGATGCCCGCGATGGCGGCATCATCAAGAAACTTCACGATCGGTGAGGTAAGGCCCTCGCGTCCCTTGCTGATGTCGTCGATGCGGATCCAGGCCAGGCCCTTCGCGCCGCATTTGGCAACATAGACGCCGAGGTCATCGAGTTGCTTGCGGGTCATCTCGCCACCGCGTGGCACGCGCAGGCAGGCAACACGACCGCCGTCGGACTTGGCCGGTCCGGAGAATACGGCGAACTCCTTGCCAGTCTCGGCATGCGGATGCCGCACGTGCTCGGCAACGTCGATCAGCTCCCAATCGATCCGCAGATCGGGTTTGTCCGAGCCGTAGCGACGCATCGCCTCGGCATAGGTGATGCGCGGGAACGGGTTGGCCAGATCGACACCATTCACCGTCTTGAAGATGTGCCGGATCATGCCCTCGACCATGTTCTGGACATCGGCTTCCTCGACGAAGGCGAACTCCATGTCGAGCTGGGTGAATTCAGGCTGGCGATCGGCGCGCAGATCCTCATCGCGGAAGCAGCGGGCAATCTGATAGTAGCGATCCATGCCGGCCATCATCAGTAATTGCTTGAACAATTGCGGCGACTGCGGCAGGGCATAGAACTCGCCGGCATGTACGCGACTGGGCACCAGATAGTCGCGCGCGCCCTCGGGCGTTGCCTTGGTCAGGATCGGTGTCTCGATGTCCTGGAAGTCGCGCGCGTCAAGATAACGGCGGATTTCCTGGGTCAGTCGGGTGCGCAACCGCATCGCGTGCTGCATCTGCGGCCGACGGATATCGAGATAGCGATATTTGAGGCGGGCTTCCTCGCCCGGCTGGTCGTCGAGCTGGAACGGCAGCGGTGCCGAGGCATTGAGTACTTCGACCCGGTCGCAGACGACCTCGATCTTGCCGGTGGCGAGGCGCTCGTTGACCTGCGTGCCCGGGCGGGCGCGCACACTGCCGGTGATCTTCAGGCAGTACTCGTAGCGCACCACTTCGCCAATCTTGAACGCGGCCTGATTGTCCGGCTCGATCACGCACTGCACGATGCCTTCGTGATCACGTAGATCGATGAAGATCACGCCGCCATGGTCGCGCCGCGTATTGGCCCAGCCACACAGGGTAACGACCTGTCCGATCAGGGTCTCATCAACACGGCCGCAAAAATGACTACGCATGCAATCTCCGAAGGCGGTGTCATTGGGGTGACACCAAGTAGCAAAGGGGGGCGCGCATGCTAAGCGGGGCTGACCGAGACTGCAAACCAGCGCCTTGCCAGCAGGTACGGGTCGGCTTGGCCCAATGCCCGCTTGAACCACGGGTCGCCATCCCCATTTCAACAATTACGCCCGCGATCCTGCCGAGGCAGCGGTTCGCAAGCACGCGACCCGCGGGTGACTTGTGCGACGCGCCCCAGCATCATAATGTTGGCGTACCCAGCCTAGGAGGCCAGATGAACCAGCCCGTAGTACGTCCTTACCGCGACGAGGTGCAGCCACTCACCAACAAAGTGCTGCGCAACGCCTACATCCTGCTCAGCCTGATGCTCGCGCTCAGTGCCGGGATTGCCTCGGTGACCATCGCCAGTGGCATGGCGCCACTGAATCCCTGGTTGATCCTGGCCTTCCTGATCGTGAGTCCGTTTCTCGTGATGCGCTTCACCAGCTCGCCGATGGCGATTCCGCTGGCGCTGGGCTACGGCGCACTGATCGGCTTCCTGCTGGGCCCGATTGTTGGTCTGTATATGGCCCAGAACGCCAATATCGTGATCAATGCCTTTGCCGGCACGGCGATCGCCACCTTCGCGCTGTCAATGTACGCGCTGACCACGCGCAAGGACTTCAGCTTCCTGCGTGGGTTCTTTGTGGTGGGCATCGTGGTCGTACTGCTTGCGATTGTCGCCCAGCTGATCCTGCAGTTGCCGCTGCTGGGTCTGATCATCTCGGGTGCCGTGGTCCTGCTGTCCTCGGTCGGAATCCTCTGGAATACCAGCGAGGCGGTGCACGGCGGGGAGACCAATTACGTCGTGGTCGCGGTCGGCCTGTTTGCCAATATCTGGAGCATGTTCATGAGCTTGCTGCGGATCTTCGGGATCTTCGGCGGCGACGACTGAGTTGCGCGATGTCCGGAGCAATGCCCCGGAAGCGAAGCAATATGCAAAAAGGCCGCGCACTGCGCGGCCTTTTTGTATCCATGGTTGACGTCGGGGCAGGCTGAGATCAGCCCAGTGGCCCTGGCGCTCAGCTGGCGTCGGGTTTGCTGGCCGGTGCGGCAGTCGCTGGCGCCGCTGGCGCCGCTGGCGCAGAGCTCGGGGAATCTGTCTTGCCTGGCGCGGACTCCGCGCTGGACGGTGCGCTATCACCGGCGATATTGCGCTTCTTGTCGCTGCCCGACTTGAAATCGGTCTCGTACCAGCCGCTGCCGGCGAGCCGGAACGAGGGTGCGGTGACGCGGCGCGAAATCTGCGGCTTGTCGCACTGCGGGCAGGCATCCGGATCCGGATCCGCCATTTTTTGCAGGCTGTCAAACACGGTGCCGCAACTGGCACACTGGAATTCGTAAATCGGCATGTCGCGCTCCTCGGGACAGGCGATATGGGGTTCGCACAAGCGATTTCAAGCGCAGGCGCGCTGATGCCTCGCCAACGCCGTGATCAGATGTTGCGGCGGTCCCGCGGCCATCCGTCCCATATTTCCGGCGCTTCCTCGGCAGCGTTCAGCCTGTTCATTTGCGCAGTCGCAAGAAAATGCGTTGCATCTCGACCAGGCCTGAGCTGGGCTCCAGCGGCTTGAGAAAGATGGCTGATTCGATCATTTCGTCCAACTGGGCCATGGCGACGGGCAGTGCAGTCGATCATGTCGCGGTCGCGCATGGCCTCGAGTTGGGGGCCGACTTCACGCCAATTGGCGACGAACTGCTTGAGGGCGACACTCATTGCGCTATCCAGTGCTGCGTGGCTGGCCTAGTTTATCGCAGCGATGACTGCGCGGCGAAGATCCAGCGCACTCAGCCCTTGTCGAAGCTGAGACGCCCATCTTCCACGGCGACCGAAATGGTGTCACCGCTGACGAATCGCCCTTGCAGGATTTCGCGCGCCAATGGATTTTCCAGCAATTGCTGGATCGCCCGCTTCAAGGGGCGCGCGCCGTAGACCGGATCGAACCCGGACTCGCCGAGCAGATCGAGTGCCGGCTCGCTGAGCTCAAGTTTGATGCCGCGTTCGCCCAGGCGCCGTGCCAGATGCTGACTCTGCAGGCCGGCGATGGTGCGGATATGTTCGCGGCCGAGTGGATGAAACACCACGATCTCGTCCAGACGATTGATGAACTCGGGCCGGAAATGCCCTTGCACGACATCGAGTACGGCGGTTTTCATGCCGGCATAGTCGTTGCGCGCGGCAAATTCCTGGATCACTGGCGAGCCCAGATTCGAGGTCATCACGATCACGGTATTGCGAAAATCCACGGTGCGACCCTGACCATCGGTCAGCCGGCCATCGTCGAGCACCTGCAACAGCACATTGAACACATCGGAATGAGCCTTTTCGACTTCGTCAAGCAGCAGTACCGAATACGGACGGCGACGCACGGCCTCGGTCAGATAGCCGCCTTCCTCGTAGCCCACATAGCCGGGAGGCGCGCCGATCAGACGTGATACCGAGTGCTTCTCCATGAACTCGCTCATATCGATGCGGACCATCGCGTCGCCGGAATCAAAAAGGAATTCGGCCAGCGCCTTGCACAGCTCGGTCTTGCCGACGCCGGTCGGACCGAGGAACAGGAAAGAACCATTCGGCCGATTCGGATCGGATAGTCCGGCACGCGAGCGGCGGATCGCATCAGACACCGCGTTGACTGCTTCGTCCTGACCGATTACCCGGCGATGCAATTCCGATTCCATCCGCAGCAGCTTGTCGCGCTCACCCTCGAGCATCTTGCTGACCGGGATTCCGGTCCAGCGTGCGACAACCTCGGCGATCTCGTCGGCGGTGACCTTCATCTGCAGCAGTTTGAAGCCGCGTTCCTCGGTCTCATGCGCAGCCAACAGCTGCTTCTCGAGTTGGGGCAGGGTTCCGTACTGAATCTCCGAGGTCTTGGCGAGATCGCCACGGCGCATCGCCGAATCCATTTCCTGCTTGGCGCGTTCGATTTCTTCCTTGATTTTTGTAGTGCCCTGTACCGCCGCCTTCTCCGCCTTCCAGATTTCGTCGAGATCGGAAAACTCGCGCTCCAACGCCGCAATCTCGGTTTCGAGATCGGCCAGTCGCTGCTTCGATTCGGCGTCCTTCTCTTTTTTCAGTGCCTCGCGCTGGATCTTGCGCTGGATCAGCCGGCGTTCCAGGCGATCCAGTTCTTCTGGTTTGGAATCGATCTCCATGCGGATGCGCGAGGCCGCCTCGTCCATCAGATCGATGGCCTTGTCCGGCAGTTGCCGATCCGCGATATAGCGATTCGACAGTGTTGCCGCGGCGACAATGGCAGGGTCGGTGATCTCGACGCCATGGTGCACCGCGTATTTTTCCTTCAAGCCACGCAGGATCGCGATAGTGTCCTCGACCGAGGGCTCACCGACGAAGACTTTCTGGAATCGGCGCTCAAGGGCCGCGTCTTTTTCGACGTACTTGCGGTACTCGTCGAGCGTGGTCGCGCCCACGCAGTGCAGCTCGCCGCGCGCCAGCGCCGGCTTGAGCATATTGCCCGCATCCATCGAGCCTTCGGCCTTGCCGGCGCCGACCATGGTGTGCAATTCATCGATGAAAAGAATGACGCGGCCCTCCTGCTTGGCCAGGTCACTCAGCACTGCCTTGAGCCGCTCTTCGAATTCACCGCGGAATTTGGCGCCAGCAATCAGGGCGCCCATATCGAGCGACAGCACGCGCCGATCGCGCAGGCCTTCGGGAACCTCGCCATTGACAATGCGCTGGGCCAGGCCCTCGACGATTGCGGTCTTGCCGACACCGGGTTCGCCGATCAGGACCGGGTTGTTCTTGGTACGTCGTTGCAGCACCTGGATCACGCGGCGGATTTCCTCGTCGCGGCCAATGACCGGATCGAGCTTGCTTTCCTCGGCGCGGAGGGTGAAATCGATCGTGTACTTCTCCAGCGCCTGGCGGTGTTCCTCGGCATTGGCGTCGGAAACTTTTTCACCGCCACGAATGGCATCGATGGCCAACGAGAGCTTGTCGGCACCGGCACCATGCGCGCGCAGCAGCTTGCCCACTTCGCCGCCTTCCTGGGCACAGGCGAGTACGAACAACTCGCTGGCGATGAACTGGTCGCCGCGCGACTGCGCGAGCTTGTCGGTGACATTGAGCAGGCGATTGAGCTCGTTGCCAACGCCGAGGTTGCCCTGTTGACCACTGACCTTGGGCAAGCCATCGAGACTCTGACTCAGCTGCGTGCGCAGAGCCGGCAGATTCACGCCAGCCTGCGCCAGCAGGGGCCGCGTCGAGCCGTCCTGCTGATCGAGCAAAGCCGTCAGCAGATGCTGCGGTTCGAGCATATTGTGATCGCGGCCTACCGCGAGCGATTGGGCTTCCTGCAATGCCTGCTGGAAGCGCGAGGTCAACTTGTCCATGCGCATGGGAATTCCGGAGCGAAGAGGCAGCGCCTTGGCTGCCGATGATGACTATGTGAAGCCCTCGGAAGGGAAATTCAAGTGCTTGGCAGCAGATGAGGTCAGCCGCTGGGGCATGCCAAGCAAAGCTCAGCCCGCGGTCTTGTCCGCTGCATCCGCGAGGGCGTGCAGAAGACGCGCGGTCTCGGCATCGGCGGGATAGAAACATTCCAACGCCAGTTCGGACAGACTCACGTCGAGCGGCGTGCCAAATTGGGTGATCGTGGTGAATAGCGACAATTCCCCGAGCGGGCTGCGAAAGCGCACCGGCAGTACCACGTCGGCATTCGGTGTCGCCATCTGCACGGACTCGTGCGTTTCGGGCAGCGGATAGCCCGACAATTCCACCAGAAGTTCGTGCAGCACCCGATCACCGCTATGCGCGATCATCCGGCGCAGCCGGGCAAAGATATGCTCGCGTACTTCGGCCAGATTGATGATGCGTGGTGCCAGGCCATCGGGATGCAGATTGGCGCGCAGCACGTTGACGGGCGGCTGCAGCAAGGCCGGTGCGATACCCACCATCAGGCGGCTGGCCGCATGGTTTGCCGCGAGCAGGTTCCAGTGGCGATCAACTGCCAGTGCGGGGTAGGGCTCGTGACCGCGCAGGACCATCGCTACCGCTTCGCGCGCAGCGGCCATGGCGGCCGAATCCAGCGCCAGTTCGGCAAAAGCGGAAGCAAAACCCGCGGCCCGCAATAATTGGTTGCGGTCGCGCAGCGGAATATCGAGCAGTTCGAACAGGTGCATCAGCATCTCGCGACTCGGCCGGGCCCGCCCGGTTTCGACGAAGCTCAGGTGCCGCGTCGAGATATCGGCCTCGCAGGCAAGGTCGAGCTGGCTCATACGCCGACGTTGCCGCCAGTCGCGAAGCAGGGGACCGATCAAGGGCGCGATGCTGGCCATGGGCCATCTTAGCGAACCGAGTGCCGCCTCCCCATTACCTGGGAGGTAATCGACTGGATGCGGTGTCGCGTTGAAACTCTGGGCTCCCGAAACCCGTGAACAGGAGTCCGTTATGTCCGCAATCGCGATGAATACTCTACTGCGCAACGCTCTGCGCATCGACGCCGTAGCCAGTGTCCTGGTTGGGCTGCCGATGGCCGCCGCGGCGCATCCGCTTGCTGCTGCCCTGGGCTTGCCGGTTCCCCTGCTGTTCTGGGTCGGCGTGATCTGCCTTCCCTACGCCGCGTTCCTGTGGTGGATGAGTGGCCAGGCCGAACTCCCCTCGCAGGCCGTGATTACCGTGGTCTCAGGCAACGCGCTCTGGGTCGCCGGCTGTCTGGCCCTGGCATTCGCGGGCTGGGCCCTGCCGACTGCCCTTGGTGTCGCCTTCCTCGTTGCCCAGGCAGTATTTGTCGCGCTGTTCGCCGAGTTGCAGTGGTTCGGCTGGCGCCGATCACTACGCGCATGAATCGCAGCCGCGCTGCGCTCTGGGCGATCAGGCTCGGCTTCGGTCTCGTCGGTCTGATCAACCTGGTCCCGATCATCGGTGTGTCGGGTGCGACAGGTCTGGCGGCGCTCTATGGGATCGACGTGAGCGATCCCGCGTTGCTGGTCCTGCTGCAGCATCGTGCCGTGATGCTTGGGATCGTTGGCGCATCCCTGATGATCGCGGCCTGGCATGCGCCCTGGCGCTCGCTGGCGGGTCTGGCCGGCTTGACCAGCATGATGAGCTATATCGGCATCGTCTGGGCTGTGCCGCAGGCGTCCGCGGTGTTGTGGCAAGTGGCCTGGATCGATCTGCTGGCGCTGCCGCCGCTGGCCACCGCCTGCGGGCTGGATTGGCAGCATCGGCGTGCTGTAGCGCGCGGCATGCGGATGCCCTGATCCAAGCTCCGGCCGTGGCCGCTGACTCAGCCCGCAGTGTTTTGAGTCAATTGGTCAAACTCGTGTCGATAAACACCTGGCGCCGAAGCCTGCAGCAGATCCACCGCGGCGGCCGCGACCGTATCGGCGGCGATGGCGCGATAGCGTCGCAGCGGTCCGAGTAACAAGGGGTTGTAGAGCGGAGCCAGGCTCTGCGCGATCGACTCGCCGAACCGCTTCTCGGCGCCGCGCGGGCCGAGCAAGAGGCCCGGATGCAGAAAATCGCAGCGATCGAAGCCAAGTGAGCTCAGATCGCGCTCCATCCTGCCCTTGGTGCGCAAATAGAAATTGCGCGAGGCGGCGTCGGCACCGACCGATGACACCACGATCGCCTGGCTCGCGCCATGGCGGAGGGCGAGATCGGCAAGACGCAGTACCAGATCGTGATCGACCGCAGCAAAGGCCTGCTGCGACCCCGCTCGCTCCATCGTCGTGCCGAGCGCGCAGACGAAACTGCCAAGCTGCGCGGCGTGCGTCGCGAGCGACTGGTCGATCGTGGCGTCGCCGGGTGCAACATCACGATCAGTGACTATCGGAATGAAGTTGTGCGTTGCCGTCTGGCTGGCACGGCGTAGCGGTGCAAAGATTCGGCCTGCGTTGTCCGGCGCAGCGGCCAATAATCGCTTGAGGATAAGCGCGCCGATCAGTCCGCTACTGCCGGCGAGCAAGATGTCGGCTCGTACTGGCGCGTTCATTCGACTACCACTGGAATTTTGCCGATCCGCGCCTGCCACTCACGTGGGCCGGTCTGGTGAACCGAACTGCCGGCCGAATCCACCGCAACGGTCACCGGCATATCCTTGACCTCGAATTCGTAGATCGCCTCCATGCCGAGATCGGGAAAGCCGACCACGCGCGCCGAGCGGATTGCCTTGGAGACCAGATAGGCCGCGCCGCCCACCGCCATCAGATACACCGAACGGTGCTTGCGGATCGCCGCAATCCCTGCCGGGCCGCGTTCGGCCTTGCCGATCATGCCAAGCAGCCCGGTCTGGGCGAGCACTTGTTCGGTGAACTTGTCCATGCGCGTCGCCGTGGTTGGTCCGGCCGGTCCGACAACTTCATCGCGCACCGGATCGACCGGGCCGACGTAATAAATGAAGCGCCCGCGCAGATCGACCGGCAAGGCCTCGCCGCGATTGAGCATCTCGACCATGCGTTTATGCGCAGCATCGCGACCGGTGAGCATCTTGCCCGAAAGCAGCAGGACTTCGCCCGGTTTGAAAGCAGCCACCTCTTCACGGCCGATCGTATCGAGATCGACGCGCCGACCTTTGGACGTGTCGTAGGTCAGCTTGGGCCAATCGTCGAGACTCGGCGGATCGAGCATCACCGGCCCCGAGCCATCGAGCACAAAGTGGGCGTGCCGGGTGGCCGCGCAATTGGGGATCATCGCCACCGGCAGATTGGCGGCATGAGTGGGGAAATCGCGTACCTTGACGTCGAGCACCGTGGTCAGGCCGCCCAATCCCTGCGCACCGATGCCCAGTGCATTGACCTTGTCGTACAACTCCAGGCGCAATTCCTCGGCACGATTGCTGGCGCCGCGCGCCTGCAGATCGGTAATGTCGATCGGCTCCATCAATGCTTCCTTGGCGAGCAGCATCGCCTTCTCGGCGGTGCCGCCGATGCCGATGCCGAGCATGCCCGGCGGACACCAGCCGGCGCCCATCGTGGGTACCGTCTTGAGCACCCAGTCAACGATCGAATCGGAGGGATTGAGCATGGCGAATTTGGATTTCGCCTCGGATCCGCCTCCCTTGGCCGCGACAATCACGTCGACGACCTCACCCGGAACAATGCTGACATTGACCACCGCCGGCGTATTGTCGCGGGTGTTCGTACGCTTGCCAGCGGGATCGGCAAGTACGGACGCGCGCAATTTGTTGTCGGGATGCAGATAGGCGCGACGCACGCCTTCATTGACCATGTCGTCGACCGACAGGCTGGATTCCCAGCGCACATTCATGCCGACCTTCAGAAATACGGTGACGATGCCGGTGTCCTGACAGATCGGCCGATGGCCCTCGGCGCACATGCGCGAGTTGATCAGGATTTGCGCGATCGCATCACGCGCGGCCGGCGACTCTTCGCGCTCGTAGGCGGCGGCGAGATTCTGGATGTAATCGACCGGATGGTAGTAGCTGATGTACTGCAGCGCATCGGCCACACTCTGGATGAAGTCTTCCTGCTTGATCGTGCTCACGGCGCCGCGGTTCCTCGGGAGGTGCAGTGCGTATTGTAGGACGCCATCGACAGCGCTGCCTCAATGGCATGGAAGCGAAGCAATCGACTCAGAAGGTGAGATTGACCATGACGACGGCGAGCACGATATAGGCCGCCGACAGTGGCAGGCCGGAACGGATCAGATCGCGCCCCGAGTAACCGGCAGGC
Source organism: Lysobacterales bacterium (assembly GCA_038255435.1). GTDB lineage: Bacteria > Pseudomonadota > Gammaproteobacteria > Xanthomonadales > Ahniellaceae > 0-14-3-00-62-12. The sequence continues at coordinate 259,647 of JBBSLG010000001.1, forward strand.
CCGGTCACCAGGGACAGCACCGGATTGGCCGCGCTGGTGAAATTGTTCGATGCCGACAGGGTGGCGATCAGGGCGAAAATGATCGGATCGCCATTGGCCGCCAGCGCGATATTCACCGACATCGGCACCATCACGATGGTCGCACCGACATTGCTCATGACCTGGGCGAACAGCGTGGTCAGTACCGCGACTGCAATCTGCAGGGCCCAGGGCGGCACATCACCCAATGCCTGCATCATCTCCTGCGCCACCCAGGCAGCGGCGCCGCTGGCATCCATCGCCGAGCCCAGTGGAATCAGGGATGCCATCAGGAAGATGGTCTTCCAGTTGATCGCGCGATAGGCCTCGTCCATGTTCAGCACACCGGTCAACAGCATGCCGACCGCGCCCGCCAGCAGGGCCACCGGCAGCGGCAGATTGCTCAGCAGCGCCATGGTCATGGAGAGTGCGAAGAACACCAGCGCGTGCCTGATCCGGTGCGGGCGCTCTTCGTTCTTCGGATAGTCGGTTACAACGACGAAATCGCGATCCTCGGCGGCATGGCTGAGGTCGCGCCAGGCGCCATGCAGAACCAGGATATCGCCGGCGCGCACCGTCTTTGCGCGCACGTCTTCGCGGTAGATCGTGCCGCTGCGGCCGAGGGCCAGCATCGAGACGCCAAAGCGCTTGCGCAGGCGGAGTTCGCCCACCGAGTGCCCGATGAAGCGCGAAGAGGGCGTTACCACCGCTTCGGAAACGCCAGCATTCGCGGGATTGAACATCGCGGCAAAATGCGGCGTCCCTTTCAGGCAACGCACCAGTCGCGCATTGGCCCATTGCTGCACATCATCAGTCTGGCCGAGTACGCCGAGAATGGTGTCCTTGGCGATGAGCAGATCGGCCGGCGGTGCCAGGCGTGATTCGTCGCCGGACTTGATGGCCAGAATCAAGGGCGTGCCGGCGAGCTTTTCGAGATCACCGATACTTGTGCCGATCAGCGGGCTGTCGGCGAGGACGCGCAACTCGATGATTTCACCTTCGATGCCATACATCTGCTCGAAATAGACTTCAGTCGTTCCCGGATTGACCGCGCCGCCCTCGTCCTCACTTGGCGGCTGCAGCTTCGGCCAGAACCAGTAGAAGAATCCCAGCCCCATCAGCAGCAGAGACAGGCCGATCGGCGATACGCCGAACATGCCGACCGGGTCCATCGTGCTGGCGCCCGAGGGCAGATTGCGATTGACCGCGACCAGCAGGTCATTGAGCAGGATCTGCGGCGAGTTGCCGACCATGGTCATCGTCCCGCCGAGAATGATGCACGAGGCCATGGGCAATAGCAGTCGAGAGATCGGCACACCGGTGCGTGTCGACAGCCGGCTGACGACGGGCAGAAATAGTGCTGCCACAGCGGGGTTCTGCACCACCGCCGAAACGACACCGGTAATCCCGCACAGGATCAGCAGCAGTCGCCGCTCATCGCCATTGGATAGTCTGAGCATGAAGCCGGCAGCACCGCCGAGCACGCCAGTCCGATCCAGGCCGGCGCCAAGGATCATCATCGCCATGATCGCAATCACGGCGTCACCGGCGAAGCCACCGAAAAGTTGATCGCCAGGGACGAGTCCCGAAACACCCAGCGTTACCAGGACCAGCAGGGCCAGCACGTCCGAGCGAATCCACTCGACGGTGAACATCACCATCGTGAACAGGACCAGCCCCAGCACCAGCATCATCTCGGAGGTGAGGGTCAGTCCACCGCTCATTGATTCGCGCCGTTCATCCTGATCGAATAGAGCGAGAGTCTAGCCCGGAAACCGCGCCTCTGCTGGCCGACTATCGCCCGCGAACGCAATCAATGCCGCGTGCCACTGCCCCTGTAGGGCATCTTGATGGGATGCGCTCGTCTGTGGGGCATCTCTGTGAGATGCCATCTTGAATCCCCCGCAATGTCGGGACCACGCCTCAGCGAGGTTGCGCTCGTCTGTAGGGCATCTCTGTGAGATGCCATCTCGAATCCCCCGCAAGGCCCTGGCCGCGCCTCGGTAACAATGCGCACTTCTGTAGGGCATCTCTGCGAGATGCCACTATTGAATCCGCCGCAGCGTCGGGATGGCATCTGACACAGATGACCTAAACGACAGCCGCCACGGGAATAGACACTGCGTGAGGCCGGGGCCCCTCGACGTCGCCGCCCTCCCGCCTGCCTGCTTGCCCATAAGGCCACCCGCGGATCCAGGCGCCGGGGCTTGACCCGATGAGGCCACACGAAAGTTCCCCAGGTGTCCGAATTTTCCGCCGGCCCCCGTCTCTATATTCCGACGACGTTCACATGAACCAGTCGAAGGCCAACGGTACGCCGGGGTGCTGCCGGTTCCGGGACCGGAACTGCCAAGTGGATCGCACTTGACGGTTTCCGCGACACTGAAGTTCAGCAATTGCTCCAATCAATGGAGCAAACGCTTTATTTCTGTAAGGAATTGGTGTTACCTTTCGTCACTGTTGGGGTCTCGTGTGCGCCCTCCCAAACCGTTTGGGCGCGCTTTGTCTAGGAAATTGGAGGATGTCCATGATCCGCAAGTCGCATATGTCGATTGCTCTCGCAGGCCTCGCCCTGTTCGCAAGTTCACAAGCTTTTGCCTGCAGCACCAGTCTCTGGGGCGCGGGTCTTACTGGTGGTGCGGGTGGCGCCCAAGCCGCTCTTGGCGGCGTAGTTGCCGGCCAGCCAAACGGCGGCGGCGGTGGTACCGCAACGCGTTATTCGGGTGTGTGCGGCCTACGCGCTACGACCCTCGGTCAGATGGTGCAGGATGGTAGCCCGGCTGCCGAAGCGGCCTACATCGCGCGCTTTTACGTGCACGCTAATATGACCAGCGGTACACCGGTTGTATTCCGCGCCGCAGAAGGCGCACCCGATGCGGCCAACCAGCCGCTAATCTCGATTCAGTACAACCGTGCCAACCAGCAGTTCGAAGCGGTCAATCGGACCGGCACCGTCAGCGCAATTGGCGCGGCCAGCAGCGCGTTGAATAATAACTTCCATCACGTTCATCTGAGCTGGACGCGCGCGACCGGTGCCCTTGATGTAACCGTGCAAGGCGCCGGATCATCAACGCCGAGCGCAACGGCCAACCTCACCGGCTTTTCGTCGACCAGCGGTGCTACCGGTCCGGACTACGCACAGCTCGGTTGGGTTGCTGGAACGGCTGCTGGACAGATCAACGTCGATGCATTCGAGTCGCGTCGCAGCACGGCGATTCCTCGTCTCTGTCGTGGTGATGCCAACAATTCGAACTCGATTTCTGTAGCTGATCGCGCCGCCATCACCGCGGAGATTGGCGGAACTCTTGCGACCGGTCAGCCGGACGCGAATGAGAGCGGCGGCGTGAGCGTGACTGATCGTGCGATTGTCACCGCCCTGATTGGCGCCGGTGCCACGTGCGCCGGTACTCACTGATTACGCTGCTACTGCAATCGCACAAGGAGTAACTCCATGAAATTCATCAAGACTGTTGTTTTTGCGTCAGTGGTTTCGTTGCTTTCGGTTTCTGCAGCTTCGGCAGGAAACTTCGAGGCCTACAGCATGGTCGACCAGAAATCCAAGCGTTTGGTTCTGGTTGTCAGCTTTGCGGCCGGAGCAGAAGACACGGATTCGCAGGTCGACTTCGCGATTCCCAACGGTTACAAGCTGGTTTCGGCCAAGGCCAAGGCGGCAGACGCACTGTGTGTGCAAATTCCTGGCAACAAGATCCGCGTCGTCTCCCCAACCGGCGGCGCCAAGGCACTCGCCAAGGCGGCCACTGATTACTGCGCGTTCACATTTGCTGCTGAGAAGGGCTTGGCCACATCTGCAAAGCCTGTTTTCGTACAATCATTTGTTGAGTGTGCGGGTTTGACGGGTGTCAAGAGCTGTGACGTCCATGTTGCAGACATCACTCAATAACAAGTAACAGGGTTTCTTAGGAGAATCGGAGTGGCGCTTATGAAGAAGACAATTTTTACTACCGCGATGGCTTTGGCCGGCGTGCTGGGTGCCTCCACGGCATCCGCAGCAACGTTCTCGTCCAACTCGCCGTCGGGCCAGGCGGGCACGACGGTCACCTACACCGTCAGTTTGGCGGGCGATGGAATCACCACCGACGCCAGCTTGCGTCTCGACATGCCGGCATCGATCACTGCGATCGCACTGTCGGCTGTTCAGCCACCGGCCTTGGGCCAAAGCTGCTTCATCACCGCCGGCGACATCAATGTTCTTTCGACCACTGGCTTTGTTGTGCCAGCTGGCCCGGTTCCCTACTGCAGCTACGATCTGACGATTGCTCCGGCTACGCCGGCTGGTCCGATCACGTTGCCGACTTCGATGGACGTCTCGCCGAATCCTGAGTGTGCGGGTGCCATGCCTGCACCGTCATGCACGACGACGCACAGCCCCATCAATGTGGTTGTTGTTTCGCCCCAATACACCTCGGCCCCAACCGCTCCGGGCGGCACGATCACCATCATGGATCCGATCGGTGGTGGCGCGACCACGGCAACCTTGACCGTAACCAACACCGGCGACGTGGGCACCACGCTCAATGTCGGCGCGGCTACGGGCCTTAGCGGCGTGCTGAGCATTGCCCCGAACACCGCCCAGATGATTGCGCAAGGTTCGGCTGGTACGACCTACACGATTTCGTGTGCGGCTGCGGCTGATCCGGTTGACAGTCAGGTGCTGAGCTTCACGCATAATGGCTCCAATACTGCCAGCCCGGTTACCTATACGGTCAACTGCGATGGTGTTGTCGGCCCGACTCCCCCGACCGCCAGCCTCGGTGCTGTTGTGCAGCCGGCTGCAGGCGTGATCAACCAGACGGCGACGGGTAGCGTTCCGGTCAATGTGGATTCCGCAGGCGTCGCCACGGCCAGCCTCGCGCTGACCTGCACGATTCCGGCCACAGGTGCCAGCGCGTTTGCTGTTACCTCGGGCGGTTCGCGCACGATCAATGCACCAGCCACCGTTGGCCCGAATGCACCGGATATCGGCGTGTCCTGCGTACGTCAGGCTGCTGCTGTCAGTGCGACGCTGAGCTGCGCCCAGAACGCCACTCCTGATCCGGATCCGGCTGCTCTTACCGCGATGGTTACCTGCCCGGCAGGCATCGTGGCGTCGAACTATTCGTCGAACCCAGCCCCGGGTGGCACGATCAACGCCACCGGCACGACCGGTGATACTGTGGTCGGCACTTTGGCAGTCAGCAACGCGGCTGGTACCGCGCCGCTGAATGTCAGCAACTGCATGGTGTCTGCTGGCTTCACGCTCACCACGGCTATGCCCTTGGTGATCCCGGCTGGTGCCAGCTCCTCGGTCAGCTTCACCTGCGTCGCTCCGGCGCCGGGCGTGACCAATGCCGGCACGCTGACCTGCGACCATGATGCGCCAAACGTTGCTTCACCGGTCACCTATGTCCTGGCCTGCAACGGCGTCTCCGGCGTCATCCCGACCATGGGCAACGCGGGCAAGATCCTGCTCGTCAGCCTGATGATCGGCCTGGGTCTGCTCGGCATGGCGCTGCGTCGCCAAGCCTGATCCATGCACCACTAGCAAGTCTGGAAAGGGCACCTTCGGGTGCCCTTTCTTTTTGTGATCGGCCCTTGCACAGTCAGAAAAAAAGCGACTGCGGGCTTACTGCTGGTGCTCGTGCCCTTCGATTCGTCTTGTTCCCGCTCGGTTGAACTCAACTCCGGGTACTCGGCTCCGGCCAACCGGATTTCTGATCTGTGTCCTTCTGCCCTGTTCGTGTGAGCGCCCGTCGCCTAAGCTCGGGTTCATGACGTCCAACAGGAAGGGAAAGCCCGGCATGCTCGCCGTATCGATCTGCAACACACGCCCCGGTCTCACCGCGCTATGCGCACTGCTCCTACTGCCAGCCTGTCATGACCGAGCCGTGCGGACGGACACACAACAATCTGCCGACGCCACGCGCGCAGCCATCGGCGACGCACACCGAGCCACCAGCCCGCACGAGTCCGATTATTGGGACTGGCGACTGAGCTATCCGACAGGCGAAGTCCAGGCATCCTGGCTGAAAAAGGATCTGCAGCGTGAGCAGGGACGCACCGAGGCGGTGCCCTCCGTTTCGGCCGCTCAGCAAAAAGCCTTTAGCCTGGGCGACGGTGTACTGGAACCCAGTCGCGCGACTTCAATTGGGCCGCAGCCGTTGGACTGGGGAAATATCGATCTGAACTTTGGGCAGGTGGGCGGCCGGGTGAATGTGTTGTTGACCCACCCCAGCAACCCCAGCGTTGCCTGGTTCGGTTCGGATGGCGGTGGCGTCTGGAAGACCAGCAACTGTTGTGGCACCGAGACCGTATGGCAGCCGAAGACCGAGTCGGCCCACTTGTCCAATATTTCTATCGGCGCACTGACGATGGATCCGAACAATCCGGATGTGATTTATGCCGGCACGGGCGATTTCCGACGCAATCGGCCGTTCACCTTTAGCGCCGGCGGCTTGCTCAAAAGTGCTGATGGTGGTGAGACATGGAGTGTGCTTGGCAGCGAGGTGTTCAATCCGGTTTACGCCCAGCCCGTGGGCGATTTCCCACAATTTCGGGCGATCAGTTTTGTACTTGTCGATCCGCTCGAAAGCGGACGGCTGGCGGTGGGAACCAATCAGGGTCTCTACTTCGGCCGCGATGGCGGCACGCAATGGACCGGGCCGTGCCTGACCAATGAACACACCACGCAGCGCCAGGACGTCACCGGCTTGCTGCGTCGAGCTTCGCCATCGGGTGCGTCCGAACTGATCGTCGCCATCGGCGCGCTCGGCCGCAGTTCGAGCGTGCGACCCGATCTTCTGAAGTCCGGAGCCAATGGCGTGTATCGGGGTAGTTGGCCCACCACGGCGGCGTGCCCCAATGACTGGCAACTGATTTCCCGCTCCGACAACGGCTGGCTCGCCAACAGTGGTAACGGAATTTCCGCGCCAGCAGCGAATCCTAACCCCTTGAAGCGGATCGACCTCGCCGTCGCGCCATCCGATGATCGCGTGCTCTATGCCCAAGTGGAAAACATGGGCGTCTGGCGCAGTCAGGATGGCGGTACCAGTTGGACCCGGGCTGCGCTACAGCCCAGCGGCTTCAGCCAGGGCTGCATGAGTGAGTCGTTTGAGAATGGCATGCTGTTCCAGAGTTACAACGCGGGCCTGATCGTCAGCCCGACCGACCCAAATGTCGTGTTTCTCAGCGCGACCGATATCTGGCGCTCCCTCAACGGTGGCACAAGCTTCACCAATCTGAGTTGTGGCTACGGGCGAACCAGCAATGGCCAGCGCGGCATCGTACATGTGGACAATCATGCCCGCGCCTTCGTCGCCAACGATGCGCAGCGGCTCCTGATCGGCAACGACGGTGGCGTGAATTTCAGCGCAAACGCGTTGGCAACGAACCCGAGCTTTGCCTCGCTCAATGGCGGCGCCAGCACCATCGAATTCTATTCCGGCGACATCACGGCAAATTTCAATCACGTGGATGCGCCCCTCCGCGCAGTCGGTGGCGGCGCCCAGGACAATGGCGGATCAAACCGAATCTGGGGCAGCAATCAGAGCATCGACACCGGCACCTGGAATCTGCGCCAGGGCGGCGATGGAATCCAGGTCCAGGTCGAGCCGGTGCTGGGTCAGCGCTGGTACTACAGCGCGCAATTCGGCTACATCGGCGCATCGCAGACCGGGCCGGCGGGTGCCGCCAATACGGTAGTCACGCCAGCACACGACTGGAACGACGACCGTCGCGGATTCCTGATGCCCTACAGTCTCTACAAGCACGGCGGCGAGGACACCTGTCCGGCCGCAGCAGGCTGTCAGCGCATGCTTGTCGGGACCTCGCGCGTCTGGGAGTCGATCACTGGGGGCATCCCCAATACGAGCTGGTACATCAACAGCCCCGACCTTACCAAAGTGCTCGCGCTCAACAACGACCTCTCGATCATCAACAAGGTCGAGCATGCACCGTCCGATGGAACCCGGGCAATCGCCGCCACCAATGATGGCAATGTATGGATGGCGCGCAATCTCGGACGCGGCGCCAACACCGCGATCTGGACCAATGTGAGCGAGAGCAATCGCGTATTGCCCAATCGCCCGATGATGGACGCGCAAATCCATCCGACCGATTCGATGATCGCCCTGGTTGGAATCGCCGGCTTCGATCAGAACACGCCAGCCACTCCGGGGCACATCTACCGACTGCGCTGCGAATCCGACTGCACGACGTTCGAATGGCGCAATGTCAGCGGTGACTTGCCGAACATTCCGGTCAATGCCGTGCAGTTCGATCCGGCGCAACCGCGTCGTGTATTCGCCGGCACGGACTGGGGGCTTTACTTCACTGAAGATATCGAAGCGGCAACGCCGCGCTGGTTTCGCTTCGGCGGCGGATTGCCGTCGGTGACGATCTGGGATCTGGTCGTTGATCGCGGCAACACCACGCTCGCCATTTTCACGCGATCTCGCGGTGCCTGGTTATGGCCACTGGATGCGGAGCTTGCGCCACCGAACTTGACCGGTCTCTGGTCGACCACGGGCGAGGGCGGTTGGGGTGTATCCATCGCACACCAGGGCGATCTGCTGTTCCCGGTCTGGTACACCTACGATCAGCAGGGGCGACCGGTCTGGATCACTTCTACACCTGCGCGGCAAAGCGATGGCAGCTATTTGGGTGATGCCTACCGGTTTGATGGCACGCCGTTCAATCTGATTGACGGGCCTGCGTATCAGCCCGGACAGAACCTCGGCACGGTGCGCTATACGCGCATAGATGAAGACACCCTGCGATACGACAGCGTTGTGGAAGGTCATAGCCAGACCAAGATTCTGCGACGGGTGAATCTAGGTACCCATACGCAATGCCGATTCACCACGGAACCGCGCGCGAGCGCGCTCAATCACTCGGATATCTGGTGGACGCCGAGCCAGCCCGGATGGGGTGTGCATCTTACCGAGGCGGGTGATCTGATCTTTGCGAGTTGGTACACGTATGCCGCCGATGGCAAGGCGATGTGGGTCACTGGGCTTCTGCAACGCCAGTCCGGCGGGCACTTCATTGGTCCACTCAATCGCCCGCAGTCCGGAACTCCGTACCCGCTGATCAATGGACCGGCCACGACCTTCCCCGTTCCCGAAGTCGGGACGGCGAGGATCGACTTCATCGATGGTGAGCGTGCCAGTTTCCAGTACACGCTCGATGGCATCAGCCAACAGAAATCAATCGCGCGACTGGAGTTTTCCGGTCCGGGACGAACGGTTTGCGAGTAGCAGAGCCCAGTTGGAGGGCCGCGCTCCCGCGCGGCTGCTCTGGCCCCTTGCTTCCGATCACAACTTTCGAATCCCTTGCACCTGGCCTGTCGGTAATGACCAGGCGTCGCGGGAGCGACGCCCTCCACGGGCACGAGGATGGAGGGCCGCGCTCCCGCGCGGCTGCTTTGGCTTTCCGGTATCAATCCCGAGTCTCGAACCGATTGCGACTGGCCTACCGGTAGTGACCAGGCGTCGCGGGAGCGACGCCCTCCAGTCACGAGTCTCGAACCGATTGCGACTGGCCTACCGGTAGTGACCAGGCGTCGCGGGAGCGACGCCCTCCAGTCACGAGTCTCGAACCGATTGCGACGGGCCTGTCGGTAATGACCAAGCGTCGCGGGAGCGACGCCCTCCAGTCACGAGTCTCG
>JBBSLG010000002.1:0-233060 GCA_038255435.1 Lysobacterales bacterium
GACCCGCTCCTCAAGGCGTTCGCGGACCGGCTTATCGCCAACCACAAAACCAAACTTCAAGCCGCCGTTGCCGTTCAGCGCAAGCTGCTGCACAGCATCCATGCCATGTTCAGGACCAACTCGCCTTGGGACAAAAACAGATCCGCAAGCACCCAAAAACCGCTTGCAGGGTGACGGAGGATCTACAACGTCAGGAGCCAGAGCAGCGCTCTACAACGTCAGGAGCCAGAGCAGCGCAGCAAGATATGCTCTACAAAGGCGCGAGCAGCGGGGCATGTCACGCTCCCTAAATCCCTCTGGGTAGTCGCTGCGAAATCAGCGATTGAAATTCACGTGCTCTGACCGCCCCGCGAGCCGCAACGTACTCTGCTGCACCGGCGCTTCGGCAATCACCACGCCGCTGCGTATCACGAACATCCGATTGGCCTTGAGCCGGATTGCCTCGAACGGATCGGCCGCCTGAAGTACTACCATATCGGCGCGGCAGCCAGGCTCCAGCCCATATTCGCTGAGGCCGAGAATTCGCGCCGGATTCACCGTGATCGCATCGAAGCAACGGCTGATCGCGTCCTGCGAAGTCATCTGGCCGATATGCACGGCCATGTGCGCGACTTCGAGCATGTCGGCCGAGCCGAACGAGTACCAGGGATCCATCACGCAGTCGTGACCGAAGGCGACATCGACACCGGCGGCCATCAATTCGGGCACGCGGGTCATGCCACGTCGCTTGGGGTAGGTATCGTGGCGACCCTGCAGGGTAATATTGATCAGCGGATTGGCGATCGCTGCGACGCCGCTCTCGGCAATCAGCGGCAGCAGCTTGGACACATAGTAATTGTCCATCGAATGCATCGACGTCAGATGCGAGCCGGCGACGCGGCCGGCAAGTCCGGTGCGCAGTGTCTGTGCAGCCAGAGTTTCAATATGCCGAGAATTGGGATCGTCGGTCTCGTCGCAATGCATATCGACGCGCAGGCCACGCGCTGCAGCGATCTCGCAGAGTTCGCGCACCGATGCGGCGCCCTCGGCCATGGTGCGCTCGAAATGTGGGATTCCGCCAACCACATCGACGCCGCGGTCGAGCGCGCGGATCAGGTTTTCGCGTGCATTGGCCGAACGATAGAAACCGTCCTGCGGAAACGCCACCAGTTGCAGATCGATGTACGGCTGCACGCGCCGTTTGACCTCGAGCAGGGCATCGACGGCGAGTAGACGGTCATCGCAAATATCGACGTGGCTGCGAATGGCGAGCAGACCGCGTGCAACCGCCATGTCGCAGTAGGCCAGGGCGCGCTCGATCAGCGCATCGATGGTCAGATCTGGTTTGAGTTCACCCCACAGCGCGATGCCTTCGAGCAGGGTGCCAGATTGGTTCAGTCGGGGCAGTCCGAGCGAAAGAGTCGCATCCATATGGAAATGGGCGTCGACGAAGGGCGGGCTGACCAACCGTCCGCGGACATCGAGTTCCCTGGCCGCCGTGGCAGCAAGCGCAGGTGCCAACTCGACGATGCGGCCCTGGTCGATCGCGATGTCGATATCGCGGCGCCCGTCGGGCAGGTTGGCATGACGCAGGATCAGATCCATGGAAATTATCGGCTGTCGGTAAGCAGCTAGGATCGCACGGCGCGCGGGCCGGCTCCAGTTGGATCCCGGCGATGCGGCGGCCGACCATGCGCGGCAACCGCGCCGGTGGTAAAAAGGGCGTCCGGATGCAACGTGGTCCGGGCATGACCGAACCATTGCGAGAACAGCATGACCCAGCCAGTGCGAATCCCCCACTTCATCAACGGCGCACGCGTGAATGGCAGCGATGCCAGGCTGGCGCCGGTGTTCAATCCTGCCAGCGGTACGCAGTCCGGAACCATTTCGCTGGCCGACCAGGCCGCGGTTGATGCGGCCGTAGCAGCAGCGAAAGCCGCATTTCCCGCCTGGGCAGCGACTTCACCAATGCGCCGCGCCCGCGTGATGTTCAAGCTGCGTGATCTGGTTGAAGCGAACGCGGACAAGCTGGCCGCGCAGATCACCGCCGAGCATGGCAAGACCCATGGCGATGCGCTCGGCGAAGTGCAGCGTGGCTTGGAAGTGATCGAATTCGCCTGTGGGATTCCGCAACTGCTGAAGGGCGAGACCACCGAGAACATCGGCGCCGGGGTTGATGCGCTTTCATTGCGCCAGCCACTCGGCGTTGTTGCCGGCATCACACCGTTCAACTTCCCGGCGATGGTACCGATGTGGATGTTCCCGATCGCGATTGCCTGCGGCAATACCTTTGTGCTGAAACCTTCGGAGCGCGATCCCTCATGTTCTCTGCTGCTGGCCGAGTGGCTGCAGCAGGCGGGTCTTCCGGATGGCGTGTTCAATGTCGTGCACGGTGACAAGGCAGCAGTCGACGCGTTGCTGGCGCATCCGGATGTTCGCGCACTCAGCTTTGTCGGATCGACGCCGATCGCCAGGTACATCTACGAAACCGGCGCCCATCACGGCAAGCGTGTACAGGCGCTTGGTGGTGCCAAGAACCATATGCTGGTGATGCCGGATGCCGATCTCGAACAGACTGCCGATGCCCTGATGGGTGCCGGTTACGGTTCAGCCGGTGAACGCTGCATGGCGATCTCGGTGGCCGTGGCAGTTGGCGACAAGGTCGCCGATGCCCTGGTCGCGGCATTGGCGCCGCGTGTCCGTGCATTGAAAATCGGCCCGGGCATGACGCCGGGCATGGACATGGGTCCTTTGATCACAACCCAGCACCGCGACCGCGTCAGCGGCTATGTCGATCTGGGTGTCAAGGAAGGCGCCGAGTTGGTCGTCGATGGTCGCGGTCATGTCGTTGCCGGCAGCGAGCAGGGTTACTTCCTCGGCGGCTGCCTGTTCGATCGCGTAACCGAGCAGATGCGCATCTACAAGGAAGAAATCTTCGGGCCGGTTCTTTGCATTGTGCGCGCCAAGGATTACGAGGAAGGTCTGCGCCTGATCAATGAGCATGAGTACGGCAATGGCACCGCAATCTTTACCCGCGATGGCGATGCGGCACGCGATTTCGTCCAGCGTGTCCAGGTTGGCATGGTCGGCGTCAATGTTCCGATTCCGGTGCCGGCCGCTTTCCACAGCTTTGGCGGCTGGAAAAATTCGTTGTTTGGCGACCTGCACATTTACGGTCCGGACGGCGTACGCTTCTATACCAAGCTCAAGGCGGTGACCTCGCGCTGGCCGACCAGCATCCGATCCGGCGCGCAGTTTGTGATGTTTACTGGCGAATGACCACTGATTTGCAGCGGTCATACCTGGGTGATACCGTGACATCATGAAAGTAGCAGTTTCCATACCAGATGACGTGTTCGAAGAGGCCGACCGGGTGGCGGCGCGTTCCGGAAAAACGCGCAGCGGACTGTACGCTGAAGCCCTCGCCGCGTTTCTGGCCGCCCACCGAGATGAGCACGTAACCGAGCAACTCAATGTGGTGTATGCCGTTCACGAGAGCAAGCTGGACCCAGTTCTGCGCCGTGCACAGGCCAAGGCGATAGGCCGTGAAGCGTGGTGAGTTGTGGTGGGCTCAATTGGATGACCCGGTAGGTTCGGGACCCGGCTACCGGCGACCTGTTTTGATTGTGCAGTCCGATGCCTACAATCGCAGTGCCGTGCGCACCGTCACGGTGTTGGTCGTAACATCAAATCTCGCGCTGGCCATGGCGCCTGGAAACGTGCGAATGACCAAAATCGAGTCTGGTCTGAGCAAGGTTTCAGTCATAAATGTCACCCAGTTTATAACCCTGGATCGTGAGCAATTGCTGAGCAAGATCAAAATGGTACCGCTTCCCTGCCTGCGCAGTGTCGAGCAAGGCATGCGCGCAGTCCTGGAAATCTAGGCGAAACATTCGAGGAGGAATTCTGTGAACGCACGACTCATACCTCAGTCCGCAGTATCCGCACCCACGATCAATGGTCAGCGCCTCTGGGATTCGCTGATGGAGATGGCAAAAATCGGCGCCACGCCCAAGGGCGGAGTCTGTCGGCTGGCGCTCACCGATCTCGACCGCGACGGCCGTGATCTGTTCGTGCGCTGGTGCAAGGAAGCCGGTTGCACGATCACCGTCGATCAGATGGGCAATGTATTTGCGCGCCGCGCCGGCAAGGACAACAGCCTCGCGCCTGTGGTCACCGGATCGCATGCCGATTCGCAGCCGACCGGTGGCCGATTCGATGGCATCTACGGCGTGCTAGGTGGTCTCGAAGTGATCCGCAGCCTCAACGATCATGGCATCGAGACCGACCGGCCGGTCGAGGTGGTGATCTGGACCAATGAGGAGGGTTCGCGCTTCGCGCCGGCAATGGTCGCCTCGGGTGTCTTTGCCGGTGTGTTCACGCTGGAATACGGACTCTCGCGTGCCGATGTCGACGGCCGCACCATGGGCGAGGAACTGGCGCGCATCGGTTACGCCGGCGATCAACCGATGGGCAAACCCATCCACGCCGCGTTCGAAGTGCATATCGAGCAGGGGCCAATTCTCGAAGCCGAGGGCAAGACCATCGGCGTCGTGCACGCTGCGCAGGGTCAGCGCTGGTACGAAGTGGTCTATACCGGACAGGAGTCGCACGCCGGTCCGACGCCGATGCCGCGTCGGCGTGATGCACTGCTGGGCGCCGCCCGTGTGATCGAGTTGGTCAATCGCATCGGACTCGAACATGCGCCGTACGCCTGCGCGACCGTCGGCATGATCCAGAATCATCCCAATTCGCGCAATGTGATTCCTGGTCGCGTGTTTTTCACCATCGATATCCGTCATCCCGAAGACGCTGTTCTGGCCGAGATGGATCGCAAGGTGCGCGAAGGCGTTGCGCGGATCGCTGAAGACACCAAACTCGAAGTCACAAGCCTGGAGCAGATTTTCTATTACGCACCGATTGCCTTCGACAAGGCCTGTGTCGATTCGGTACGCGCCGCTGCCGAGCGCTTCGGTTATTCGCACCGCGACATCGTCTCCGGTGCCGGCCACGACGCCTGCTATCTGTCCAAGGTCGCGCCGACCGCCATGGTCTTCGTACCCTGCGTCGACGGCATCAGCCACAACGAAGTCGAAGACGCCACGCCGGAATGGATCGAGGCCGGCGGCAATGTGCTGCTGCACGCCATGCTGGGGCGCGCCGGGCGTTGATCGGCGAGGCAGTTCGACAGCAGGCGTGTTGTTGTCGCGGCATTGATTTCGCTCTGCGAAGGGTGCGGACCCGGCTTCCTCCAATGTGCTGACAGGTGATCCCGACCAGGCCACGCGCCTACTGGCGCATCCCCGGTCCCTATGCGATGCTTGGGCACGCCGGACGGTAGGTCTCGGCGCCCCGCCATGCGTGCCTCGGCAGATTGATCGAGGCCCCTGGTTGAGAGGGGCGGTGATCTACCGGTCGCGGCACCATTGCGAGGCCGCGCAGGCTGGACCCGCATGCTTCCGGCTACGCCTCGACCAGGTGGCAGTGTCGGCGGCGCGACGGCTCCGGCAAGATCAATCGGGTTGGGTCCCGGTCTGCGTGTAAACCTCTGTTGGGCCAAAGCCCGCGCCTTGATCCTTCGGGGCGCCAATCGCACGCCATTCATGGGGAGCACGCATGGCACGCAAGCAATTGGCTGATGTAGCCGCAGGCAGACTGTCGGTACAGCAGCTGGACAAGAATTACTCCGATGTCGCGCCGCCGCTTGATCGGCAGCGCGCCCTGATCGAAGCCCAGCGCTGTCACTACTGCTACGACGCGCCGTGTACCACCGCTTGTCCGACCGGCATCGATATCGCCAGCTTTATTCGCAGCATCACGACCGACAATCTTCGCGGCGCTGCCGAGACCATTCTCGACGCCAACATCTTCGGTGGAATCTGCGCGCGCGTCTGTCCTACCGAGATCCTTTGCGAAGGAGCCTGCGTACGCAACGGTCCGGAGGAGAAGCCGGTCGAGATCAGTGCCCTGCAACGTTACGCCACCGACTGGGTGTTCGATGACGACGTGCAGCTGTTCGAGCGCGGCCAGCGGACCGGAAAGCGCATCGCGGTCGTTGGCGCAGGGCCGGCAGGATTGGCTTGCGCACACGCCTTGGCGCGACAGGGGCACGACGTGGTCGTGTTCGAGGCGCGCGAGAAATCGGGTGGCTTGAACGAGTACGGCATCGCGGCCTACAAGGTGCCTGGATTTGCCGAGCGCGAAGTCGAGTGGCTGCTGTCGATTGGTGGCATCGAGATCCGCCACGGCCAGACGCTCGGCCACAACCTCCGGCTTGATGAGCTGCGCGGGGAGTATCACGCGGTCTTTCTTGGCGTGGGACTGGCTGCGGTGAATGCACTGGGGTTGGCAGGCGAGTCGTTCACGGGCGTCCGCAATGCGGTCGATTTCATCGCCGAGCTGCGCCAGACGGCAGATCTGTCCACGCTGCCGATCGGACGT
Organism: Lysobacterales bacterium; assembly: GCA_038255435.1. Lineage (GTDB taxonomy): Bacteria > Pseudomonadota > Gammaproteobacteria > Xanthomonadales > Ahniellaceae > 0-14-3-00-62-12. Next base: position 6,421 of record JBBSLG010000002.1, read on the forward strand.
CGCGTCGTCGTCATCGGCGGCGGCAATACCGCCATCGATGCGGCCGTGCAGAGCAAGAAGCTCGGCGCCGAATCGGTTACTCTGGTCTATCGGCGTGGTCCCGAGTCGATGAGTGCCACCGTCGTCGAGCAGGCGTTTGCGCAGACCGAGGGCGTGCATGTCGTTCACTTTGCGCAGCCGCGACGCCTGCTCGACGAGCAGGGTACGGTGTCTGGCGTCGAGTTCGAACACACGGCGCTCGATGCCGCGGGCAAGCTGGTTGGAAGCGGCGAATATTTTTCGCTGGCAGCCGATACGGTGCTCAAGGCGATTGGTCAGGTGCTGCTGGTCGAAGGCGCCGTCAAGGCGGGCGACCAGTTGGCGCTCAACCAGGGTCGCATTCGCGTCGACGAGCACTTCGCTACCTCGTTACCCGGCGTCTGGGCCGGCGGTGACTGCGTTGGTGGCAAGGTTGACCTGACCGTACAAGCCGTTGAAGACGGCAAGCGCGCGGCGCGCGCCATCCATGCCGCGATCAGCAAGCAGGCCTGAGGAGAACTGACATGGCCGATCTCTCATGCAATTTCGTTGGCATCAAATCGCCGAATCCGTTCTGGCTCGCATCGGCACCGCCGACCGACAAGTACTACAACGTGGTCCGCGCCTTTGAGGCGGGCTGGGGCGGTGTGGTCTGGAAAACTCTGGGCCTTGACCCGCATGTGGTCAATGTCAGCTCGCGCTACGGCGCAGTGCAGTGGAACGGGCAACGTATTGCCGGGCTCAACAATATCGAGCTGATCACCGATCGCCCGCTGGCGGTCAATCTGGCCGAGATCCGCCAGGTCAAGCGCGAATGGCCGGACCGCGCGATGATCGTCTCGCTGATGGTGCCCTGCGACGAGGAGTCCTGGAAATATATTCTGCCGATGGTTGAAGACACCGGCGCCGATGCCGTCGAGCTCAACTTCGGTTGTCCGCATGGCATGAGCGAACGCGGCATGGGTTCGGCGGTCGGTCAGGTGCCCGAGTACGTCGAGATGGTGGCGCGGTGGGTGAAACAACACTCGCGTCTGCCCTGCATCGTCAAGCTCACGCCCAACATCTCCGATATCCGCAGTTCAGCGCGCGGTGCCTTCCGCGGCGGCGCCGACGCGGTCTCGCTGATCAATACGATCAACTCGATCACCAGTGTCGATCTCGATCTGATGGCACCGACACCCACGGTCGACGGCAAGGGCACGCATGGCGGCTACTGTGGCCCGGCAGTCAAACCCATTGCGCTCAGCATGGTCTCGGAAATCGCCCGCGACAAGGAAACTCCAGGCATTCCGATTTCCGGTATCGGCGGCATCGGCACCTGGCGCGACGCTGCCGAGTTCATGGCGCTCGGTGCTGGTTCGGTGCAGGTCTGTACCGCGGCGATGCACTACGGCTTCCGTATTGTCGAGGACATGATTTCGGGGCTTTCATCGTGGATGGATCAGAAGGGCTATGCGCGCCTTGACGATTTTGTCGGCAAGGCGGTGCCCAATGTCACTGACTGGAAATTCCTCAATCTCAAGTACGACATCAAGGCGCTGATCAATCAGGATCTCTGCATCAAGTGCGGGCTCTGCCATATCGCCTGCGAGGACACCGCGCATCAGGCGATTACCGCGAGCAAGAACGGTCAGCGTTACTTCGAGGTCATCGACGACGAGTGTGTCGGCTGCAATCTCTGCATGCATGTCTGCCCGGTCGATCAGTGCATCACGATGACGCGCGTCGACGACGGCGAATTCGGTGATTGGACAACACATCCGAACAACCCGATGCGGGCGGTGGTTTGAATGCGCGCCAAATCGATGGAGTTCGACAGGGAGGCGCCGGCCAGCCTTGATCTGGTCAATGCCGATCTGCTGCCGGTACCGGCGAAGGATCGGACCTGGGACTGGAAGGCGATCGCCGCGCTCTGGGTCGGCATGGTCGTCTGCGTGCCGGCCTACATGCTGGCCGCGGGTCTGGTCAGTGAGGGCATGTCGTGGAAGCAGGCGGTGTTCACCGTATTGCTGGCCAACTGCATTGTGCTGATCCCGATGCTGTTGATCGGCCACGCCGGCACCAAGCACGGCATTCCGTTTCCGGTGCTGCTGCGTGCTTCATTCGGCACCCGCGGTGCCAAGGTTCCAGCACTCTTGCGCGGGCTGGTCGCCTGTGGCTGGTTCGGTATCCAGACCTGGGTCGGTGGCGCGGCGATCTATGCCATCGGCAATATCCTGAGTGGCAATGCCCTGGTCGGTTCTGCCCTGCCGGGGCTCGGAATCGATCTCGGCCAGACGCTGTGTTTTCTCGCTTTCTGGGCCTTGCACGTCTGGTTCATTGCCAAGGGTACCGAGTCGATACGTTGGCTCGAACTCTGGGCTGCGCCCTTGCTGATCGCGATGTGCCTAGCCCTGTTGTGGTGGGCGTATCAGCGCGCCGAAGGATTTGGTCCGATGTTGTCGACGCCGTCCGCGTTTGCGCCTGGCGGCGCGCGTGAAGGTCAGTTCTACAGCGTGTTCTGGCCATCGCTGACGGCGATGGTGGGCTTCTGGGCGACGCTGGCGCTGAACATTCCCGACTTTACCCGTTACGCACGCAGCCAGCGCGACCAGATCATCGGCCAGTCGCTCGGACTTCCGATTCCGATGGCGATGCTGGCCTTCATCGGCGTTGCGGTTACTTCGGCGACAGTGGTGATTTTCGGTGAGGCGATCTGGGATCCGGTCAAGCTGACCGAACGCATGGGCGGTGTCGGTGTGGTGATTGCCCTGGTCGCCCTGATCCTGGCCACGCTGACCACCAATCTGGCCGCGAATGTGGTCGCACCAGCGAATGGTTTTTCCAATCTCAGCCCGCAGCGGATATCGTTCAAGATGGGTGGTTACATCACCGCTGGCCTCGGCATCGCGATCTTTCCGTGGAAACTGCTGGAGAGCACCGGCGCCTACATTTTTACCTGGCTGATCGGCTACTCGGCCCTGCTCGGACCGATCGCCGGCGTGATGATGGTGGACTATTTCCTGATCCGAAAAACCGAACTCGATCGTGATGATCTGTTCCGCCACGGCGGTCAGTATCACTACCGTGGGGGTTGGAACCCGATCGCCTTCGTTGCGCTGATCCTTGGCGTGCTGCCCAATCTGCCCGGCTTCCTGCAGGCCGCGGGTTTTGTCGAATCGGTCCCCGTGCTGTTCACCGGCATCTACGCGTACGCATGGTTCGTCGGCCTCGGGATTGCGGGCACCGTGTACTGGATCGGGATGAAGCTGCGCAGTTGATGTTTGTCGAAGACATCGGATTCTTCGGCAGCATTCCGGTCTGGCGAATGCGCTCAGCCGAAGGCTCATTTTTGAGTTCAGGGCTGGAAATTGGCGCACCATGATCGATGACATCAAGGGCTGTAGTCGGTGCCCTCTATGCGGTCGATCTGGCCGGCATGAAGCCAGGCGCCAACTGCAGCCACGGCAGTCTGGACGCGCCGCGGCCGATCGCCTGAATCAAGCAGAGCCGCGAAGCGGCTCCGGCTTGAATGCATTGTTAGGCAGCCGCTACGTTCCCGTGTAAAGGACGTAAGCAGCAGCCACAAGGACGAACAATACTGTCATTGCAAGCAAGATACTCATGCCAAGAACACCCCTTTGCCAGCCCTTGAGCGAGTCCCACATTGAGTCGAACTCGGAGAAGGGAGTTCCTGTTGCTAGTTCGATTGCACCAGTTAAGGCGAATCCGCCTGGAATTGCGATTTCCAAAGGGACGTGATGCCAGCCTTTGGTCTCAAGCCAGGCGAAAAGGCCGATGAGTGCTACGAAGAACGAGCCCGAAATTATGAGAAGGCGAAGCCCTCGCTGGCGAACACTAGAAGACATTGTTCTGCTGCCCAACACGGCGTTACTTGACGTCGCCCAGCGTCCAGTGCGGACCGATCAGCAGATTGAGCCGATGTGCGACCAGCTTGTGTGCGAGCCGGGTAGTGACGACCAGGCTGACATGCTGCGCGCGATCCTCGATGCTGACCTGCGCAGACGGATCGATCTCGAGCAGTCCAGGGGCCACCTCATCGGGCTCGGCCTGCACGTCGCGCCAGCCGTGGATGAATTCTGGGTGGGCCAGCGCCTGCTCCAGTGCCTGCGCCAGGTGCTGGGGCGATTGCCCGGTCCAGCTGAAGCGAACGTCGCTGCCCGCGGCTGCGGACAGTTCGTTGATCCGGATGTAGTACTGGGTCATCGCAGATTCCTTGTCGTTGCGCCGGTAGCGGGCGGAATACCGTCTCGCAGCGGATACGGCAGGCCAGGGTCGGTCGTGGAACTCGATTGTCGCACGTAGCGGCGCTCAATCGAGCCGAAAGCCGACGTCGCTGCGGCCTTCGCTCCGGCCATTGGGGCCGAACCGGCGCTCGCTGAAGCGGAGATTATGACGGCCGACCAGGACCACGGCACTTGCCCGTGTTCCGTAGTCCTGTCCAAGGATGAAGGCCGCTGACAGTCGACGCTCCAACTCGAGGCCGACGCCGGTCGCCGGCAAGTCTGCGTCGGGCGCCAGCGTGGTGTCGGCGAGTGCCTCGAACAGGGGCTCAACATCATCGTCTCCGGCGGCAATCCATTCGGCCAGTCGTCGCTGCAACGCGCGCGTTTTCGGCCAGGGCGTATCGAGCGCGGCGTTGGAGATGGCGTGCACGCCTTGATCGATCCGCGCTGCAGAAAATTCCGGTGTATTGCCAATCACCTGCATGCTCGATGACTCGAACGCGAGCAGATTGAATCGACCATAGCGCCCGGCAGTGTTGGCGAGTTGGGTGATCTCCTGGTCGATGCCGAGGCGACTGCGCACAAGATCGTGCACCAGCGCGCCGCGCGACAGCGCCGCTACTTCGGCGAGGCCATTGCGCACATTGGTCACGGCAACCACTCGGCCGCTGCGGTTCAGCGAAAGCCAGCTGCCGCCGGCACGCAGGTCGCGACCACCGTAGATATGCGGATCGTCGGGATGGAAGTCAGCCGCAGCGCTCGGCCGCGCATGAAACTCGTCGCGATTGCCGGCAAGTACCAGCCGATAGCGCGGATGCGCGTTGACGGCGAACGCGATCAGACACATATCGATTGCCTCGCGAGCGCGGGCGGATCTACCGGCGCCATCAGCCGGCCGCGCGGACCTGACCGCTCTGATCAGCGCTTGATCGATGCAGCCAATCACTCAGTGTGCCCGCTGCCCAGCCGCGGCAGAGATCATCGAGTGTGGCCAGCCCGAGCATGCGATAGCTTTCGGTCTGCGACTCGTCGAACCACTGATCGGCGGTGCTCTGGTGCGGAAAATCCGGTTGCGCGGCCGCGTAGCTGAGCACGTCCGGCGGCTCGCTGCCGAGCAGCACCGGCTTGATGTAGATCAGTCTGCCGTCGGCCAATGAGGCGTCGACATGGCTGTAGCGGATGGTCGCGCTCGCCGAACGGCTTTTTTTCGCACGCAATTCGCGCATCTCAACCTCGTCGAAGTCGATGGCGACGCGCTGGTCGATGCGGATCTTGCGCAGCGCATTGCCCAAATCATCACAACTGAAATCGGGATCGCTGCCGGAATCGAGCACCACGATCAATTGGCAGCGCCGACGGATCATTTCGTAGAGGCCGAGATTCTCGAAGTGACCGCCATCAGAAAGGTAAACGTATTCACTGCTGTCCGAAGTCTGCCCGAGTGCCTCGCGGATCATCGAGCCGATCGCCGAGCGTGGTCCGGATTGCTTCCAGGTGCGCATACCCGGTATGCCCGGATTGCCCAGCCAGGCACCCAGGCGCGCGTTGAACAGACTCATGATGAAACCGACCACGGGCGATGAGTGATAACCCATGTTCGGACTCGCTGCGGCGCCCGAAATGGCGACCGCGGTACCGAGCGTGATGCCATCTGCATACTCGGCCGAGGCTCGATAGCCGAGGTCGGCACTGCCGCTGTGCAGCGGCGAAACCGTGAACGAGGTTGCCCTGCGCTGCTGCCAGGCCAGCCGGCTGCCGGCGACCAGATTGAGGGTGAGATTGACCACATGGAACGGGCGCAATCGCGGATCGAGCCCGGCCATCGGCAAATCGTCGCCGGCACAGAAGCCGGTGAAAGCGCTGGCGCGGCGTGACGGATTGGAGGCGCCGAGGTAGGCGCGCACTAGTCGATCACGATACATGCCATGCAAGGAGAACGTATTGATGTTGACCCAGCGCGCCATCAGCCAGCTGAGCAGGAGCAGGCCGAGTGCGAGCGCCCCGACCAGTAGCGGCTGTGCCCGCGTCAGCATGGCGTAGTGTTGCGACCAGTCCACAGGCTCGCCGTGGGCGCCAGCGAGCGTCATGCCACTCGCCTGGTGCATTCCTTCGAGCAACATATTGGTGAACACCGACAGCGCACCGGCGAGCAGGAGCAGAAAAACCGGCGGTGCGATCCGCGCGATCAGCGCCAGCACTCGGACCTTCGCGCTGGCGCGCTCGGCGCCCGGATTGGCGTTACCGCTTTCACCACCGCCCAAGGTGCTCAGCCAGGCGCTGAGCAAGGCGCCGAGTCCGAGCCCGCCGTGGGTCATCGGGTGCCAGTCGAGCGCCCATTTGGGAAGCACCAGCACCATGAAACCGACCAGGGCCCAGCCGACACAGAACAACAGCACGCCACCGATGGCGCGCGACATCCATTCGCGGTCGGCATCGCGAAGATAGTTGCTGGACAGTCCAACGAACAGCACAGTTCCGAGGCAATAGCCGAGCAGGATCGTCGGCGGTCCCAAGCTCACATATTCGGCCCAGCTTGGCGTCAGGTGGGGATCGCTGTTCCAGAGCAGGAAATTGGTCGCCACCCAGGTGGCCACACCGATGCCTGCGGCCATCACCGCAATTGCCAGCGAGAGCGGACCAAACAATAGTCGCGCCTTCGCGGCCAGCGGTTGACGATGGAACAACAGATAGGCCAGCCATGCGCTGAGGCAGGGCAGGGCAGCCCAGACCACGACCGATGGCAGATTGGTATGCGCGACGTAATCCTGCCCCAGGTAATACAGCGAATCGAACATCAGGAACAGCAGCACCGAGGCAATCAGCGGCAGCAGGATGCCCAGCGTGTACTGCTGGCGTGAATGTGTGCGCGCGCCCACGCCGGGAAGATAGCGAAGGGTGTTGAACAGCGCCGTCGCCAGCAGCGCAGCACTGAGCAGGGGCAGCCAGATCTCGACCCAGGCGGATTCACTGATGGCGTCCAGCACCGGCGCCGCATAATCGGGACTTGGCCCGGCGAAGATTGCCGCTCCGTACAAGAGTTCGGGAAACGACAGCGCCGATAGATAGAGCCGCGGCAAGATCAACGCCGCCATCAACAGCGGGATCAGCACGATCCAGTTGAGCAGGATATTGCGCCCCACGGTAGCGATGACGGTCCACAGATCCGACGAGAACGCGCCTGCTCTGGGCGTCAGATAGCTGTTGTAGTCGCGCAGATGTTGCAGGGGATCGGGTGCATCACTGGCGGGTGGCGGCGCATCGCGACGTAGTGCTTCGGCCACCGGGTCAAGCGAGCCCGCACGTTGTTTCCAGGCGCTGAGCCATCCGCCGATATAGCCGCCGCCGGATACGGTCGATAAATAATCGAACTGCTTCAACAGGCCGTGTTCTGCCATACCCTGCAGGGCGCCGAGTGCGAAGGTCGCGCTGCGGATGCCGCCTCCGGAGATGCACAGGGCGCTGGTCGAGTGCGCCGCTACTGTGTCATTGCCAAGCGAGGAGCGCTCCGCTTGCAGAATATCGTCAACACCCAACGGTGGTTGTTCTTGCATATTCCCCCCCTGATTTGGCGATTGCGTTTCTGCAACGCTGCCCGAATGCCGGTGATAGTGTGCCGTTTTATCGTGACCGCAGGCAATGGGTAAATAGATCCAATTGCGGTGGAAAAATCCACGCTGCGGTGAGCCATGCTCTTGTAGGGCGGGGCTTGCCCCGCTGTTTTGGATTCTTCGCAAGGACAACTGCAAATCAACGGCAGCGGCGCAATCCACTCTCTACAAGGACGAACGCAAAACCACAACGGTGTCATTGGGTCCTGGTGCGTCGCGCATACCAGATCGCGCCGAGGCTTCCGCCCAGCGCCATCAGCAACCAGCCGCTGATTCCACGCGTAGCTGCGATCAAGGTAGGTGGCGGTGTGGCGGCGTCGACCAGGCGTATGGCAAGCGCAATTGACGCCGCGCCCGCGAGAGCGAACAGCAAGCTGCGCAGGCCCGGCTTCCAGCGCGACAACAAGGCCGCGCAGGGCAGGGCAATGATCAGGGCGCAACTCACGATGACGCCGTAGATTGGCGAGAAGCCAAGCAGATCGCGTGCGCTCATCTCCAGTCGGAGTCCAATCGGGATCTCTGCGCCGATCGACTGCAGCGCGGCGATGTTGAACTGGGTCTGCACCAGCGCGCCCCAGACCACGGCGATCACGATGGCCATCAGCAGTGCGAGCAGACGGCGCAACCAGCCGACTTGCTGCGGCCGCGCGCTCACCAATTGGCTTCCCTGCACAGGCCTAGCCGCATCGCAGTACTCCGGGAAACAATCCGAAGGCATACAATACCAGCGGAGCTGATCGCTGTTATGTTTGTCAAAGCCGAAAAATTGCCGGGGCGCCGATGAGACTTGTTGCCGCTGGACTTGCTGCGCTGCTGAGTTTGCTGGCCTCGGCCACGCAGGCGCTGGATTATCGCGTCGAGACTGTGGCCAAAGGACTGGAATTTCCCTGGTCGCTGGCCTTCCTGCCCGATGGGCGGATGCTCGTCACCGAGCGTCCCGGTCGCCTGCGCGTTATCGCCGATGGCCACTTGTTGCCCGATCCGGTAACTGGCGTTCCCGCAGTCCATGCCGCCGGCCAGGCCGGCTTGTTCGAGGTGCTGGTCGACCCGGATTTCGCCAGCAACCAGACCCTGTACCTGTCACTCGCGCATGGCAGCGAGCGCAAGAATCATGTCCGCATCGTGCGTGCGCGGCTGGTCGGCAATGCCCTGGAAAACGTGACGCCGATCTTCATCGCCAAGCCTGACAAGCGCGGTGATGTTCACTATGGCGGACGCATGGCCTGGCTGCCGGACGGAAGCCTGGTCATGGGGACCGGCGATGGCTTCAACTATCGCGAGCAGGCGCAGAAATTGGGCAACCATCTCGGCAAGATTATTCGGATCATGCCGGATGGTTCTTTGCCGGCGGATAATCCGTTTCATGGGCAAGCCAAGGCCCTGCCGGAAATCTACAGCCTCGGTCATCGCAATGTGCAGGGATTGCTGTTCGATGCCGAGTCGGCCACGCTGTACGCGCACGAACACGGTCCGCGCGGCGGCGATGAAATCAATGTCGTCAAGCCGGGACGCAATTATGGCTGGCCGCTGATCACCTATGGTGTTGACTACAGCGGCGCCATCATCAGTCCCTTCACCGAGAAGCCGGGTCTGGAACAGCCTCTGCTGCAGTGGACGCCTTCAATCGCGCCGGCTGGCATGACCTTCTATCGCGGTGCATTGTTTCCGAACTGGCGGGGAAGTCTGTTGGTTGCGGCATTGGCGGGTCAGGTCGTGCAACGGATTCCTCTGGCGGACGGGCGGGCTGGTCAGCAAGAACCTTTGTTCGCCGAACTGCGTACTCGATTCCGCGACGTGCGCACTGGCCCTGACGGCGCGATCTACCTCCTGACCGACAAATCCTTCGGTCGCGTTTTGCGCGTGGTACCGCGCCAGTAGGGCGATCGGTGCAAGTCAAGGCGCGGCGCGCATTGAGGTTGCCGCTCGATTTGGCTAGGTTGGGGCGACCAGCTCTTCGCATCGCGCTCATGCTGGACCCAATAATTTCTTCGGAGTACGCATGAAACAGAAGCTACAGGCCGACGCTGCCGGAAGGGTAGCAGTCGTGAAACTTGATCGGCGCGGGTTCCTCGGTGGTGCCGGGGCAGCGGCGGCGCTGGGTGTGGTCGGCGCGGGTGCTGTGCTCTCCAGTGGTCAGGCCAAGGCTGGCGGCTTCGTTCCGCGACCGACGCTCAATCCGCGTGGCGTCAAGGCCATCCAGCTGCGTGTGGATCGTGCCTACAACAACCTGGCCAGCTATGTTGCCGATGCCCATGGCAATCTCGATGAGCCTGAAGTCAGCAATTTCGCGGCCTGCTATTCCAAGGGGCTGCCGCACGACGCCCTGGGGGAAGTGAACCCCACGGCGTATGCCGCCTTGCGGCGTGCCTGCACCAGCAATCTTGAAGCGGACTGGGCAGCGGTGCCGATGGGTGGCACGATGAAGCAGGTCAGCCCGCAGTCGGCGATCGCGTATCAGCTGGAAGGCGCCGATTCGATGCGTCTGCGTATCGAGCCGGCGCCCAAGTTCTCCAGCGAGCAACGCGGCGCGGAGATGGCCGAGGTCTACTGGATGGCCTTGTTGCGCGATGTCCCCTTCTCGCAGTACGCCAGTAATTCGCTGGCTGCCGAGGCGGTCGCGGATCTGCGTCGCTTCGCGTTGTTCCGCGACCTGACGGTACAGAACCTGTTCCGCGGAACTACCGCCGGAGAGCGCATTGGTCCTTATCTCTCCCAGTTTCTGCTGAAGGATGTGCCGTTCGGGCTGATGACAATCAACCAGAAGTACGCGGCAGGTGCGCCGGGCGTCGACTTCATGACCTCAGTGAGCGATTGCGTCAGCATCCAGAATGGCATCGCCCCAACGCGCTCCGCGGTGCTGGATTCGCCGCACTACGCGCGTTGTGGCCGCGACCTGGGCGAATATGTGCACAGGGACTTCTCCTACCAGGCATTCCTCAATGCGGCACTGATCCTGCTCGGCCTGGGTGGCGCGGCGTTGGATGACGGCAATCCGTACAAGTCATCGGCGAATCGCGGTGCTTTCGTGACCATGGGTGGGCCTGATGTGTTGTCGATGGTGGCCCAGGTCGCGGTGCTTGCATTGAAGGCAGCCTGGTTCCAGAAATGGTCGGTGCACCGGACCTTGCGCCCGGAAGTCTTTGCCCTGCGCGTGCATCAGGACATGACGCATGCGCGCGCGTACCCGATCCATGGCGCGCTGCTGTCGTCGCCGGTGCTCGGCAAACTCTTCTCAGCCAACGGCAGCTATCTGCTGCCGATGGCATTCGCCGAAGGCTCGCCAACGCATCCGTCTTATCCGGCGGGTCACGCCGCGATCTCCGGCGCCTGCGTCACCGTACTCAAGTGGTTCTTCAAGGAATCCTTTGTGCTGCCCAACCCGGTGGTGGCAAGCGATGACGGTACCGCGGTGAATGCCTATGCCGGTGCACTCACGGTGGGAGGCGAGCTCGACAAACTTGCGGCCAATATTGCGATCGGGCGCAACATCGCCGGTGTTCACTACTGGTCTGACGGCATCCAGGGCATGTACCTCGGCGAACAGGTGGCGTTGGCCTTCCTGTCGGACATGCGTGCGACGTACCACGAAGGTTTTGCTGGCTTCAGTGTTACCCGTTTCGATGGCAGCTCGGTGACCATCTGACCCGGTCGGGGACGGCGGCAGCTGCCCGCCGTCCCTGTTTTCGGCATCGCCCCGCCCGCGCCTGCCTGTCCGCTGCTTGGCGGATTCTCCGATTGTCCTGATGACCGCGGCGTACGCCGTGGCTTTCCCATCATGGAGCAATCAATGAAGCATCTGATTATGACAGTGGCCCTGGCGACGAGCTGCGTGTGTGCACAAGCGGCCATTCCCGGTGATTTCGATCCTGGCTATGGCAGCGCTGGTCCAGGCTACAGCCTGACGCCACTGCACGACTTGAACGAATCGCATGACCTGGTGCTGTTCCCGGATGGATCCAAGGTCACCAGCGGAATCGCGCAAGCCGGAACCACCGTTGAACCAGTGCTGACCCGCTACAAGCCGGACGGCAGCATCGATTTCGGATTCGGTGTCGGCGGTCATGCCACCGTCTCGGGCATGCCCGATGTAGCGAGCGGGTACACGCAACTGACCCAGTATCGCGATCAGCTCTATTTGCTGGTGCCCGCTGGTCCGCGCCTCTACGTCTACAACTTCAACACCAGCGGTCTGCTCAATGGGGCGTTCGGCAGCGGCGGTGCGAGCGTGGTCGATGTCAATGCAGGCAATGCGATTGTCGACATCGCCATGCAGAAGTCGCGCATCATCGTCGCCGCGCGAATGCGCAATCCGGCCACGCTGGAAGTCGATTTTGTGCTGATCGGCATGAAGACCAGTGGCGCACTCGATCCCGCTTTCGGCAGCGGCGGAATCGCCCTGCATTCCTTGCGCAGCGGTGCCCAGTCCAGTGAATATTTCACCGGTCTGGCGATCACGCCGGACTACCGGATCGTGGCCGGTGGCCGCAGTGCCAAGCGGCTCAGCGATCCTGACCCGTATGATTTTGTGGTGGCGCGCTTTCGTAGCGATGGCACAGTCGATCCAAGCTTCGGCACTGCGGCACCTGGGTTCACGCTGATCGACTTCGGCTACAACGACTTCGGTCGGCGGGTGGCGCTCTATGCCAACTACCAGGTGCTGATTGTCGGTTCGGTCTGCAAGACCATCGATCCGGCGACTGGGCAGTTGTACTGCGTGATCGGTAGCGCGCGCGTTTTGAACAACGGTGCGCTGGATCCGAGCTGGAACGGCAGCGGCCTGCAGTTGAGCGATCTTGGCGGTGATGGTCTGGTGGTGACTGACGTCGCGCTCGATCGCAAGGAGCGCGCCCTGGTCAGCCATGCCTGGTATCGCGTGCAGTCGGTCGATCATCATGCCGGACTGAGTCGCTACGATTTTTTCGGCAATCTGGATGTGGCATTCGGCGCCGGCGGACACGGGTTCTATCAGTTCGGCGCGCCGTTCAATTCCTATCACACGGTCAAGGTGCTCGACGACAAGTATGTCAATACCTGTGGCTCGACGGCGAAGGAAACGTCGCCGGGTGTACTGGAAGGCGCGGGTGTTGTCGCGCGCCATTACAACTTCTAGGGAGCCCCATAACACGGCTGCACGGAAATATGCGGTGCAATACCCAGTGCTTATTGCCGCGCTGTGCCGGAAAGCCGCCACCGCACATATTCGGCGAGCCACTGCGTGGCCCCGCCGACCGGCGGCTTGGGTCGTGTCATGCATATCCTATGCACTCGCCGAGGCAGCACGATATTCATTGGGGTGAATGTGCGAGCCGATTTTTTGATGCCCGGGCAATTGCAATGGTGCAATGAATTTGTGTTGCCCTTGCCCTTGCAGAGCGGGGCTTGCCCCGCTCTGCAAGGGCGTGATCTGCCCGAGGGTCACCTGCCTGTTGGCGCTCGTCGGTGATTGCGACCCACCTTGCCGCGGCCGCGCGCTGATCGGCGTCGGCACACTCGGGTGCTTGCTGTGGCACGCTTCACAGGCAAAAAGCCTGACGTGACCGGCTCTGGTTTGTTGTTGTCCCCTTAGGTGCAACCGCAAGGGTGAGATCGAGAGCAGCGGGGCAAGCCCTCTGCTCTACAAGGGCGAAGGCGAAACGGCATCGCTACGCGCACCCAGGTTGGCTCAGCATCAGAATCGATCAGGGATCGTCATCGATTGTCGATTCAGGAGCGCTACGCCAGTCAAGCCGGGTAGACCAGAGGCTGCTCAGTCGACACCGAGATTTAGACGTGCTAAGAATTGCGCAGGGGCTCCAACTGTCGCTTGCGGAGGCATCGATGCGATCGTTTTGCCGTTGGATGTTGTGTGCAACGATGGCTGGGCTCGGGACCGCGTTTGCCATGGAGCCCACCGTGTCAGTAGAAACGGTGTCGACCAGTGTTGCCGGCTCGGGTTTGCGCGCCGACTGGGCCACTGGTCCGGTGTCGATGTTTCCGCCGATGTTCGCACTTCCGTCCGATCGTCCGCTGCGCGCTCAGCGCGGGCCGATCCTGGAGCAGTTGGATGTGCCCGTCAGCTACAGCGCCAACGCGCCCAGCGTCAGCAAAGAGGTGCATTACTCGCGGGCCCCCGGCACATTCAATCTGATCCAGCGCACTCTGCTGACACCCATTTCGATGAACAGCCAGATCGCCGAGCCGAGCACGGGAGGACACGCGCGCGCCTGGCTGGAGACGTACAACTGGTACGCGGCAATCACCGTCGACAATGGTCTCACCCGATCCTACGTGAATCCGGACAGTGTGTTCCCGGCCAGTCCCGCCGCGTTTGCATCTGGCGTCTGCTGTGATCAACGAGTGACGCAGGACGCCACGCGCGATCTGGTGTTCTGGTACATGCAATACGGCCAGACCTTCAACGGCAGCAACGGCGTGCGGTTGGCAATGGCCCGGGGCAGTGCCGACCTAGCGGTAAACAATTGGCTGTACTGGAACTTCGTGCCTGCGGATTTTGGGCTCACCGGCGTGTGGCTCGACTTCCCGCATTTGCAGGTCAGTGCCAACTATCTGTATTTCACCAGCAATCTGTTTCAGACTGCTGACGACGCATTCTACGGTTCGGTGATCGTTCGTGTTCCACTCGATGAACTCGCGGCCGGGGTCAGCATCAACTACCGGTACCTGGTGAGCAGCCGAGGATCGGTGATGATCATTCCGGGGTTCGGCTCGATCGGCAACCGACCGGGCGTGGATTTCATGAGTTTCGCCAACGTCGTGAACTCGAATACCGTGGAAGTCACGTCGTGGGCCGAGAGCTCCACTGTCCTCAATCACCGCACGATCAGCGGTCTGGCGTCCACGGCGCTCACCGGTTTCGTTTGTACTGCGCCGAACGGCAGCAATCCCTGCGAGCGCGCCAATTCGCGCATGCAAAGCGGCTGGATCAATGACACTGAAATCGGCCTGGCGTGGCAATCGGCCGCGGTGGGCGGCCGGACCAAGCCGTTCACCCGGATCCTCGTGCTCAATCGCAGCAACCTCACCGTACTCTCGCAACTGGACATTTGGAGCAATGACCTGGCGTGGCTGTATCCGGCGTTTGCGGTAAACGCCCGCGGACACTTGGTCGGCACCATCAACCTGCTCGGTGGCAGCGTGCACAACATCCTGGTTGCGATAATCCGCGATGACTACACGCCCGACATCGTGGCAAATGGCTGGGAGGGCTACTCCATCTGGTCGGGCGACAACTCTGGCGCATCGTGGGGGGACTACAACGGCGCTGCGCCGCACGAACGGTATCCGAATACCTGGCGCGGCATCGGGCACAGCAAGAGTTTTTCAGCGGCCAATCCAGTCAGCTTCTGGGTCGGTCGCGAACGTGATGTCCAGTTGCCGTTGACGGTCACGCGCAGCGGTTCGGCGGCTGCGCTCGGAAGCGTGCAGAGCAACGTCGGCGGGATCGCCTGCGGGAGTCAGTGTGTCGCCACCCTGCTGGTCGGGACGCAACTCGTGCTCACCGCCACGGCACCAGCGAACGTCGGTTTCGCCGGATGGTCCGGTGGCTGCAGTGGGACTGCACCGTGTGTGCTGGACATGGCCACGGCAGCGAGTGTCGATGCCCAGTTCGTTACCCTGCCGCCGTTGTTGGTGGATGGATTTGAGGGCCCGTAGCCGGGTGGATTGCCAGGGACCATTTGGCGCCGTCTGGAACACTGGTCTGTGTAACTTCCCTGAACATCCCGGTCGACGGTGCTCTGACACCGATTCGCACATCGAGTGTTGGTATCGCGGCTCGCCGGGTTCTGAAGCCTTTCAGTACGCGTAGGCCTTCAGTTGCGCCTGCAACGATGACGCGCGTACCTGCAGATCATCGAGCAGCCAGCAGCCGGCTTCGTCGCTGCGCAGAAATTTCATGGTGGTGATCTGCGGCACCGCTTCGGCCGCCATTTCTTCCCAGCCGAAGCGGTAGCGCATCTCGACTACCGCGGATGTCCTGGTGCCGGATACCAGTACGTATTCGATCGGCGCCAGCGCTCCGCCATCCTGCGCGTCGACCCAGGGATCGGCGCTCAGTGCGCATTGTTCGCCGGGTTCCTGGCAGGTCCAGTCGCGCTTGAGCAGGCGGCTCAGTTCGGGCGACAGAAACGTCGCGAATTCATCGCCGGCGGCGTAGAAATCATGACGCTCGCTGTACATCGAGCGTGCCGCAGCGAGCGGATCGGCATCGCCACAGCTGCCAGCAGCGACATGGGCGGACCAGGTGAAGCAAGCAGCAACCAGCAATGATGCGATGCGCATGGGCGTGGCCGAACCTCGAAGTGAACGCCCAGAGTAACGCAGCGCGGATTGTCCGCTTCAAACGTTTGTGTCGCTGGTCAACCTGTGGCCGCAGGACTGAGTGGCGTCGCGATGCCCGGAGGGCCGGATATTGCGGGAAGTGCTGCTGCGCAATGAACTCCGGTTGCTGAGCCTCCTTGTTGCACCGCTGCCGATCTATTCTGCGACGACTTCGTCGATGGTCAGCTGGACATGATCCTTGATTGCCGACTGCTGTATCGGCAGGGTCAGTGTTTGCAGATCACCGGGGCTGGCGGTGGCGTTGCCCGAGCGCGAGACGCGCGCACCAATCACGATCTCGGGAAATTTGGACAGGGTCATCTCCGGCATCATGCTCATGCTGTCATCGAGGCGCACAGTCGCTGGCAATTGACTGGCGGTCAGGCGCTGAATGGCGAGCGGCATGCGCGGCCCGCTTGCTGCGCGTGCGAACACAAAAAGCGTGTCGCTCGGCAGGACCTTGTCGCGCAATGCGGGGTCCAATTGCACGGTGACGGTGATGCTGGCGCCGTCAGTGTCGGCGGTATTCGGTGTTGGCGCAGATTCAGTGGGCGATGCGGCATTGCCGCTGGCTACTTGCGCGGTGTCGGTCGCGACTTCTGTTTCGCCAGTGGACTCGGCACTGCGGATCTGCGCACCTAGCGATTTGCGGATATCCGAACCTTCCGGCAGCAGGCTCTCGAGTCTGCGCCAGTGATTCAATGCTGCCGCCGAGTCGCCGCGCTGCATCGCCGCGATACCGGACAGCCACAGTGCACGCTGCTGGTCGGGATCGCGTGCCAGCGCATCGGCGATCAGCTCGGCCGCCTCGCCATCGATGCTGCGGGTTGGAGAAGCCAGCGCGAGTGACTCGGCATAGCTGACCTGTACGTCGAGATCATCGGGTAGCAGGGCGCGCACCTTTTGCATCGCTGCGAGTCCATCATCAAAGCGCTGCGCACTCTGGTAGCCACGCGCCAACAGAGCCCAGCCCTGGGCGTCTTCGGGGTCCTTTTGCAGCTTGGCTTCCAGTCCGCTGATCGCGGTTTCCAGGTCGGGCGCCTGCGCCGGGTTCGCCGCGACCGCGGCCCCGGCGATGTGGTTGGCCGGATCGAGCGCGCGCGGTTGACCGAACTGCGCGTACAGGACCAGGGCGCCGAGTGGCAACAGCACAGCGATGGTGATGGCCAGTCCGCTGGCGATCGGTGTGCTGGGCGTGCCGGCAGCTGATGGCAGGGTGGCCAACTTGCTGTCGTATTCGTCCTGGCTGATGACGCCGGCAGCGCGCGCAGCCGCGAGCGCATCGCGGGCGCGGCGGGCTTCGCGTTCAGGCGCGCTGATCGGGCTGGCACCGAGCAGGGTCCACAGCAGGGGCGCTGCGGCGGCAATTGCAAGCAGGCAGACGACAACTATGAAACCGGTGCTCAAGAGAACTCTCCATCATCATCGCTGGCTGCTTCGGCGGGTGCCGGGTCGCGCGGTCTGAGTTGCCGTCTGGCAATCGCAAAGCCGATCGCCAGAATCAGTAGCGGTCCAAACCAGAGCACCCAGGTGCCGGGTTTGACCGGTGGCTTGTACAGCACGAAATCGCCGTAGCGATCAGTCAAAAAGGTCTTGATCTCGGCGTCTGTCTTGCCGGAGCGCATCAAGTCGAACACTTCGGCGCGCAGGTCCTTGGCCAGAAATGCGTCGGAGTCGGCGAGGTTCTGGTTCTGACAAACCAGGCAGCGCAATTCGCGCACCAGATGCTGGAAGCGCTGTTCTTCCTGGGTATCTGCGAACGGCAGCGGATCGATCGCGTGGACGGGCGTCAGCGCCGAGCCCAGCAGCAGGAGCAGCACCAGCAGGCTCAGTCGAAGTCCTTGTCTGCTCATGGCTGCTTGCCATCCAGGCGCGCAAACAGTTGGCTTTCCACCGACGACCAGTCGAGCGGTCCTACGTGTTTGTAGAGGATTTGTCCCTTGCCATCGATCAGGAAGCTCTCGGGCGCTGCGACCACGCCGAAGTCGATCGCGGTGCGCCCGCTGTCGTCGACTGCGATGGCCGAGTACGGATCGCCACCACGGCGCAGCATGGCCACGGCCGCTTCGGGATCATCCTTCCAGTTCAGCCCTATGATCGGCAGGCGACCACTGGCCGCCAACTGCATAAGTACCGGATGCTCCTGCGCGCAGGCGACACACCAGCTGCCCCATACGTTGAGCAGATAGGTACGGCCGCGCAGTGACTGGGCGCTGACCCGTTGGCTGGAATCAAGCAGATCGGGCAGGTCAAAGTCAGGCGCGGTTTTGCCGACCAGAGGCGAGGGCACCAGACGGGTGTCCTTGCCCAGCCCGCTGTACAGCAGCGCGGCCAGGGCGATGAACAGCAGCAACGGAATCGCGTAATGCCAGGCCTTCATGCGATGGCTCCAGCAGCGGCTGCCTCAGCGGCAGCGGCTCCGGTCAGTTCCTGGCTGCGGCGCTCGCGCAGCCGCCGATCGGCGGCCGCCATCAGGCCGCCGGTCATCATGAACAATGCACCCAGCCAGATCCAGCGGATGAAAGGTTTGTGATACACGCGCACGGCCCAGGCTTGGCCGCCATTGAGCGGTTCACCGAGGGCGACGTACAGATCGCGCGTTAGACCGGGATCAATTGCGGCTTCCGTCATCACCTGGCCGCCACGGTAAGCACGCTTCTGCGGGTGCATGGTGGCGACGATTTTTTCGCCATCGCGCACCACGATGACGCCATGATCTGCGCGGTAGTTCGGCCCGGTCAGCGGTTCGATATTTTCAAAGGTAAAGCGCAGACCGCGCAGCTCGATCGATTCGCCGCGGGCCAGGCGCACATCCTTCTCGATGCTGGTCGACTCAACCAGCATCACCCCAATCACGAAGACGCCGAGCCCGGCATGCGCCAGCAGCATGCCGATTGATTCGCGGCTGAGACCGCGCGCGCGTCGTTCCGGGTCGGCGCGATGGCGGCGCACATAGACCAGGCAGCCGGCAATCACCCAGATGCCGAGCACCAGTCCGATCACGGCGCGCAGCGGAAGTCCGCGCGCCAGGGCGAAGGCCACTCCGGTCAGCACCAGAGCTGCGATCAATGCGCTGCGCAAGGGTGCTGCGATGCGGGCGATCTGATCCTGGCGCCAGCGCGCCAAGGGTCCGAATGGAACCAGCACGAACAGCGGTGCGGTCAGGATCGGAAACAACAGACCGAAATAGGGCGGCCCGACCGAGACCTTGCCCCAGCCCATGGTCTCGGCCAGCAGTGGATACAGCGTGCCGAGCAGGACCATAGCGCAGGCGGCGATCAGGAAAACATTGTTGATCAGCAACAGGCTCTCGCGCGAGACCGCGGCGAAGCCATGATCGACGCCGAATTTCTGCGCGCGCCAGGTGTACAGCGCGAGTGCGCCGCCGGTGACGCAACCGAGAAATGCGAGGATGAAAACGCCGCGGGTGGGATCGCTGGCAAAGGCGTGTACCGAAGTCAGCACGCCCGAGCGAACCAGGAAGGTGCCGAGCAGGCTCAGCGAAAACGCCATGATCGACAGCAGCAGAGTCCAGCGCAGCAATTGCCCACGCTTCTCGGTCACCGCCTGCGAATGGATCAGGGCCGTACCGACCAGCCAGGGCATGAACGAAGCATTTTCGACGGGATCCCAGAACCACCAGCCGCCCCAGCCGAGTTCGTAATACGCCCACCAGCTGCCGAGTGCGATGCCGAGCGTCAGGAACGCCCAGGCGATCAAAGTCCAGGGCCGCGACCAGCGTACCCAGCGTGCGTCGACACGCCCTTCGATCAGTGCGGCCACCGCAAACGCGAACGCCACGGCGAAGCCGACGTAGCCCATGTACAGCATCGGCGGATGCACGATGAGTCCGAAATCCTGCAGCAGGGGATTGAGGTCGGCGCCGTCGGCGAGTGCAGGCAGATGGCGCAGAAACGGATTGGACGTCGCAACGGTGAAGATCAGAAAGCCAAGCGAGATCAGCCCGAGCACCGATAGCACGCGGGCGACAAAGGTATCGGGAAGTCCGCGACTGAAGCGCGCAACCAGGGCGGTCCAGCTCGCCAGAATGAAAGCCCACAGCAGCAGTGAACCTTCATGCGCGCCCCAGACGGCCGAGATCCGGTAACGCATCGGCAGCACCGAGTTGGAATTCTGTGCCACATAGGCAACGCTGAAATCCTGGGTGACGAAGGCGTGGGCGAGCAGGGCCATGGCCACGGCGAGCAGGCCAAACTGCACATAGGCCGCGGGCCGCGCCAGAGCGATCCAGCGCGTGTGATTGCGCTGCGCACCGACCAGGGGCACCACGCCCAGCAGCAGGGCTACCAGCAGGGCGAGGATGAGGGCGAATTGACCGAGTTCAGGAATCATTGATTGGCCTCTGCCTGCTTGGCTTTGCCGCGGGCGATGGCGTCGGCCACTTCGGCCGGGACGTAGTTCTCGTCGTGTTTGGCGAGCACCTCGCTGGCCTCGAACAATTGCCGGTCACGCAACACACCCGTGGCGACGACACTTTGCCCTTCGCGAAAGAGGTCGGGCAGGATGCCGCGAAAATGCACCGGCAGGGTCTTGAAGCGATCGGTCACAACGAAGTGCACGTCGAGTGAGTCGGTGGCACGTCGGAGCGATCCCTCCTCGACGATTCCGCCGATACGGATACGTTGCCCCACTTTGGCGAGACCGTCATCGACATCGCTGGGGCTGACAAAGTGCTGGATGTTCTGACGCAAGGCGAGCAGGACCAGGGCAGAGGCGATGCCGAGGGCAGCAAGCCCGAGCAAAATCAGGATCAGGCGTTGGCGGCGTACAGGTTTCATCTGCTGCTCCGGTTTTTCTGGCGGCGCATGCGCTGGGCGAGCTGACCGATCAGGCGGCGTCGTCTGAGGATCGGCAGCAGCACATCCAGCACGAGGAAAATGGCGAAGGCGGCATACGAGGCGACAATGAAGGGCGTGTGGTTCATGACGTTTGCCCCGAAGTCGCGGCGGGTTCTGCGGGAAGCATCTGCTGCACCCAGTCCTTGCCCGACTCCATCTCGAGCACATCAGTGCGCGCGCGGTTGAGCAGGCTGGCAACAAACCAGCACTTGGTCGCGACCGCCATCAGCAGCAGCGGCCACAGCATGCTCGGATGGATCGTGCTCTTGCCGGACAGCAACTTGATCGAGCTGCCCTGATGCAGGGTGTTCCACCATTCCACCGAATAGTGAATGATCGGCAGATTGACCAGGCCGATCAATGCAAGTATCGCCGCCGCGCGCGCACCCTTGCGGCGATCATCGAAGGCGCTGTAGAGCCCGATCACACCGAAATACAGGAACAGCAGGACCAGCTCCGAGGTCATCCGCGCGTCCCATTCCCAATAGGTGCCCCAGGTCGGGCGGCCCCAGAGCGAGCCGGTGATCAGGGTGATCACGGTGAAGCCCATGCCGATCGGCGCGGCCGAGATCATCAGCACCTCGCTGATTTTCACATGCCAGATCAGGGCGAGCGCGCCGCAGAACGCCATGAAGGCGAAAATGAACATCGACATCCAGGCACTCGGCACATGGATGTACATGATCCGCACGCTCTCGCCCTGGAGATAATCCGCAGGCGCACGTGCCAGACCGAGATACAGACCCACCGCGCCGATGATCAGCGCAAGCGCCCAGAACCAGGGCATCAGCCTGCCAGCGAGTCGGTAGAACAGGGGCGGTGAGCCCGTTTTATGGAACCAGAGCCAGAGTGGATGCATGGATTCAACTCGCACTCATGCGCATCGCCGACGCGCAAACCAGGGGACCGAAGGCAAGGCTGAGCACGGCACCGGCTGCGAGCAGCAGCAGCGCCTGGCTGGCCTGACCTCCGACGAGGACAGCTTCCACTGCGCCGGCACCAAAAATCAGCACAGGAACCGCCAGCGGAAGCACGATCAAGGCCAGCAAAATACCAGAGCGGCGCAGGCTTGCCGTCAGTGCTGCGGCGCAGGCACCAATCACGCTGAGCTGGGGCGTACCCAGCAGCAGGGCAAAAATCAGGGTGGCCACGCCCGATGGAGGCATTCCAAGTGCCAGCGCGATCACCGGCGCCACCAGCAGCAGGGGCAGGCCGGTGCTCAGCCAGTGCAGCAGGATCTTGGCCAGCGCAAGCAGGTACAGCGGTTGCCCGCTGACCAGCATGGCATCGAGGCTGCCGTCTTCGGCGTCGGAACGAAAGAGCGCATCCAGAGAGAGCTGTCCGGCCAATAGCACGATGACCCAGCAGACGCCGCCGGCCACACTGGAAAGCCGCGTCGACTCGGGTCCGAGCGCGAGCGGGAACAGCGTGGCGACGATCAAGGCGAAGATCAGCGGACTGAGCAATTCGCCGCGACGACGCCAAAGTCCCATGCCATCGCGGGCGAGCAATCCCCAAAATGCAGTGCCAGCGCTGCCGTTACGCATGATTGCACGCCATCGGGATGCGCGAGAGTCGAGTCACTGCGGGGCGAATCAGACCGTGCGAGGTAATCAGAGCAGCGCCGCCGCGGCTGCTGTGCGTCTCAAGGAGTCGGTCGACCAGGATTTGACCATTCTGATCGAGATTGGCGTAGGGCTCGTCCAGCAACCACAGGGCTGCCGGTGCGAGCAACACGCCGGCCAGGGCCGCGCGCTTGCGCTGACCGGCGGAGAGAAAGCGCAGCGGCGTATCCTCGAAGCCCTCCAGACCCGCGCTCTTGAGGCTGGAAGCGATCGACGTGCCCTTGCGCAGACCCGTCAGCCGTGTGGCAAATCGCAGATTTTCGCTGGCGCTCAGATCGGCTTTCATGCCGCCGTTGTGGCCCAGGTAAACCTGCCAACCCGGGCCGGAGCGATCATCCGAACCATGCGACACCGATCCCGCGCTGGCCTCGAGCAATCCCGCGAGCACGCGCAACAGGCTGGTTTTGCCGCTGCCGTTGGCGCCCTCGATCATCAGGACCTCGCCGGGCTTGAGGCTGAAACTCATTGGCCCGAACACAGGCTCCTCGCCCCGCATGAAGCACAGTCCTTCGGTGGCGAGCAAGGGCGGCGCCAACTGGGCGGCGGGTTCGGACATATTCACTGGATCGAGCAAGGTCGCGCCGCTGGAGTGGGCGCATTCAAGTCGGCAATCGTATCGGCTTGACGCGGCAAGCGTCCATGGTTGCACACGGAGGTGGCGCTGGTCTGGCCTGAATCCCTCGCGTGCAGTGCGGGAGTCTGCCCACGTAGCCGCTGTCGCGCGCCAGATCGCCGAGCGCGAACCGCCCGGTTGGCATTGATGCTTGCCTCAGCGATGCGGGAGATCGAGAGCAGCGGGGGATCAATTGCTTTGCGCTCGCCGCCGGAACGCATCAGGATCGAACGGATCCATTTTCATCGTTGCGTCAGGCCGCGCCAAGAGTACGCCAGTCGACAAGCCGTATCGGTCCAGCTTTCGAGCATGGCTGAGTACTTCGCGGCCGTCAGGTTTCCAGTGCTGGTGTGCAAGCCTCGTGGGCTGGCGCGTTTCGCCTGGTTTCAGAGCGGCGCTTGCCAAGCGGGCGGGCTGCGGCCGTAGGCGCAACTTGCCTTTGGCCTGCAGCCGCGAGCGGGCAGGCCGTTGTTTGCGGTATGGCGGACGCAGTCAGCCGTTGGCACGGTGGCGCAGTCGGGGCGAGAGTTCGCTGATTTTGCCATGCACACCGGCTGCTATTGGCTCGCCCGATATCACGGAAGCCGCCATCGCCAGAATGCGTATCATCTGACTGTGCGGAGCATCCCAGTAGTCGGCGGTGTAGGGGACGAACTTGAGTAGCGCCAGATGTGCAGAGTCGGGGCCGTCCGGAAACCACGAGGCCGCGAATGAAGTCCACAGGTGCTCGCTGTGTTCGTGGTCGGCATAGATCTCGCCGCGTCCTGAAAGCGACACGTAGACGCCCTCAATGGCGTCGACAAAGCTGATATTGATCGCGGCGAGCTGGTTGACCTTGGCTGAGCGCACATCGGTAAAGAACCAGAGCGCGCCGTTGGCATCCATCTCGAGCGGCGTCATTGGTCGGCTGACCAGGGCTGCGTCGCCGTCCACTGTGGTCAGCATCGCCACCGGCATGGACTTGATCAAGGCACCGAGCCGGATCAGATCCACATTTCCCTGCGTTTCGATTTTCATGGAGCGCTCCGGATCGGGTGGTTTGCGCGTGATTCACCGCAGTTGGTTGGGCGGATATTGACCGGATTGGGCTGTGCCTTCAGCCCAGATTGCGGCGCGCCTTGCGCTCGGCAAGATGCGTCTGCAGGTCGCGCAGGTCCAGGCAGTTGCTCGGCACCACCGACGGGAAGTCGCATGGCGCATCAAGATGCACCGACAGATACCCTGACATTGCCTTGATCCGGGCGTCGAACTCTTCGGCATCGTCCGTCGCGGGTTCGCTGTGCGTCGGAGCCACGGCTCTGCTCATGACGTCATAGGCCATGTTGAAAGGAAGTGCGAAGCGTCGATCCCTGATGGGCGCTCGAGAACTGAAAGCATGCCTGTCTCCATGGTTGTTGGCTCGACTGGGGTGGCCGTGCCAGGGCAGGACTCGGAATCCTCACGGGATTCCCAATCGCGTTTCCTGGCTGGCGAAAGTCCGAATCGTTGTTCCAAGCTGGCAGCGAAGAACCAGCGCGTCGGTGCGATTGCCCACGTAGTTCGGCGTTGGCTCGAAGTCGTTCGAGGTCTCAGTGTTTCTGCTTTTCAAGAAAGAGCAGGACGCGCTTGAGGGCGTCTTCCGGGTTGAGGGCATAACGTTCCTGGACCAGAGCTGCGAGCCGTTGCACACGACCTTCAGATGAGCGCAGGTCGGTCTCGGTCAGGCGGCCCCAAGCTAGTCGGGCGGCGACGATGTCAAGTCTCCAGGCGGTGTCGGGCTCTGCTACTCCCTGAGTTGCAGTCTGCGGCGCATGGTCGTCTTCGACTGCAACGCTGGCTGCACCCATCAGCTGAGCATCAAGGCGCAGCGCGCGCGGCGGGGGCACACGGAGTGCGAGTTGTCCGGTGCTCAGAGCCGCGTCTGCGCAAAATTCGGTCCGGCGTTCGGCCGGCCTGGCCTTGCTCGAAGCCAGGGCGCGAACCAGGCGCAGTGCAAGCATCGCGAACAGGTTCATGGGATTCACCTCAAAGTTGCTCAGCTGAGGCAGCCGACTCCGGATAGCCGGCTGGCTCGTGCCTGGGATTTCTGACCCGCGTGGAAACTCTTCACCTGTCGATAGGCGTCGCCGCGCGGAATCTTGTAGCGAGCCTGCACCAAGGTGGCCAGTCGATGTTCATTGCCTTCGGTCTTTTGCAGTTCTTCGGGAGTGAGCTTCTCCCAATGCAGGTTCGCTGGACCGATCAAGTTGGCCCACGCTGCGTTGGTGCCAGTTACGGTGGCGATCAATGATTTCGGCGCAGACGAGGCGGCGTCGCCCTCTGTACTGGGACGCAGACTGCTTGGCTGGCCCCGCGCCGTCGGTCTTGGCCGTCGCAGCCGGATGGTCATTCGACTGCCGCTCACTCGAGTTGAGGCCGGATTGGAGGGTGACGATCGGGTTTGGAGTTTTCATTGCAGCCTCGGCTGAATTCTCGCTCCGCAAGTTTGCGGACTGTGTTTCGGGATAGTGCAGGGATAATCGCAGTTCATATCGGCGCAGTCGGTGCGCTGTCCCGCTTTGGCGGCGGAATCTCCGTTCGGCCGGATCGAGTCCTCTGCCGCACGCATGGTGAACTCGTGGCTCCGTTGGGCACGACAGATTCGCCGACCTTTGCGTCGGGCCGCGAAACCCGCATATGGCAGGAACACCGGCTTTGCTGAATCGCGAGCGTTCTGCGGCGCCTTGAGGTGGGGGCGCGTTCAGAGCGCCGTGCGATAATTGTGCCTCAGAAGGCTTGCTGTGGGAGCGAATTGAATGCGTCCGATCAAGGGAAATGTATTTGCCATGGCAGTGCTGCTCGCTGCCGCTGCCAGCGGCGTCAGCGCGGAGCAGTCGCGCGCGGTCTATATCGTCAATCTGGTCGATCCGCCGGCAGTGCGCTTTGATGCCGTCGATCAGGTTGCCAAAGCCAAGTCCCTGAAGCTGAGGCCGACTTCGCGCACCGCGACCGGCGCGCGCCGATTCGATGCCAGCTCGATTGATGCGCAGCGCTATGCGGCGTATCTGCGCGCCGAGCAGGATGCCGTATTGGCGCAGGCAGGCGGCCGATTCAAGCGCGCCATGCAACCGCGCCACCGCTATCAGTGGCTGAGCAATGGCTTCTCGCTGGAGATGACTGCCGAAGAGGCCCGCGCGATGGCCGCACTGCCCGGCGTTGCCGGCGTCCAGGAAGACTACAAGCAACAACTCCATACCGATGCCGGCCCACAGTGGATCGGTGCCGAGGCGTTGTGGAATGGCACGGTGCCTGGGAGCCTCGCGCGTACACGCGGCGAAGGCATCATCGTCGGTGTGATCGATACCGGTATCAATGCCGCCCATCCTGCCTTTGCCGATATCGCCAGTGATGGCTACAACCACAACAATCCGCGCGGCTCGCGCCTCGGTCTATGTTTGAATGGGGGTGAGACGCGCTGCAATGACAAGCTGATCGGCATCTATGATTTCGTCAATGAGCCCAATAGCCAGGCTGGCGCCGACATCGATGGACATGGATCGCATGTGGCGAGCACCGCCGTCGGCAATCCCTATCCGGCAATTGGTGCCAATGGCCCGCTGCCGATCAATCTCTCCGGTGTGGCGCCGCGTGCCAATCTGGTGATGTACAAGGGCTGCGGTACCGATGACATCCAGTGCCCGTTCTCGGCGACCAATGCCGCCCTCGATCGCGCCGTGGCCGATGGCGTGGATGTGATCAATTATTCGATTGGTGGACCCGAGCGCGCTGCCTGGGATGGTATTCAGAGCACGGGATCGGTCGACGGCGAGGAACTCTTCCTCAATCTGCGTGAGGCTGGCATCGTGGGTGTGGTATCAGCGGGCAATGAAGGACCTGTGGCAGGCAGCATGACCTCGCCGTCAGCCGCGCCCTGGGTGATTTCGGCGGCCAATATCACCAGCAACCGCAGCTTCCGCAATGTGTTGGAAAACGTGACCGGTACCGGTGTGGTGACGCCGCAGCAGTTCGCCGGCGTCGGGCTCACCGGTGCCTTGCCGCAACGCCCCATCGTGCACGCCCGCGATTTCGGCGATGCCGATTGCGGTTCCGGCACCATCGACAATCCGATCAATCCATTCCCTCCGGGCACCTTCAGTGGCCAGATCGTGATCTGTGTGCGCGGCACCTATGCCCGGGTCGACAAGGGCAAGCATGTCCAGCAGTCCGGCGCGGGCGGCATGATCCTGGTCAACACGGCGCTCGAGGGCGAGTCCGTTGTCGCCGATGAGCATTTCCTGCCCGCGGTCCATCTCGGCGAGCAGTCCGGCGCGCAGTTGCAGGCCATCGTGGAAGCCGCGCGGCTTGCCGGCGGCCAGCTCAGTGGCAATATCAGCGGTGCCACCCGTGTGCTCGGCGCCGGCGATGCATTGAATTCCAGTTCCAGTCGCGGCCCGACCCTACGCTACGACGGTGTGATGAAGCCTTCGATTGCGGCGCCAGGTACGGGCATCCTGGCCGCATCGCACCAGCAGAATCGCTATGCGGTATTTACCGGTACTTCGATGGCGGCGCCACATATCGCCGGTGCCTCGGCTCTGCTGCTGGCGGCGCATCCGACCTGGAGCGTCGATCATGTCGAGACCGCCCTGCTCGGCACCGCCTCGCGCACCCTGGTGCTGCCCGGTGGCACGACGCCCGCAGGGATTGTGCAGGGCGGTGCCGGTCGCGTCGATCTGGTGGCGGCAGTGCGTGCGGGCCTGCATCTTCGTAATACACGTGCCAATTTTGTCGCGGCCAATCCGCAACTGGGCGGCGATCCGCGTACCCTGAACTTGCCCGGTATCCAGACCGCCCAGTGCAATGAAATCTGCAGCTTCGCGCGCACCGTCACCGACAACGGCAGCGGTGGCAGTTGGCAGGCCACGGGCGAGGCCAATCGCGGTGCCCTGGTATCGGTCAGTCCTGCGCAGTTCACCCTGGCTGCCGGCGCCAGCCAGGTGCTGCAGATCAGTGTGGACGTCCGCGCATCGACCGCGGTCGGTTATTGGATCGATGGCGGCGTGCGCCTGCGCGCCAGTCATGCGTCCGATCTGGTGCTTCCAGTTTCGGTCTTCGCGCGTCCCGGCGCCGTACCCGAGGTGCTGAGCATCGATACCGATGCCGATGCCGGCAAGGCGACGCTGACGCTCGCCGGGCTGGTCGCACTGCCCGATGCCACCTTTCTCGACACCAGCGTTGCGATCGTGACGCCCGAATCGGTCACGCTTCAGGTCGATACTGATGATCGCAATGATGCGTTCAACAACAGCGGCGCATTCCGCAATTTCCGCCTGCTGAGCAAACCTCCGGGTGCCGGCAGCACGGGCCGGATCTATGCAGAGTCGAGCGCCATCGGCGCGCGTGTCTATATCGGCCGCGATACCGATGGCAGCGGTGCGCCGGAATCCTACGAAGTGCTGTGCCGCAGCGCGGACGCGTTGACCGCATCGCGCTGCGCGCTTGATGCCGATTGGTCAGTGCCGGGCACCCGTTATTGGGTGCTGGTGCACAACGAACGCGGCAGTCTCACCTCGACCACGATTGCGGTGATGAATGTCATGAAGGATGGCGATGCCGATACCTCCCTGGTGGTCTCCGGGCCTCGGCGGATTGCGCGCCAGACCAATATCCCGATCCTGGTCGGCTGGAAATTGCCCCAGCTGCGCGTCGGCGATATCGCGATGGCATCGATCCGGATCGGCGCCGATCGCAATAATGTCGGAGCGACTGCGGATATTCCGTTGCAGATCCGCCGCACCGCGGCGAGTACGCCGCGGCCGATCGTGCTCGATGGTCGCGGCGAGACACTGAAAATTCGACTTGAGCCTGGCCAGGCGCACGAGCGCATGGTGATCGATATTCCGACCAATGCCGAGGCGCTCACCGTGACCACATCGGGCGGCACTGGAGAGATCGATCTCTATGTTGCCAAAGCCACGGCTGGTCCGACGCCGCCGGAGTTCGCGCCCGCGCCAGCGCGCGGACTGGCCCAGGGCACCTCGATCCATCCTGGTGTCGCCGAGGAAGTGGTGCTGCTGTTTTCCGGATCGCCGGGTCTGCCGGCGGGTCGCTGGTATGTGACCCCGGTCAATAGCGGATCAAGCTCAACGGAGTTCACGCTCAGTGCAAGCATGAGCAGCACCGGAGCAATCCCGCAGCCCGGCGACAATGCCTATCGCAATCCGGCGCGCAGTGGCCATGGCGTCTATCTCGCCAAGGCCGACAGCGTCTGGGTGGCGACCTGGTACACCTACGAGGCCAACGGCGCGCCGGTCTGGTATCTCGCCAGTGGCGCGCCGCCTGGCCCCAACGATGGCGTCTGGTCGGCGCCGCTGCTGCGTTTTGGCTGGAATGGCACTACCGTTGGCAACGGCTCGTTCGCCAATACCGTCGGCAAGGTGATTCTTACTTTCGATGGCAGCGGCGGATTCACTTATTCCTGGCTACTCAATGGCGAGTATGGCAGCGAGCCGATGAGCACGATCGCGGCACTGGGATGTCCGGGCTCTGGTGCCGGACAGCGCTCGATCAGTGGCGCCTGGTACGCGCCCGACAATGGTGGCTGGGGACTGTTCCTGTTCGCGTTCCCGAGCGGCAATGATTTCATCGATGCCAATGCGATCTATGTCTACGATGATCTTGGCAACCCGCGCTGGTTGCTCGCCGGCGGACTGATCAGCGAACCGCAGTTGACCGTGCAGCAGTACACCGGCTTCTGTCCGACCTGTGCGTTTGCGCCGGTGAGCCCGACTGCGGTGGGTACATTGGGTAGAACCTATGCGACCTCGGCCACCGGTACCCATACGATCAGTGCCAACTTCGTGAATCAAATTCCCGGTGGCTGGAACGCCGCGAAAAATACCTTCAAGCTGACTCGCGATATTCCCTGTCCGTAGCGAGTCGCAGAGCTGGGCTTGCCGAAAAGGACGATTCGTTACCGGGCTGCACCGATCAAATCGGTGTCAGCTCGGCAAGGATGCGGCGCTCGGCCAGTGCGAGATCGACACCATCGAGCTCGCGCACTGTTTCGGTCAAATCACTTAACAGGCGTGACTGCACGAGGCCCCGGGCGTGCGCCTGCGCATACGGAATCTGCCGGAAACTGACCATGGCATAGCGCGGCACGAAGCGATCGGGATGGCGGTCGGCGAGCAGACGCTCGACCTGCTTCATCAGTTGATAGCGATCATCGGCGACGGCATCGCGCATCTCGATGTAGTTTTCCAATGCCATATCGGCGATCGCCTGGGCATTGGGTTTGCGCCGGGCCTCGAATTCGCCGAACACCCAGGCCAGATCGTCCGACTGGCCGAGCAGGCTATCGAGCTCGACGCAATCCTCGAACGCGCAGTTCATGCCCTGGCCGTGAAACGGCACGAGGGCATGCGCGGCATCGCCGATCAACAGGGCTTCGGCGCCGCGATGCCAGTGCCGCAGGCGCAGGGTGCCGAGCATCCCGGTCGGGTTGTCGGCAAAATCGTCTTCGAGGTCAGACAGAAGCGGCACCGCATCGGGAAAATCCCGGGCGAAGAAGTCACGCACCGCGGCGGCATCGGTCAGTTGATCAAAGCCCGGATCACCCTCGTTGGGCAGGAACAGGGTGACCGTGAACGAGCCATCGACATTGGGCAGGGCGATCAGCATGTACCCGCCACGTGGCCAGATGTGCAGGGCATTGCGCTCGATCCGGAAACCACCGGCCGCTGCTGCCGGGATCGATAGCTCCTTGTAGGCATGGCCGAGCGGTTCGAAATGTTCGCCGAGCGGGCGCGCCGAATTCATCGCCGCGCGTAGCGCCGAACCGGCGCCGTCGGCACCGATCAGGGCGCGGAAATCATGCTCGGCGCGGCGCCCATCGGCGGAAACTGTTGTGTATCGCCGCTGCGACCAGTCGACCTTGTCGAGGCGTTCATCGAAGCGGATCTGGGCGCCGGCGGCTTCGGCGGCATCGAGCAGGCTGATATTGAGGCCGCCGCGGCTGACCGACCAGATCACCTCGCTGTCGTCCCTGCCATAGCGCTGCAGAAAGGGCGGATCCATGCCCTCGTGGATCATGCGGCCGCGCATCATCACGGCCTGGGCCATGACCACCGATTCCAGCCCGGCCAGGCGCAGGCCATGCAGCCCGCGTTCGGCCAGGGCCAGATTGATCGAACGGCCACCCTCGTAACCGGCCCGGCGCGGGTCCGGTCGTCGTTCAAACACCTCGACCGCGATGCCGCGCCTCGCCAGCAGGGTGGCCAGCAGGGCACCGGCCAGCCCGGCGCCTGCAATGGTGATCGGCTGGTTCATGGCGGTCCTCAGGGCTCGGGGTGGATGCTGGCGGCGGTGTCAGGGCGCAGCTGCAGGATCAGGGCAGATTGACCGCAGCCGGGGGCTTCCAGCCCTTTTTGCGGTGGTCGGCAATCACGGTGGTATAGATCCCGCCGCGCACGTACCACTCGGCGGTCAGCCGCATATAGCGCGGTTTGGTCGCCTTGACCAGGTCGCTCAGGATCTGGTTGGTCACCGCCTCGTGGAACACGCCCTCGTCGCGGTAGCTCCACATATACAGCTTGAGCGACTTCAGCTCGATACAGGTCCGGTCGGCCACATAGTCGATATGGAGGGTGGCAAAGTCGGGCTGGCCGGTCTTGGGGCAGACGCAGCTGAACTCGGGAATCCGCATCCGGATGGTATAGTCGCGACCCGGCTCCGGGTTCGGGAACGTTTCCAGCGTCTTCGACGGCTTGGTGCTCACAGTCGAAATCCTTTGTTTTCAAGAGAGGGGCCGCGCAACTTAGCGGATGGCTCCTCAGGCGGCAATGCGCCTAGCCGGCGCTGCCTTCACCCTGGCTTACCCTTCGAGTCAAGATGCGCCTTTCAACGATAAAATTATCGGGCTTCAAATCCTTCGTCGACCCGACCACCCTGCACCTGCCGACCAATATGACCGGCATTGTCGGTCCCAATGGCTGCGGCAAGTCCAACATCATCGACGCGATTCGCTGGGTGATGGGCGAAAGCGCCGCCAGTCGTCTGCGCGGCGATGCGATCACCGATGTGATCTTCTCGGGCTCGGGCAATCGCAAGCCGGTCGGATCGGCCCAGGTCGAACTGATCTTCGACAATAGTGATGGCACGATCCAGGGCGAGTACGCCAGTTTCAACGAGATCTCGATCAAGCGCGCGGTCAGTCGCGATGGTCAGTCCAATTATTTCCTGAACAATGGCCGCTGCCGGCGTCGCGATATCGTCGATGTGTTTCTGGGTACCGGGCTTGGTGCGCGCAGTTACTCGATCATCGAGCAGGGCATGATCTCGCAGATTGTCGAGGCGCGGCCTGAAGATCTGCGCACCCATCTGGAAGAAGCCGCCGGCATCTCGAAGTACAAGGAACGCCGCAAGGAAACCGAGTCGCGGATCAAGGCGACCCGCGAGAATCTGGCCCGCCTCAGCGATGTCCGCCAGGAAATCGACAAGCAGCTCGATCACCTCAATCGCCAGGCCAAGCAGGCCGAGCGCTACCAGAAGCTGAAAGCCGACGCGGTGCGTGTCGAGGCCGAACTCAAGACCCTGCATCTGAATTCACTGCGCAGTGAACTGGAGCAGCGCAATGAGGGGCTGAAGACCTTCGAGCTCAGAATCGAGGAGCTGACCGCCGGGCAGCGCGCCGTCGAAGCGCGCATCGAGTCCGAACGCGCCACCCAATTGGCCGCGAGCGAGCATTTCAACGGCATCCAGGCCGAGCTCTATCGTGTCGGCGGCGAAGTCGCGCGCGTCGAGCAGCAGATCAACTACAACCGCGATCTGGGTGAGCGCCTGCAGCGTGCCGCGCGCGAAACCGACACCGCGATTGCCGAACTCAATGAACATATCAATGCTGATCAGGGCCAGGTCGAGGCGCTGCAGCTGTCTCTGGCCGAATCCGAGCCGCAGATGGAAACCTACGAGTCCGAAGCGGAGAGCCGCGGCGAAGCGGTGCGGACGGCGGAGCAGGCCATCGTCGACTGGCAGGCGCGCTGGGATACCTACGCACGTTCGAGCAGTGAGTCCGCGCAGGCCGCCGAGGTCGAGCGCACTCGGCTGAACTTCATCGACCAGCAGAGTCTTGATGCCTCGCGTCGCCTTGAGCAATTGCAGGACGAGCGCAAGCGCGCCGATATCGATGCGATCCACGCCGCCGCTGAGGCCCTGCTGCTGCGCCAGGAAGAATTCAAGGAACGCGTCGAGACCCTGACCGGCCTGCTCGATGAACGCAAGCTCGCGCTGAGTGCTCTGCAGGACGAGTCGCGACTGACCCAGACCCGACTCAGCGAATCGCGCCAGCAATTGCAGGCTGCGCGCGGTCGGCTGGCCTCGCTTGAAGCCTTGCAGCATGCTGCCCTGGGCCAGGAGAAATCCCGCGCCGCCGAGTGGCTGGCCAGTATTGACCTCGACAAGGGCGCACGGCTCGGCGAAATTCTCCAGGTCGATGAGGGCTGGGAATCCGCCGTCGAGACCGTGCTCTCCGGCTGGCTCGACGCTGTGCTCAACGAGTCACCACTGTCGGTACTGAGCGAGCTGGAATCGCTTGGCGAGGCCAATGTGGCCTTGATGCATCCGGCATCTGGTGGCGCCCTTGCCAGTGGCAGCCTGGCCGACAAAGTGCGCGGTCCCGCCGTGGTGTCGACTTTGTTGGCGCGGGTGCGTGTCGCGGCATCGCTTGCCGAAGCCGAGCGCATGGCGCCCGATCTGGCCGCCGACGAATCGGTGATCACGGCGGCCGGAGAATGGATTGGTCGCGACTGGGTGCGCGTGCTGCGCGCCAAGACGGCGCAAATGGGTGTGCTCGCGCGCGAGCGTGAGATCCATGCGTTGCAGAAGAATATCGCGGACCTCGAGAGTGAAATTGGCGAACTCGCCGCCCGCCAGGACACCCACAAGCAGCAGAGTCTCGACGCCGAGCGCGATCGCGACGACGCCCAGCGCGATCTCTATTCCAGCCATCGCCAACTCGCCGAAATTGCCGGCCAGATCAGCAGTGAACGCGGCAAGGTCGAGTCGTTGCAGGCGCGCATGGGCAAGATCACGATCGAGATTGACGAACTGCATGCCCGCATCGATCTGGTTGAGAGCGAGGCGCGCGAAGCCCGCGGCAAACTCGATTTTGCTGTCGAGCGGATGGGTGACCTCGAAGAGGAGCGTTCCCGGCTCGACCAGGAGCGCAGGCAGTTGCTGGAGCGT
This sequence comes from Lysobacterales bacterium, assembly GCA_038255435.1. Taxonomy (GTDB): domain Bacteria; phylum Pseudomonadota; class Gammaproteobacteria; order Xanthomonadales; family Ahniellaceae; genus 0-14-3-00-62-12. Next base: position 40,891 of record JBBSLG010000002.1, read on the forward strand.
CGCGAAGATGCCCGTGCCACTCAGCGCGAGGCCAGCGAAGCCGCGCATCAACTCGCCCTGCGCATGGAATCCAAGCGCTCGGCGCTGACCTCGCTGACCCAGTCGATCGGCCGACTCAGCACCCAGTTGGGTACGCTCGAAGCGCGCCGTGGCGAGATCGCCCAGCAGTTGGCCAATAGCAATGATCCTGGAGTGCAGCTGGAGGCCGAGCTGCGCACCTATCTCGACCAGCGTCTGCTGGTTGATCGTCAGTTGGTGGAAGCGCGCAAGGCATTGGAGGCACGTGACCTCGCCTATCGCGAAATGGAGGCGGAAAGGCATCGGATCGATCGCGATCTCAACGGCGTGCGCGAGCGGGTTTCTGCGCTGCGCCTGGAAGCGCAGGGCCTGGCCATGCGTGCCCAGACCCATGAGGAATCGATCGTGGCTGCCGGCTTTGACACCGATGCGGTGGCGACCGAATTGCCGGCCGAGGCCAATGTCAGCGACTGGCAGGCGAAGCTCGAGGATCTCGAACAGAAGGCGCGGCGTCTGGAACCGGTCAATCTTGCCGCCATCCAGGAATTTGCCGAGCAGTCCACGCGCAAGCAGTATCTGGATGCGCAGAACGCTGACCTGAGCAGCGCGCTGGAAACGCTCGAGGGCGCGATCAAGAAAATCGACAAGGAAACCCGCACCCGCTTCAAGGAAACCTTTGACCGGGTCAATACCGGCTTGCAGGAACTGTTTCCGCGGCTGTTCGGCGGTGGCCATGCCTACCTGGAACTCACCGGCGAAGATCTGCTCGATACCGGCGTCTCGATCATGGCGCGTCCGCCCGGCAAGCGTGTCACCAGTATCAGCCTGCTCTCCGGCGGCGAGAAGGCGCTGACCGCGGTTGCTCTGGTGTTCTCGATCTTCCGACTCAATCCAGCACCGTTCTGTCTGCTCGACGAGGTTGATGCGCCACTCGATGAGGCCAATGTCGGGCGCTTCTGCAGCATGGTCAACGATATGTCAGAGAAAGTTCAGTTCCTTTTTGTTACTCATAACAAGGCGACGATGGAGGCGGCCAGTCAGCTCTGCGGCGTCACCATGCGCGAACCCGGTGTGTCGCGCCTGGTCTCGGTGGATCTTGCGGAAGCGGCCAAGCTGGTCGGCGCGGCCTGAGGATACGAGATGGATGCCTGGATACTGCGTGCGGTCATTGCCGCAATCGGATTGGTGCTGTTGGCGGTGATTTATTACACCGGGCGACCCAGTGGCGCCCAGGGTCGCCGGCTGCCCGGCCGAAAGGCCGAGCGGGTTGAGCCGCAGATGGGTGGCGCTGGCGCGCGCGGACATGAATCACACGAACTCGATGCCGACCTGAGTGCCGAGATCGACCGGCTCGGCCGCGAAATAAACGGGGATCTCGCCGAACCCGGGGCGGCCGCAGGCGACTTCGCTGCCGGCTCGATGCCGGTCGAAAAGCGGACACCGATCGAGGGGCTGAGCCCCTTGCGCTCGCCGGTCGGCCTGCGTCAGCAGGACCGCATCGACCGCATCGTGACGCTCTACGTGATGGCCGCCGAAGGACGTAGTTTCAACGGTGCCGACATCGTGGTGGCTGCCGAGAAAACCGGACTCGAATTCGGTGATATGAGCGTGTTTCATCGCCTGGTCGAAAGTCGCGTCGACAAGGGGCCGGTATTCAGTATGGCCAATCTGATGAAGCCAGGCAGTTTCGACATGCAGAGCGTGCACACGTTGCAGACAACGGGTGTCACCCTGTTCATGACCTTGCCCGGGCCGCTCAGCGCGCTCGATGCCTGGGATGCGATGCTGCCGACGGCGCAGCGCCTGGCCGAGCTGCTTGATGGCGTGGTGCTCGATGAGGAGCGCAATGCGATCGGTCGTCAGCGCATCCAGTTCATGCGCGACGAACTGCGCGCCTACGACCGCGCCCAGGACAAGAATACGATCCGCAAGCCCTGGTAAGTCTGCCCGCGCCCGCCGTTGGATCAATCCAGCGGCTTGGCGAACTGAATCGGCACCGATCGCAGTTCCATATCGCGATTGACCTGCACGACGAAGTGCAGGTGTGGTCCACTGGAGAATCCGGTGTTGCCCGATAGCGCGATCTGCTGGCCGACCCGGATTCGCTGTCCAGGCGAGACCATTGCACTTTCCCATTGCAGGTGGGCGTAAACGCCCATGCTACCGTCATCGTGCAGAATTCGAACGCTATTGGCGCGATCGCCAAATCGCTCCAGGTCCAGGCCACTGCCGTAGTAATCGCGTTCCACCTGCATCACCATACCGGCGCGGGCAGCGAGTACCGGCGTGCCTTCGTCCGCGGCCAGATCATAGGCGTGGCGCGATTGCGGGTCGGTGTGCGAGAACTTTCCGCCCGGACCCTGGGCCAGGGTGAACCTTCCGGCCGGAAGCGGATGGGCGTAGCGCTGTGTGTCATCGTGCGTCGCCAATGGCTCGCCCGGCACTGCCCGATAGCTCACATTGAAGCGTGAAGACTGCCGACGATCGAATGGAAACACCAGTGCGACCTGGCGACGCTCCTGCGATTTGAGTACCGCACGCAATGGCATCGCCGGATCGCTGGCTGCGTTCTCCGACTCCGGCATGGTCAGCTCCACTGAGACCGGACCCAGCCAGCGATTCTGCAGTGTCACCGAATGCGAGATGGTGACGTTGCCGATATCGCGTTCTTCGAACAGGAACATCTCGACGATGTTCTGCTTCTCGGGTTTCACCACCGTCTCTTTCAAACCGGTGACGGCCGAGGTATCCGGTTTCTTGTCAGTGAAGTGGCGAATGCCGTTGGCATCGCGATACTCATAGATCCGCTTGGCCGACGCAACGCCCGTGGTTAACGCCAGCGCAGTAACCAGCAGCACAACATTTCGGCACAGCCGTGGAAGGGACGGCGGGGCGGATGGCAATTCACAGCGCTCGCTCAAGCGGGAACTCCTCTGCGTGATGCATGTTTCAGCGGCGCTGCCCCGGCCCGGCCGAAGTTGCCAAGGCCCGCGCGCTCGACTTCTGATTGGCTGAGTACTGCATTCAGCACTCGATGACATTGACCGCAAGACCTCCGCGCGAAGTCTCCTTGTACTTGTCCTGCATGTCGCGGCCAGTGTCGCGCATGGTCCGGATCACCTTGTCCAGCGATACGGTGTGCTTGCCATCGCCACGCAAGGCCATCCGCGAGGCATTGATCGCCTTGACCGCGCCCATGGCATTGCGTTCGATGCAGGGGATCTGCACCAGTCCGCCGATCGGATCGCAGGTCAGCCCGAGATTGTGTTCCATACCGATCTCGGCGGCGTTTTCGACCTGCAGCACGGTGCCGCCGAGGGCCGCGGTGAGTCCGCCTGCGGCCATCGAACAGGCGACGCCGACTTCGCCCTGGCAGCCGACCTCGGCGCCGGAAATCGAAGCGTTCTCCTTGTAGAGAATGCCGATCGCACCGGCGGTCATCAGAAAATCCATCACGCCCTGCTCGCTGGCACCGGGCACGAAGCGTGTGTAGTAATGCAGCACGGCCGGGATGATGCCGGCCGCGCCATTGGTCGGTGCAGTAACCACGCGGCCGCCGGCGGCGTTTTCCTCATTCACCGCCAGCGCGTACAGATTGACCCAATCCAGGATGGTCAGCGGATCGCGCAGAGACGCCTCCGGTTTGGAGGTCAGATCAGCCGCCATCTGCGCGGCTCGGCGGCCGACCTTCAGACCACCGGGGAGCACACCACTGTCACGCATGCCGCGCGCTGTGCAGTCCTGCATCGCGGTCCATATCCGGCGCAGGCCGGTGCGGATCTCATCGTCGCTGCGCCAGCAGCGTTCATTGTCGAACATGATCTCGGCGATGGTCTTCTTCTCGTGCGCGCAATGCGCCAGCAGTTCGGCGCCGGAATTGAACGGATGCGGCTGCGGTGTGGTGTCGGGGACGATGCGATCGCCGGCCGCTTCGTCGTGGTTGACCACGAAGCCACCACCCACCGAGTAGTAGTCTCGGGTGGCCAACTCCGTACCTTCCGAATCGTAGGCGGTAAAACGCATGCCATTCGAGTGCCAGGGCAGTTTCTGTCGCTTGTTGAAGATCAGATCATATTTTTCGTCGAAGGCGATTCGATGTTCGCCGTGTAGCAGCAGGGCCTTGTCGGCGCGGATCTGTGCCAGTCGGCCGGCAATGCTGTCGACATCCACGCTGTCGGGTTGCTCGCCTTCCAGGCCGAGGATCACCGCTTTGTCGGTGCCATGGCCGCGGCCGGTATGCGCCAGCGATCCGAACAGTTCCGCGCGCACGCGGGTGGTCCGGCTGAGTAGCTCGCGCTCGCGCAGCCAGCGGTCGACGAAGCGCGCCGCGGCACGCATCGGTCCTACCGTGTGCGAACTGGACGGGCCGATACCGATCTTGAACAGATCGAAGACGCTGACTGCCATGTACTTTGCTCCGTGGAGGAAGGCTATTCTAACCGGGATATTTCAGACGGCTGTTTTGCCCGCAATGATTCCTGAACCCGAGTGCCTCCCCACGCTTCACCTGTACCGGCGCGAGACCTGCTCGCTGTGCGCCCTGGCCGAAGCTGTGCTGACGGAACTCGGCATCGAAGCCGAACAGCGCTATCTGGAGGACGAAGCCGCGTGGGACCAGCGCTACGGCTGGCGCATTCCGGTTGTGCTGCGTACCGACACCGGCGCTGAGCTTGACTGGCCATTCGATGCGCCGAAGCTGCGCCGTTTTCTGGGACTCTGAGCAGCCCGGCGCCACGCCACGCCACGCTGCACCAGGGCCAAGCCCAAGGTCAGGGCGCCTGGCCTGGCTTCAACTTGAGGCTGACAGTCACCGTGACCTTGTGGCCGATAGTGTCGGCGTCTTCCCATTCACCGGTTCCGATGCCGAAGGCGAGTCGATCCAGTTCGACCTTGGCGCGCAGCTGCGCACCCTCCGCCGAACTGATCCAGTCAAAGGGAAACTTGAGTGCCACTGTCCTGTCGCGGATACGCAGGCTGGCATCGGCCTCAAAGCGTCCAGGTGCAATCTCGCGGAAGTTCTGGGCGGTGAACTCGGCTTTCGGAAAATGCTTGCTGTCGAAGAAATCCGCACCGAGCATGGTTTCATCACGTTCGCTATTGGCGGTGTCCGCGCTGCCGATGTCGATGCTGACATCGAAACGCGCCGCAGCGAGCGCGGCGGGATCGAACTGGATCGTCGCGTCGAACCGGCCAAAGCCGCCCTCGAAAACTTCGCCCTGCTGCTCGCCACTGAAGCGCAGCGTGCTGCCGGCTTGCTGGACCCAGTTCGCGGCGACGACCTGGCCATTGACCAGCAGGGCCATCGTGGCGGCCAGCAGTTTGACGAACAATCGACTCATGACGGGTCTCCCGAGCGCGGACGGACAAACGGCAGCATGCGGCGCAGTACCGAGTCGCGATCCACGAAATGGTGTTTCAGTGCGGCTGCAACGTGCAGGATCAATACGCCGAGGATGATCAGAAAAACGGTTTCGTGCACATCAAGGGCAAAATGCTTGAGTTCCTTGTCCGGCCCCGCCAGTGCCGGCACACTGAACAAGCCGAACCACCTGAGCGGAAAATTCGACGCCGAGTTGTACAGCCAGCCCGATAACGGCATCACGATCAGCAGCAGATAGAACGCGCCGTGCACGGTCCGTGCGGCGGTCTTGGCGAGATTGCCGAGGCCCGGTGGATCGGCCGGACGCGGATCGAACAGTCGCCAGGCGAGGCGCAACAGCATCAGCATCAGGATGGTCAGTCCCATCGATTTGTGCATCGCATAGACCCAGATCTTGTCCGGACCATTGCGGAGCTCATCCATCAAGGTGCCGCCGATCATCATCAGGATCACCAGAATGGCGATGGTCCAGTGCAGGAGCTTGGCTACGCTTCCCCAAACTTCGGCGGTTGTTCTCAGTCCCATCAGCGTTTACTCCGGGTGGCTTCGACTTCGATCTGGATCTGGATGCGGTCACCGATATCGGGGATATTGCGGGTCATCCCGAATTCGCTGCGTTTGAGCTCGGCACGCGCGCTGAACCCGGCGACATACTGCAGTGCGAACTTGTGCATGCCGGCCCGATTGAAACTCAGATCGAGACTGAATGGCCGGGTGACACCAAGCAAGGTCAGATTGCCCTTGAGCACACCGCGGCGCTCGCTGGTCTGTTCCAGTTGCGTGCAGACGAAGTGCATGTCGGGATACTTTTCCACATGAAACCAGGATTTCCCGAGCAGGGTCTTGCGCCAGGCGGCATCTCCCATATCCAGCGAGGCGACGTCGATCCGGACATCGCAGCGCGCCTTTTGCCAGTCGCCTGCGTCGAATGAGAATTCGCCGGTGAGCCCGCGAAACGTACCCAGCGCCATCGAGAAGTCCAGGTGCGATACTTCGAAGCTCACCCGCGAGTGCACCGTATCGAAAACATAGTCACGCGCCTGCACCCGGCCCGGGCTGACCACCAGGGCCAGCGCAAGACAGCAGAGCATTCTTTGCAGGACGATCATCAGGTTCCTTGGCTGCGGAAACAGAAACTTGACCGCAAGCGCGCGGTTGAGGGCATCATACGCCGGGTGGTCGGGCGAGGGCAGCGATGGGCATCGGCAAATCATCGGCAATTCTTGCAGTCGTGTTTTGCGCATCTGCAAACGCTCAGGTCGAGCCGGCGTTCCGTGGCTATGGCGTGGCTCAGGGCCTGCCGTCCAATCAGGTCCTCGATATCATGCAGGATCGGCGCGGACTGCTCTGGTTCGCCACTCCAGACGGACTCGCCAGTTTCGATGGCATCGCCTTCCGGATATTCCGCAACGAGCCGGAGCGGCCCGATTCGATCCACTGCAACGATGTCCAGACCATATTCGAGGACAGTCGCGAGCGGATCTGGTTCGGCTGTGCCGAGCGAGGGTTTGGCCTGCTGCGCGACCGTGACGGCGGAGGCTTCGATGCGATGGTCCCGCTGCGGGCACCGCTTGGTTACGACAGTCTGGATGTTTTCGCCTTCGCCGAGAGCGCGGCGGGTCACCTCTGGTTGGGTACCTATCGACATGGCTTGCTCCGGATGGACGCAGAGGCCGAGGCACTGCAGCCGCTCGATGAATGGATGGAGATTCCCGAGGCGCTCAAGACCGCCGATGTGCTGGAGCTCGCACATGATCGCCTCGGTGATCTGTGGCTGGGAACCACGGCGGGGCTCTGGCGGATCCGGAAGATCGACACGCCTGAGCTGGCACATGTTGAACAGCTGCTCAGCGGCTCGATGGTGCTCACGTTGTTCACCAGCCGCGACGGCTACATGTGGATCGGGGGCGCTGATGGCGTGCATCGCCTGGAAGTAGGCGGCGAGGCAGCCAGCATCAAGCCGGTCGATACCGGGCCCAAGGCCAGGCTGGTCGATGCGATCGCTGAAGATCGCGCCGGTGTGATGTGGCTCGGCAGCAGCACCGAGTTGATCGTGCTGGCGCCGGGTGAGCGCGGTGTCAGCATTCGCACACGTCCGGCGGTGCTGGGCAGTTTTCCGGGCAGCCATGTCCATGATGCCGTGGTCGACCATGAGGGCGGCATATGGATCGCAACACGCTCACGCGGTGTCAGCTATGTTCGACCAGACCGGGACAATTTCGAATTGATCCGGCACGATCCGCTGGATGACACCAGCCTGCCGGGCATTGTGGCGGCGGTCGAGGCCTGCAGCGATGGCCATACCTATCTGGTCACCGCGACCGGTGCGCTCGCCGAGTTGCAGAGTGATGGCGGTGTCCGACGAATCGGTGCCACGCCGCGCACGGTCGCCGAGGGACGCAGCACGCACAGTCTGGGTTGTGACATCAACAACCAGCTCTGGCTGGGACTTCCCGGTGCGGTAGTTCGAATCGATCCGCACACTGGCGCAGAGCGGCGCTGGGGCGAGGCCGAGGGAATCGTGCCGGGGTTTGTCGAGCTTGTAGTCGCCGGCCACGCTGGCGAGATCTGGATGAGTTCGCTCGGCAGCGGCATCAGTCGCATCGACGCCGAGGGCCGCGTCAGCGTCTGGCAGACCGCGGAGCGCGGCATCGCGATCGCCGACTTCGAACAAATCGGAATCGCGCCCGATGGCGGTGTCTGGCTTGCCGATGCCCTCGGCCTGCGCCGGCTGGAGCCCGACACGCAGATTTTCGTCCAGCCCAAGGGGGGGCCTGCCCAGCGTGTGACCGCGATGAGTTTTACCGCAGAAGGCGAAATCTGGACAGCGAGCGGCGATGGTCTGCAGCGCTGGCGGATGGTCGGCGACGAACTGCTGCTCAACGCCCACATCGGGGCGAACGAAGGCTTGCCCGCGGTAGCGCTCTATTCCCTGGTCGCCGCTGATGGCGGTGAGCTATGGATGACCAGCCCGCGTGGCCTCTGGCGAGCCCGGCTGGAGCCGCCTAGCGTGGATCTGGTCGACACACAACGCGGCCTGCCGGATGTGCAGTTCTCGCCACGACCGACCACACGCCTGCTCGGCAACCAGGTCGTGGCGGTGACCAATGAGGGTGTCCTGCGTTTCAATCCGCACCAGTTGATCCGGATCGATACGCCGCCACCGCTGCATCTGGTCGCCGCTTCGGTCCGTCGTGGCGATCATCGCGTCGCCCTCAACCCGCATGACGCGCATTGGCAGCTGCGTTGGAATGATCGCGATCTGCAGGTTTCTGCCCGCGTGCTCTCGTTTGCCAATAGCAGTGCCAATCACTACCGTTTTTTGCTGGAAGGGCACGATGACGATTGGGTGGATTCCGGTGCACGACCCGAACGCGAATTCAGCAGCATCGCGGCCGGTACCTTCCGCCTGCGGATCGGCGCCAGCAATCTGGTCGGTGTAGCCGCCGACAGAGAACTGTTGCGTAGCCTCAGTGTTTCTTTCCCGCCCTGGTTCAGTTGGCAGGCCTGGGCCGCTTACGCGCTGGGATTGGTCTTGCTGGTCTGGGCCTCGGTCAGTATCTGGCGGCAACGCATCGAACGCCGCCATCGCCTGGCGATCGCCGAGGAGCGCCGCGCATCGGCCGAGCGAGCCAACACTGCGAAGAGCGATTTTCTTGCCGATATCGGCCATGAAATCAGAACCCCGATGGCGGGACTGCTCGGCATGACCGATCTGCTGTCGAGCTCGGACCTGCATAGCGAGCAGCAGCGCTGGACGATCAGCATCAAACGATCAGGCGAACACATGCTGCGCCTGATCAATGATCTGCTCGATCTGTCGCGCATCGAAGCGGGTCGCCTGGAGATCAATCCGCAGGCCACCGAACTGGCTGCGCTGATCGACGATGTGCGCACGCTTGAGGCGCCGATCGCCAAGGCGCGTGGCATGGCGTTTCTGACAAAAGTCGATCCTGCACTTCCGCCGTGGGTGCTGATCGACGGTCGCCGGGTGCGCCAGATCCTGTTGAATCTGGTCAACAACGCGTTGAAATTCACCGAGCAAGGCAGCGTCTACGTTTCGGCCGAGGCGGTCGGTGCCGGCTGGATGCGATTGCGCGTTGCCGACACCGGGCCCGGGATGAGTGCGGATCAGCTTGCCGTGCTGTTTGAACGCTTCCGCCAGACCCAAGCGGGACAGCAGAAGGGCGGCAGCGGGCTTGGTCTTTCGATCAGTGCCCAACTCGCACACTTGCTCGGTGGGCGCATCGAAGTCGCCAGCACGCCGGGCGCAGGCAGTCAGTTTGATGTCTGGCTGCCGGTCTTCCCCTGCGATCCGATGGTCGTGTCCGATTCCGACTCCTCCGCGCAGCGGGATGCGACTCCGCTCGCCGGCATCCACGCGCTGCTGGTCGAGGATGACCCGGCGCTGCGCGAAATCAATACGCACCTTTTGCAAGGGCTCGGCGCCACGGTCGATGTCTCGCAGCACGCACTCGATGCGCTCTCTCGCTTTGACGCAACCCGCCACCAGTTATTGCTGATCGATCTGGATCTTCCCGGCATAGATGGCATGCAACTATTGGGGCTGCTGCGACGCCGGGCCAGTGCAAGCCGCTTGCATGCGGTGGCTGTTACCGCGCGCAGCGAGGCCGGGACCGAGCAGCGCTGTCGCGACGCTGGCTTCGATGATTTCATGCGCAAACCGGTATCGGCGGAGCAGCTCGCTGCTGCGGTGCTGTGCTGGCAGCGTGCGCTGGAGTCCTGAGGATGCAGCGGCGGGGACGAGCGCGTTGGCTCCGACCAGAATTCGGAGCAGTGCGTCTGCGGTGCGGGCGCGGCGATCCGCACAACATCCTACTCGAAGCTGCTTTCGAAAATGATGCCGGCAGCGAATTCGTAGGCACCGACATCGCAAGCCTCTCCCATTCCGCGCGGTAGACCGCGCTGGTCGGTGTGCAGCGGACTTTCCGAGGGGCCGACACACCCTTGGGAGTTGGTGGCATTGATTGCGAAGCTTCCGGGTAACAGTGCATGCGTTGCTGTCGGGCCTCCGTTGTTGCGCAGGGGGCCAAGCGTGACGCGTTCCATCAGCGCCCAGACGATGGGGTTGGCAATTGTGCAGTTCTGTATGCCGCCGATCACGCTGAGCAAGTTGCTTCCATAGGCTTCCAGGGTGCCGTTGCAATCCCATGGGAATGAACCATGCGTGGTGTTGCCGACGATCAAAGTATTGACTATGACGAAGCGGGGTCCGACGGTGAACACGCCGCCACCAGTGCCCAGCATCTGCGATTGATGGTTGGCGTCGTTGTCGACAATTGACGTGTTGTACACGAAGCTCTCGGCACTGTTGTAGATGCCGCCGCCATCGGCGTAGGCATGGTTGCCGCTGAGTGTCGTATTGATCAGGTACAGCTCGGCGATGTTCTGAATTCCGCCACCTTGCTGGGCGCCGTTACCGTGCAGCGTGCTGTCGCGAACCGTGCTATGCCCGGATGTAAATAGTCCGCCGCCCTGTCCGACTGCGGTGTTTGACCGGATCGTGCTGCGTACCACGCTCAGCACGCCATTATCGACCGCAATGCCGCCGCCATGACGGGATTGGTTGGCCTCGATCAGGCTGTCTTCAATGACCCCGGTGCTGTTGCGCAGCAGAATCCCGCCGCCGTCATTATTGACCGCCAGTCCATTGCGGATGGAAAGTCTCGCAATCGTCGCTACGTTAGCGTTCCAGCCCTGAATTCGCAGCGCCCGATCGATCTGATTGGCATCGATGATCGTGCTGGCGGCCGCGGCACCGATGATGCTGATGCTCTGGCCCGAACTCGGAGCGGTCAGGTTCAAGTCACCTGTGTCGTCACCGTTGCTGCCGCTTGGCGCAATAGTGAGTCGGTAGGTGCCGGCCGGCACCGCGATGACAATTCTTGCGCCCGCCACGCTGGATCGATTGGCCTCCATGATCGCTGCGCGCAAGGAACAAGTGTTTGCGCTGGTGTGGCAGACTCCGTTGCCGGCGTTGTCGTCGACCAGGTCGGCGGTGGTATTCACGACAAGCTGGACCGTAGGCGGTGGCTCCTGGCTCCGCGCACTCGGCGCGAGCCCCATCGCCACCGACAGTCCGATCAAACACTCGATATATCGCATCATCTACTCCTCGATTTTCGTCGGTCGCCAGGTGACTGTGTTGCGTCGCTTCGAGTGCTTCGCCAAGGTCAGTCAAGGCACGCCGATGGGTGCTGAGCTGACCTGATTGGGGTGCGCCCCCACTGCGGTGGACGCGCACCGGTACCGTCTGCTGTACGACACTGCTTTGAGCACGGTGCCAATCCGCAACGGCGCTGCTCGCGTCTGCCAATTCATCATCGATCGAAACGAGCGCGAACCGGCGCGGTGCTAGCGCAGCATCACCAGCATCTCGATCACACCGCTTTCGCCCGCGAGTTTTTCCATCGCTTTTCCGATCACTGTGCCCGGCATCGGGTTCGCCGGTGCACGCATGGCATGACCGGGGCGCGATGCGGACACCAGCAAATCACCCGCCTTGATCGCGCCGTTCTCGTTGGTGGTCTTGACTGGTACCCGTCCCGCTAGCGCCAATTTCGGCATGTCCTTCTGTGCTTCCTGTTCAGACATCGTGCCATTCAACGTGAGACCTGGGAGCGTCGAAATTACACCGGCCACAGCGGCACTGTTGGCGCGCGAAGACATGCGCAAGCCATTGCCGTTCACGGCATCGATCTCAGCGACATCGCCTGGTTCCAGTGACTCGGTGGCCGGCACATACTCGGCGACGTCGGCGCCACCGGTGATATAGCCGCCGTTGGCGAACACAAAGCCCGAGCGATTTACGCGGAATGCGGTGCTGAAGATGGGGCCCGATAAAAAGGCGCGGATCAGGTCACCCTCGAATGGCCCGCTGTTAAAATCCGTGATTTCCAACACAGCGTCGCCGACTCCACTGGTACCGTCAATAATGACTCCCGTTCGTCCCCCTTGGAACCAGCCACCAATAGCGCCGACGCCGTGGATGCCGTAGCCATCTCCACTCAGACCGCGCACCCCATCGCCCCCGAAGGCGCCACCACCAGGACCGTCCCCCACGCTTTCCCCGCGTACGCCGGTGCCATGGCCTTGGGAAACGCCGCTGATAGCCACTCCACCACTGCTATCCCCGCGCAAACCAACGCCGGTACTTCCGAGTGCAATCCCATGGATCGCAGGATTGCCGGAAAACGTTGGAACGATGCCCTGAATGGCGGTGCCACTATCTGCTGCTGCGATGCGGAACGCAGTTGTATTTCCTGTGGACACTGTCCTCTGGAACGGCATCGGCAAGCCCAATGAATACGGAGCTCCGGTTAGCGCCTGTCGTGGGCTCAATGTCGTGTAGCTGCCGGTAGATGCGCCGGGTCGGACACGCACCTCGACCCACTTGACCGCGCCGTTGTAGCTCGCTGCACCGAAATCGAGGACTGTGTTGATCAGTCCACCGTTGACCGCAAGGTCTGCCTGGCTAAGGGTTTGCGTCGGGGTACCCGCGCTGGCAACCGAGTACAGCGCGAACTCGAAGTCATAGATTCCGTTCGCAGGCGCGCCGTTGTCGGCAAACGTACCCTGATAGGTGAAGCCACCGCCGAGTGTTTGCGCTGAAGCGGCGCTGATCGCTGCAATCACAGCCAATACAACAAAAACAAGTCGAAGAAATTTCATTGCAATGATTCCTATCTGCTGGAAATTGAGGCGATCGGCTACTCGAAGCCATCGGCAAACATCGAGCCCACTACCAAGCTACCGACTGGGCTCCAAAACCCTCCAAACAGGGTGTATTGGGCGCCGCTCAGCGTCGCAGTGGCGGCTTGGCCGAGCGTACTGGTGACTTGGTAATCGCTACCGGCGATGGGGCTGCCGCCGCCAGCGATTACGACTCTTTCTATGACGTAGGGGCCGCCGCTGGACTGCGCGTTGGATTGCCCGCATAAAATAGCGCCAAGAAAGATCGCGGCGATGGCCATACGTTTTCCTTTCTGCTGCATGGTTGAACTCCTGCTGGATGATCTGTGCGATTTTGATGACCGGTGTCCGGTGTTGCTTCGCAATCACTGCGCGCAGGCAGAATTGCTTGGTACGGATCAGCCGACTCCTGGCCTGCGTGCGCCATGAACCAGGCACCGCTCGTTGTTGGCCGTATCTACCTACAGGATGCGCTGCGAAATCCGGCCAACCATGCGAGGGCTGCGCAAAGACCGTGCCGTCGCGGCAAACTTGCCTGCAGCCGTACTCGCGCGCGAAGCTTTCATTCCAATGAATTCGGTATCGAGCTGGACCAGCTTGCGCGCATGCGCCCACGCGGCATGTCTGGCGAACCAGGGCGCGGTACTGGCGGACCGCAACGCTCCGGACCGTCAGCGATTGCTCAGAAGCAATCGGAACAGATGTTCCGCATATGCACTGCGCCGATGCATACGTCGGCCGGTATTGCGTTGGTTGAATTTCGGCGATGGCGAGTAACCAGCGAACGCGCAATCCGGCTGGTTGTGGGTGCGCCTATTCAAAGCTATCGGCAAATAGAAATCCGGGGGCCACGACCTGACGGCACGCGGAGAGTTCGGACACCTCGAACGATCCAGGTGTCGATGATGGGCGCCGTGACTGCGCGCTCAGAAATTTGCCCAGAAGAAAGGCCGGCGCGTCGCGACTGAAGCTCGCGTTGCCTAGCGCGTCCGGGGTCAGCGTGATCGAGGCCCCGACCAGAAAGCTTGCTGATCCACCATGACTGCTGGAATCGCAGCTGTCGTTGAAGAAAAAGTTGACCGTGGTGCTGACCCCGGGCGTGGTGTTGAGGGTGCCGCTGATGATGCCGATGCCGGTTGCGGTGTCGTGCGTCGCGCTGGTGATCACCGGATAATTGAGCAAGCCGTTTGGGCCGGTGTCTGCGTCCAGATCATCGTTTGGCGTCACGCCCGACGGTGCCAGATCCAATTCCATGCCGCCATTATTTGCGACCGATGCGCCCATATCGACAATCGCGCTATCCGCGACGTGCACGCCATCGCCGCCATTGTTGGCAATGTTCGCGCCGAATGGACTGCCCGGATAACGTCCGCCGATAGTCACTGCCTTCGATGCGCCACCGATGTAGACGCCATTTCCGGCATTGCCCAAGGGCGCACCGTTTTCACCGATACCGATTCCGTTTTTCAGAATGCCGGCGGGCGCGGTATTCGAGAGCAGGCGCACACCGTCTTCTCCATTCCCGGAAATCAAGTTGTCCTGAATCTTCGTGGCGTCACTGCCAACATCGGCGAAGATGCCATGGCGGCCGTTGGGCAACGCGGCGGTCGTGGCCGCGTTGAGTCCAATCGTGTTGTTTCGGATACGGTGATCCAGCGCCGATTCACGACCGGGCGTTGAGCCGATATGGATGCCATCCAAAGCGTTGGCTGAGATCACATTGCGATTTTGCTGGGCGATCAGCCCGCCGTCCTCGAATATTTCGTCGCCTACGATGTTGCGCATGCTATTTGGACCGAATGTGATGCCAGCACTCAAGACGGCTCCGAAGCCATTGCCCATGGCGATTCCGCCGCTGATGTCGGTGCCGATAAAATTGCCGACAATTCGGATACCACCGACCTGACAGAGCATTGGCGGCAGGCATGGGCTCTCGCTACGGATGGCAGTTCCCTGGAACCGGTTGATTGCCAAGCCGCGCACCACCGATCCGTTGCCGCTGCAACCAGGCCCGCTGCCTGGGACTGTTGCCGAGAACGACAACCCGTCGGCAGAACCGGCGAATGAGCCATCAAGTTCAATTTTCAGCACGCTATTGTTGCCCTGCAAAGCGCTGTTCATCACCGATCCGAGCTGCGTAAAACCATCGAATGTGATCGTGATCAGAACTGTGGGCAGCGGCGACAGCGGCTGAATCGTATGCGGGCCAACGCCAGAAATATTGAATTCGATACGGTGCGGCGCGCATGCCGTTGAACCCGTCACGATCTGCGCATTCGCGTCGAGGATCGCCTGGCGCAAACTGCCTGGACCGGAATCGGAGACGGTGTTGACGACGAACACGCTGGCTTGGACTGCCTGAGCCGCGACCAGCAGCGTAAACGCCAATCCTGTCCATACAGCTTTCTTCAACATGTGCGACTCCTGAAATCAATCCAGCCAAGGCTAAAAGACCCACTGACCAATGGGTTGCTGTCCACTCGCCCGCCGACTTGTTGCAATGTCTATTGCTCGAACACGAGTGGTACTCCTACGAGTCTGGGGATGTCGTCGCGCCTATCCAACGATCCGTAAAGCACCGACAAAGGCCTCTGTGCCCGTTGAGGGGTCCGTCGAAATCATCCGTTCATAGGCACATACAGAAAACCAGGTCATAAGCGGTCACGGCGATTTGATTGACCGCTATGATTCGCCCATGAGCGAACCTGACCGCAACTCTGAACTTGATTCGAAGCCGTGCTGGGATAGTGCGCTGCCTCCCGCGGTCAGCGCCTTGGCCGATCAGTTGATGCCTCTCTTCTACGACGATTTGAAACGTCTGGCCCGACGCGAACGCAGTCGCGTAGGTGCGGGTGGTACCTTGCAGACCACCGCTTTGGTGAATGAGGCATACCTGAAGTTGCGCGGCAGTCAGGGCTGGAACACCGATGTGCATTTCCTCAGGGCCGCGGCACTGGCGATGCGGCATGCCTTGGTCAATCATGCGCTGGCGCGAATGGCCGGCAAGCGCGGCGATGGCGTGGCGGCCCTGCCGCTGACAGATGCGCTGGAAGTCGCGATTGAAGACGATGCCACCGTGTTGGCATTGAACGACGCCCTCGGTCTGCTGGCGCTCAGTTCTGTTCGCCTTGCGCAAGTTGTCGAATGCCGCTATTTCGCCGGCTATGACGATGCCGAGACGGCTTTGACGCTGAATATTTCCGAACGTACCGTGCGTCGTGACTGGGCCTTGGCGCGAGCCTGGCTGCATCGGGAGTTGGCCGATGGGAAGAAGTGATCTGCGTTGACGAGGCACCTGGCTTCTTCGGAAGGGGCCATGCCGCGGACGCGAAATTCCGCAAGCTCCTGCGGGTCATTTCTCGCCACTGTCGTCTTGCTGATTGGCGCTGGTTTCCGATGAGTGTGCCTTTGCCAAATGTTGCCGAGCCCATTAATGGCGAAGCCACCGGCCGGGTTCAAACGTGTGCCGCATTGCTGGCAATGGCCGGGACAGACGCCGCGGTTCAATGGGCATCGCCGGTCTCGGCGATGCGTTTGATGTCGGCGATCTGGCTCGGATCAACAATCTGATATTGGCCGACCAAGGTCAATGCCTGTGTTGCTACTTGCCTGGCCTCGGCTCCACGGTTCAATCGTGACAGCGCGCGCGCTTGAACGCTCAGCATGTTGAATCGTATAAGTAGTCCGCCAGGCAGCTGAGCGGAGAACTGCGCTTCGGCCTCCGTGATCTCGTCAAGTGCGGCCTGGTGCCTGCCGCGTTCCAGGTTAGCCGAAGCCCGCTGAAATCGAGCGATCGGGACGTCGCCCGGATTGCCGCCACCGGCCGCGTCGAACAGGATGAGCGCCTGCTCAACTGTACTGATCGCGTCGTCGTAGCGGCCCCTTATGCGCTGCAAGGCGGCGAGATAGACAAGCTGCGATGCTACCCACTCACCAGATTCGCCGGAGACTTGGCGCTGCATGGCGATAGCCGCACGCACATCGACCTCGGCGGCGTCGAACTCAGATATTGATGTGTAGATTTGGCCGCGTGTCTGCAGCACGCGCACACACGCGTCATTTTGCAGTCCCATCCTTGCGCAGGTCGTCACGCCTCCGGACAAAATCCCCAGCGCCTCATCGGTGCGGTTCTGCGCGGCACGTAGACGCGCCAGAACCGAGGCTGCCAATAGTGTCGCGGGGTGCGCTTCGCCAAGCAGATCGCGACGCATATCCAGGCCGAGTTGTACATGGGGCTCGCTTTCGTCCAGGCGTCCCAGCGACACCAGGTAACTACCGAGCAAGCCCACAAACCAGGCGGTGTCCTGATGCGGACGCCCATGCAGGTGCTTGGACAATGTGATCGCCTCGCGGTAGGCAGCCTCAGCGCGTACCGTATCGCCAAGCGAGTTGGCGGAGTTGGCGATGTTGCTGTGCAGCCACAACACCTCGTCGTCGGCCGGCAAGTTCTGATCTTTCCAGAACGTCAGGGCGATCTCACCGCGCTCAAGACCTTCATTGGATCGATGCAGCATGGATAGGAGATCGGCTTCGGCGATCAGGGTTTTCAATGTGCTGCGTGGATGGGCTTGAGCGTTTTGCATCGCCAGCGCTCTGATCTCGCGCTGCAAGTCCAGTGCATCTTCGGCGCGCCCAACTTGCTTTGCCAGTGCGCTGGCCAGGATCTGCAAGGCTTCAATTGCGAGCGGGTCGCCACGCTGCAGCAAGCCATCGCGCATCGGTTCAAGCAGAGCTACAGCGGCAGCGTACTGACCGCTGTCGTAGAGTGCGGACGCGCGCAACTGCCTGGCGTTGATCCATTGCGGGTCGGTTGTCTCGTAGAGATTGTCGTTAAGCAGCATCAGCGCCTTTGTCAGTTCCTGCTTTTGACCCTCTGCGCCCATGCGCAAGGCGATGCGCGATAGCACACCAAGCAGATCGGCCCTTGTTTCCGCAGGCATGTCGCGATCCGCAAGAATCCGGTCTCCGCCCTGCTCGACGATCCCTTCGGGTGTCGGTTTGAGGTGGCGCGGTTTATCCGCCTCGGCGGTCCCGAACAGCGAGATCAGAAAATCGCGTATCGTATTCGCACGCTCGGCTTGGCGCCGTGCCTGCTCGGCTTGCCAAAGGGTGCCGGCCAGTCCTGCACTGAGCGTGACGACCAGTACGCAGATTCCAGCGACCAGCCAGCGGTAGCGCCGCAACGAACGGCCGAACACGTACATGCGTGCACCTTCGCGTGCCTGCACTGGCTCGTGCTGCAGATGTGATTCGAGATCGCGCTTCAGGGCATTGACGGTCTCGTAGCGATGCCCAGGTTCCTTGCGCAAGCATTTGGCGACAATCGCGTCGAGATCGCCGATCAGCAGGCGCGCAGATAGCGGCGAATCGGCTTTGCCCTTGGCGATCCGACTTGGTGCCGGCGCGGTGCGATCGAGCAGCAGCTGCATGGCCTGGGCGGTGGGCAAGCCGCGCACCCGCAGCGGGCGCTCTCCGGTAAGCAATTCGAACAGTAAAACGCCGAGCGCGTAGATGTCTGTGGCGGTGCTGATCGGCTGTCCGCTGATCTGCTCGGGTGCAGCATAGTCGGGGGTGAACGGCGCGATCGTGGTATTGCTGGCGAGCGGTGAGGCAACGGCATCGAGCAGTTTGGCGATGCCGAAGTCGAGCAGTTTCACTGTGCCTGTCGCGTCGACCAGAATATTCTCTGGTTTCAGATCGCGATGGATCACCAGACTGCGATGGGCAATGGACACCGCATCGCAGACCTGTGCAAACAGGGCCAGGCGCTCAGGCAGTCTGGAGCCCTGCGCACGGCAGTAATCGGTCAGCGAATGACCGTCGACATACTCCATCACCGTATACGGCCGACCATCCGGCGCAATGCCCCCATCCAGCAGCCGGGCGATGCCGGGATGTTCAAGCAGCGCCAGAATTCGACGCTCGGCATGGAACCGATCCAGTTGTCCGACCGCTTCGAAGCGCAAGAGCTTTAGCGCTGCGCGTTGTTCGAATGCTGCGCCGACGCGTGTGGCTGCGTATACCTCACCCATGCCACCGCGACCGATCATGGAGTCGATGCGCCACTGCCCCAGGCACGTGCCCAGGCTCAGTGAGGGTGGCGGCGAAGAGGTTTCCATTGTAGGCACGCTGGTGTCAAGCACGCCCTGGGTGTCGTGTGACTGCAGCAGTTCATCGAGTTCACGCCGCAGCTCGATATCGCTTCCGCAGTGGCGCTTGAGAAAACTGTCGCGCAGGGCCAGTGGTTGAAGAATAGCTTCGCCAAAGAGCGCTTCCAGTCGGGTCCAGCGATCATGCAGCACAGACGGTTCTCCTGACAACTACGGTGGACGATACTGAGAAAAAAGTTCTCAGCGCGTCTACGACGTCAATCAATCAAGCCCGATCCGCTCGGCTGCACGAGGGCTTGAAGTGCAGCGAGCCGTCCAAGAATAGCCCGGCCCCAGTCAGGTTGCTCACTCGAAACCACTGGCGAATAGCATGTCTAGATAAAACAGGCGCGTGCTTTCGATCAGGCCGCCCGATCCATTGAACAGTCCGGAGCCGACTTGACCGCGCGTGCGCAGATAGAACGCCTGGCTGATCGGCGGAACGAAACTGGCGCTCTGCCAGCCGCCAGTGCTGCGTTGCATGATGCCAACTGGGCTGAATGTGATGCCGTTCAACGAGAACAGCAATTGCGGCGGCAAGGCCAACTCTGCGCCCGCACCCGAGCGTCGCCACTGCACCGAGGTGCCGCTACCGTCACGGTCCAGTCGGATGAATTGCTGTGCAGCCTGTGCTTGACTGAGTCGTGCGATATGCCCACGTGCCTGCCCGGCGATCATCGTGAATGCGCCACCAGCGACGAGTTTGCCATCCGCTTGCATGGCCAGGGCGTTGACTACGCCGTTCGCATCGGCGGCGAACCCGTTGTCGACACTGCCATTGACATTGAGACGGGCGACAAATGCGTGCGGCTGTCCACCGACCATGCTGAATGCGCCGCCGACCAGCCATTTTCCGTCAAGCTGTGCAATGAGTGTCACCACACTATCGTTCGTATCCGCGTTGAATGTGCCGTCTACACTGCCATTGGCATTCAGCCTTGCCACGTGATTGCGTGGCTGTCCGCCCATCTGAGTGAAGCTGCCACCGGCGAGAATTTTGCCGTCCGGCTGCACTGCCAGCACGGCGATGTCCAGGTCGGCGCCCGGATTGAAAGCGCTGTCGATACTTCCGTTGCTATTGAGTCGCGCGATTCGGTTGCGTGACTGAGCGCCGATGCTGGTGAACAATCCACCAACGAGAATTTTCCCATCGGGCTGTAGCGCGATTGCCGCGACCAGGCTGTCAGCCCCCGGATTGAACGAGGTGTCAACGCTGCCGTTGGCATTCAAGCGCGCCAGGAAAGCGCGCGATTGTGCATCGATCAGGGTGAAGGCACCCGCGATCAGAATCCTGCCGTCTGGCTGCACTAGCATGGCGATGACTCGGCCATTTGCCGATGTATTGAAGGTGTTGTCGACGCTGCCGTTGGTGTCGAGCCGCGCGAGGCGACCGCGTGGCTGGCCGTTGATCTCGGTAAAATCGCCACCGACAAGGATTTTTCCATCGGGCTGCGTTGTAATCGCGTTGACCTCACCGTTGGTTCCCGGAAGAAACGCGGCATCGAGCGTACCGTCGGCATTCAGCCGAGCAAGGCGGTCACGAGCCTGCGCAGCGATCTCAAAAAACGAGCCGCCAACCAGCAGTTTCCCGTCGGCTTGCACTGCCAGTGCGGTGACCGCATTGTCTGCGCCCGGATCGAGCGTCGTGTCGACATGACCGTCGTTGGTCAAACGGGCGATGTGGTTTCGCGCCTGACCGCGCACCGACGTGAATGCGCCGCCGATGAGGGGCTTACCGTCGGATTGAAGTGCCAATGCAAAGACGAGTCCGTTGGCGCCTGGATCGAATTCTGGATCGACGCTGCCGTCAACATTCAGGCGCGAAATGCCATCAAGAAAGGCGCCGCCGATTGCGATAAAACTTCCAGCGACGATGGATTGGCCGTCAGACTGCATAGCAATCGCGTAGACGATGTTATTCGGATCGGGATTGTAGGAAGTATCTGCGCTGCCATTGGTGTTCAACCGGGCGAGACGGTTGCGCGGCTGTCCGCCGATCGTAGTGAACGAGCCGCCGACAAGAATTTTCCCATCCACCTGCTGGGCCAGGGTAAAGACACCATCGTTCGCGCCGGGATTGAATGCCCCATCCAGGCTGCCATTGGTGTTGAGTCGCGCCATGTGGGCGCGCGGCTGCCCAGCGATCTGACCAAATGTGCCCCCGACCAGGATTTTTCCATCCGGCTGCAGCGCCAATGCGGTGATTTGAGCATCCGCTCCGGGGTTGAATCCCATATCGGCACTGCCGTTGGCGTTGAGTCTGGCAATGCTTGCGCGCGGCTGTCCGCTGATTGCAGCGAATGCACCGCCGACGATAATTTTTCCGTCGCCTTGCAGCGTCAGCGCCGACACCGAGCTGCTCGCGCCTGGATTGAACAGGGCATCGACGCTGCCGTCCGCGTTCAAGCGAGCGATGTTGCTGCGTGGGTGACCGCTGACCTGGGTGAAGAAGCCGCCTATGACGACCTGCCCATCGCTCTGAGTCGTGATGGCCAACACGTTGCCATCGATAGCGGGGTCGAATCCCATATCCACGCCACCATCAGCATGCAGTCGGGCCAGGTTGCTGCGCGCCTGTCCGTCGATCTCGGTGAAGTTACCGCCGACCAGAATCTTGCCATCGGATTGCACTGCAATCGCATAGACACTTCCGTTGGCGTTGGGATCAAATCCATCTAGCGCGTTCTGGCCGGAGCAAACCGTTGTGACGAGGGCGAGCAGCAGCGCCGCAGGTGCGGCGCACGCGTTCGCAAAGCGTCTGATAGACCATCGTTTGTTCACTATGCACACCCCATTGGAATTCGCGCCGTCGAGCAGCTGAGAAAGACGAGCCTCTGACTAGGAAATGAAGGGCTCGCAGCCAATGACAGGAAACGGTGCCGAGGACGGACAGGGCAGGGTGGAGGTTTGGCGCAAATTTTTCACGTGCAGAAATCGGGGTGGCGTGAAAGGACTGTTGGATTGAGGTGTCCAAGCCAAATCCGAGGGGACAAGCCGTCATGGCAGGGTGTTGCGGGCAATGTGGGAGGACGGCTCTGTGCCGGCGGCACGCGGCGAGTCCGATGTCGACGCTGCGCCTGTTCAAAAACGTGATGGAGCGGCCGGTAGTGGTGGCGTTGCCTCGGGTGTTGATCGATCAGTTTTGACAGCGGCAGGGTGGGGAGGCGAGGGAATTGATTCTGGATCCGGATGCGGCGGACGACCCGGTGCGCGGCAAGCGGCGAAATGGATAATCGGATCAAGGATCACCAGCTGGGCTTGTTCGCAGACCGCACCAGCTATTCGGACTGGGTCAATCAATTCCGCCTGTTGCCCGCATCGCTGGCCTACAAGTTGATGCAAAGTATTCGCGAGATCGAACTGGCCGGCCTGGAGTTGGTCGGAACACTATGCAGGACGATCCAAGCGAAGCCGCTCAAGATCGGCGCGTTGATCATCAGCAGCATACGTCGCCTTCGCTGCGTTATTCCGAATAGCTGCCCCTATCGCGAACTCGTCTTCGTCGCAGCAGGCGGACGCGCACCGAGCCGATAACCTGCAACGGGTGCTGGCCCCGGTACGCTATGAGCAACGGGGGTGGGGAGCGCCGGTAGAAGCGAAGTACCGAGGATTGGCTGTCATTGCACCGAAAAACTCCGCGCCGGCTATTTCGATCCACCGCCCGCGCCAACCCGGCTGGTTTATCAAGCGCCGCATGAAATATCCGGGCTACCGCCGTTGCAGATCCAGCCAGACCAGATGGTGGTCGCTGGCATTGGAGAGTTCAACGTCGGGGCTACCCGGCGCCGGCCAGAACACACCGCCATCAATCACCTCGAACTCCTTCGAAGGCAGCACGTAGTCGATACGCAGATTGCCTGAAGCGGGTTCGTAAAAATCACCGGTATCGGCAGCGGGATCGCCGCGCTGGCTGGGATTGGGCGCGCCATCGGCTGCGGCCTTGGCGACCGCGCCGGCACTGCGTGGAACGAAATCTGAATTCACTCGCGGATGAGCCAGGAGTTGACCAATCGCGCCCGGCTGGCTCTCGCCGTCGAGTGGATCGGCATTGAGGTCGCCGAGTATCACGAATCCGCCATCGTCCGCGATTCCGCCCTGGCGGCCCTGATCATCGATCAGATAGGCCGCACGCAGTGGATCGATATAGTCGGCAAACAGGCGGATCTCGTCATGGTTGCGCCTGCCGTGGCGGTCCTCTGGACCGTCGAATACCGGTGGTGTGGGGTGCATGGCCAGCACATGCAGGATGCCCAGCGGCGTCTGCACGGGCAGATCCCAATGACTCTTGCTGGACAGCCGTAGCTGCTGCCAGATTGCATCGGAATAGAACGAAGCCTTGTTGTCGGTGCCGGGTGGACGCTGCGCGCCGGGCATCCGGCTCCAGCGAAAATCACGGAAGCTGCGCGCCGCGGCACCATCAATGGGGTAGCGTGAAAGCACCAGCATGCCGTACTGACCGGGGTAGGCGCCGAACCCCCAGGCGTCAGCGGGACCTCCGCTGCGCCCGTCACCGTCGAGGTCCTGACCACTCGGGATGCCGGTGTTTACCGGCGCCCGGTACCAATACTCATAGTCGATGCCGGCTTGCGCGCCGTCGGCTTCGCGCAGCAGATCGAGAAACAGATCGACCGTGGTCGTCTCGGCCTCGTAGTCGAATTCGTTGAGCAGCAGAATGTCTGGACGCACCCGCCGGATCACCGCGGCCACCTTGAGCTTGTCGGCATCGCGCGCGCGCAGCGAGCGCTGCAGTGCGCCGGCTTCCTTTGCGAAAAAGGATACATTGAAGGTCGCGATCCGAAGCGTGGGCACGGGCTTGTTTTCCAGGTCCGCAGTAGCCGACTGCCCGACTGTCGTCGTGGTGCAGGCTGATAGCAACAGGCACAACACGAAAATCCCGCAGAGTTGACGCATGGTCCGATCGCCCCGGTTTGACCGACGACGCAGCTTAGTGCATCGGCGTCGGGCCCGGTCGGGCTACTCCACTTCCGGGTGTCCGACGTAGCGCGCATGTTCGCGTTTGCGCTGAAACGGCATCAGCGTCTGTGCGATGAAGCCGGCTGGTACCGACTCCAGCTTGAGCACACCGTATTCCGTTGGCCATTGACCTGCCGGGGGACGCTTGAAGGTGCCCATCAGCATGTCGACCAGAGGCAGGTGGATGGCGTAATTGACATCGACATAGTCGCGCTCGCGGGCATGATGCCAGTGGTGATATCGCGGCGTCACCAGCAGGTACTCAAGCCAGCCGAAATTGGTCCTGAGATTGGCGTGTGCGAGTACCGCCTGGATGCCGACGAGGATGACATAGGCGTTCACTGCCGCTGGTGCAAAGCCGACGATCACCAGAGGCAAGAGGACGGCACTGCGGGTGATCAGAATCTCGACCAGATGCACGCGCGATCCGGCCAGCCAGTCCATGTGTCGACTCGAATGATGCACCGCGTGGAATTTCCAGAGCCACGGAATATTGTGGTACGCCCGGTGCAGCATGGCCTGGGCGACATCCGCGCAGAACACCGCGAGCAGAAACTGCAGCCAGACTGGCATCGCCTGAATATCCGCCTTGAGTCCCGGAAATGCCGCCATGCTGGCCAAGGTCGAAGTCGATGCGGTGACTGCGATCAACACGAACTGCACCAGCACATGGCTCATGAAGAAGTAGGCGAGGTCGGTCCGCCATTCCGGTCTCAGTGGGGACTGCTGACGCACCGCCAGCACACGCTCGATGGGCACAAAGACGATCGCCGAGAAAAACAATGCAATGACGAACCAGTCGAGGCCAAGCGAAAACGGTGTCTGTGCGATGGCGCCAAACTCGACTTTGGCGCCGCCCAGCGATACCGCGAGCGCGGCACTGCACACGCCGACCAGCGCTACGCGCCGATCACGATCGCGCAGGATGGCCAGCGTGCCGAGCATGAAGGCGGCGACCAGGCCGATCAACAGCGTGTTGCGGGCGAAGGTCTCGGTGTAGACCGCGCGAAAGTCGCGGCTGGTCAGCAGATCCGGGAAGTGGAAGCAGAGCACGCCAAGCAGGGACAGCAGGCCGAGGCCGGCGGACATGTAGGCGAACCAGGATCGACGCTGTTTGCTCATCGCAGAAAACCAGAGGTAGGAGTGGAAGGGCAGCCAGCTCCGGGATCAATCCAGGGCCAGGTGGCTGCGTCGTGCTCTACGCAGCATAAACAGGCAATGCAATCCTAGTCCTGACCAGGGCGTTCCGAGAATAGCGCGCGACTCTCCGAGTGCACGCTGTCGATCAGCGCACCCAGACGTTCGGGTTGCACTCCTGGGTGGATGCCATGACCAAGATTGAAGACATGGCCGGGATGCCGACCAAACGCCTGCACTGCGCGCGCTCCTTCGGCACGAACTGCTGCCTCCGAGGCATAGAGCACGACCGGATCGACATTGCCCTGCAAGGCGACACGGTGGCCGACACGCTCGCGCGCACTGCCAAGCTCAACGGTCCAGTCCAGTCCCAGACCATCGGCGCCACATTCGGCCTGCTGTTCGAGCGAATGCGCGCAGCCCTTGCTGAACATGATCAGGGGCACCCGTGCACCCCCTTCGCCGCGCGGCAGCGACTGCGCGATCTGTTGCAGGTAGCGCAGCGAGAACTCGCGGTAGTGAGCGACCGAAAGCGCGCCGCCCCAGGTGTCGAAGATCATCACGGTCTGCGCACCGGCGGCGATCTGCGCCGCCAGATACTCGGTCACCGTGCGCGCCAGCAGATCGAGCAGCTTGTGGGCGCTGGCAGGATCGTCCCAGAGCAGGGACTTGGCGCGCGCAAAATTGTCCGAGCCGCTGCCCTCGATCATGTAGCAGGCCAGGGTCCAGGGGCTGCCGGAAAACCCGATCAGCGGAACACGTCCGTGCAGTTCGTGCCGGATGAGGCTTACCGCATCGGTGACGTAGCGCAGCGAACTGGCGATATCGGGAATACCAAGGGCATCGATGTCGGCGCGCGAACGCAGCGGACGGGCCAGCCGCGGACCCTCGCCCTCGGCAAATGAGAGCTCAAGTCCCATGGCATCCGGAATCGTCAGAATGTCGGAGAACAGGATTGCCGCATCCAGCGGAAAGCGCGCCAGCGGCTGCAGTGTGACCTCGCAGGCCAGTTCCGGCGACTGGCACAGATCCATGAAGGACCCGGCGCGGGCACGCGTCGCGCGATACTCGGGCAGGTAGCGGCCGGCCTGACGCATGATCCAGACCGGTGTCTGATCGACCGGTTGTCGTCGCAATGCACGCAGGAAGCGATCATTGCCCAGCGGCGGAAAAACAGAACTCATGCCTAGTCCTCAAGTCTCGATCAGGGTCAGAGCGGGGCCGTTGCAACGCAGGCCCCGACCAGAATGCGCCGCGCTGGCTCAGGGCTTGTATTCGCCCTGCAGATAGCCGATGCGGCGTGGCCATACCGCCGCCATTCCAGGCGCCGGACGGATCTGCATCAGGGCCGCCTTGGCTGCCTCGACACTGGGGTAGGCGCCGTAGGCCAGTACCCACCAGTCGCCGCCGTCACGGCGAACACGAAGCAAATAGCACTGCGCGGGATCGATGTCGAGTTGCTCGATCAGCGCGGGCATGCCGTCGGGGACTTTGGCATAGGCAAGTTGCAGGGTGAACTCGCTCGGGGTCAGCTTGCTGAAGGCGCGTGCACCTTGCAGGCTGGACACCAGCAGGGGTCGATGGGCGCTGGTCGGCATTGCGGTGCCAGGCGCTGTCGCCGGTAGGGCCGCTGCTGTGGCAACAGGGTCCGGTTCTGCCGGCACCGGCTCCGGTTCGGCTGCGGGCAACACTGCTGGCGCCACAGCGGCCGCTACGACCGGTTCGGGTTCGGGTTCTGCAGCCATTTCCGGTTCGGCGAGATCCAGTGCCGGTGCTGCCGCAGAATCCTCGACCACGGCCGACGTGCTGGGCTCGACCGCCGGCATCGGTGAGGGTGCGGGCTCGGGCGTTGGCGCTGCGGTTATCGGCTCGGCAGCGGCTGTTGCGGTTGCCTCGGCGACGGCACGCGCCTCTGCAACGGCACGCGCATCTGCAGCAGCACGCGCATCTGCAGCAGCACGCGCATCTGCAGCAGCACGCGCATCTGCAGCAGCGCGCGCATCTGCAACGGCACGCGCGTCTGCAGCAGCGCGCGCCTCTGCAACGGCTTGCGCCTTGGCCGCTGCTGCTTCTGCCTTGCGCTCGCGCCTGCTCTTGCGTGCCGGTTTCGATTTGGCTTCTGGCTCAGGGCTGACCACCGCGACGGGTTTGGCCGCAGGTTCGCTAGCCAGCTCAGGCTCGGCCAGCGCTTCGACCGGCGCGACGGTTTGCTCAGGCAGAGCAATCGGCTCGCTTGGCACGGTGTTGGCCAGAGCAGCGGTATCCGCTTCGATCACGGGCTTGGCTTTCGGCAGCGCTGCGGTCGGCTCGGCGCGCGCATAGGGGGCACTGCCGCGCAATTCGGGATCAATCAGAAAGGGTGGCGGCGCCGGCGCCGGTTCGGCGGCTTCCGCTTCGGCGGCCGCCGGCTTGGGCGGATTGTCGACGGTGCCGCAGTCCCAACCGTCGCCGGTGGCATTGGGAATGCAGACATGCTGGACGCCGGGCTTGAAATCTTCGGCCGAGACGCCGTCCAGAGCACCGAGGTAAAACACTCCGCACAGCAGGATGGTTCGCATATCAGCCTTCATAGCGGGATCCGGTCGGCGCGTCCATGCCCTGAAAGAACATGACCTGGAAGCCCTTGCCCAGTTGCTGGTCGCGTGCGGCGACGAGGGCCGACTCGGCCTTGTCGCGTTCGCTGAAAAAATCGCGCCGACCGCTGGCGCGACCGCCCTGCTGGCCCCACTCGCGGATCAGGGTCCAGCCCCCAAGCAGATCCTGCTGCAGGATCAAGTGGTAGTAGCGCGGGGCTTCCTTCGAAGCGGGTCGGGTCTGCATGAAGATTCGCATGGGGCAAAGTCTAGCCGAGAGCCCGGCCCCGCAGTAACTGAAAGCCGTGACGAAAGGATTCCGCCACGGCGCTGGGTCGGACTACCAGATCTCGACGCGGGACGCGCTTGGACCCACCATTGGATCTCCGGCCTTGCATCCGAACGCGTCGTGGAAGATGTCCAGATTGGCGAATGGACCGAGTACGCGGAATCGCGCCGGTGCATGTGAATCGGTATTCACGCGCAGTTTCAGATTCTCGTCGGTGTGCTGGCGACGCCAGGCGCGTGCCCAGGCATGGAAGAAACGCTGCGTTGGCGTCAGCCCGTCGATCGGCGCCAGGCGCTGGTTGGCCGTCGCCATCTGCAAGGCGTCATAAGCGACCAGCAAGCCACCCAGGTCGGCAATGTTCTCGCCGAGAGTGAGCTTGCCATTGACGTGCAGGTCGTCAATGGCGACGAAGCCATCGAATTGTTCAACCAGTCGATCGGTACGCTCGTTGAAGTGCGCGCGGTCGGCGTCCGTCCACCACATGCGTAGATTGCCCTGGGCGTCGAAGCGGCTGCCGCGATCGTCGTAGCCATGCATCAATTCGTGTCCGATCACTGCGCCGATCGCACCGTAGTTGAGCGCGGCATCGGCCTCCGGATCGAAGAACGGCGGTTGCAGGATGGCGGCCGGGAATGCGATCTCGTTCTTGACCGGGTTGTAGTAGGCATTGACCTGCTGGGGCAACATGTTCCACTCGCCGCGATCGACCGCTTTGCCGATCGTTGCATAACGTCTACGCGCTTCGAAAGCCGCGGCAGCGCGCACATTTTCCGCGTAGCTCCTGCGGCTGATCGATAGCGCGCTGTAATCGCGCCAGCGTTCCGGGTAGCCGATCTTCGGCGTGAACGTGGCAAATTTTTCCAGCGCCTGCTTCTTGGTCTCGTCGCCCATCCAGTCGAGGTTCTGGATGCGCAGCTTCAATGCGGCCTGGAGGTTCTGTACCAGGGTCAGCACCTCGGCCTTGGCTTCGGCGGAAAACGTTTCGGCGACGAACTGCTCGCCGAGCATTTCGCCAAGGTCGGCATTGACCT
The DNA here is from genome assembly GCA_038255435.1 of Lysobacterales bacterium. Lineage (GTDB taxonomy): Bacteria > Pseudomonadota > Gammaproteobacteria > Xanthomonadales > Ahniellaceae > 0-14-3-00-62-12. The sequence goes on from JBBSLG010000002.1 coordinate 70,155, forward strand.
GATCGATCACCCGCTTCCAGCGCGGACGCAGCTCTTTAGCGCCATTCAGTATCTTGCCGTAGAAGGCGAACTCGGCGTTGACAAAATCGTTCGACAGGTAGGATGCGTTCTGCCTGATCAGATGCCAGCGCAGGTAGGCCTTCCAGGTGCTGATCGGTGTATCGGTGAAGGTACGATTGATCTCATCGAAGAAACCAGGCTGCGCCAGCGAGAATCGCTGCAGGCCGGGCTGGCCGATCGCCTTGAACAGCTCGGACCAGGGGAAGTTTGGTGTTTGCGTCTCGGCCTCGGCGACGCTGACCAGGCGGTAGCTCTTGTCCGGATCGCGAAGTTCGACGCGGGTCAACGCCGCCTTGGCCAGCCGCGTTTCGAAAGCCAGCACGGCCTCGGCCTGCTTGGCGGCCGCGGTCGCGGCCACCCCGCTGAGTGTCAGCATCTGCGCAATGTGTGCCCGGTACTGTTTGCGCAAGGTCTCGGCTTCTTCGCCTTCTCGCGTGTAGTAGTCGCGATCGGGCAGGCCGAGCCCACCCTGGGTCGCATAGGCCAGGTTGATCGAACTGTCCTTCAGATCCGGCTGCACTCTGAAGCCGAACAGCGGGATCCGGCCTACGCTGGCGTACTCGATCAACAGTCCTGCGACTTCGGCGCCATCCTCGATACGGTCAATGCGACGCAGCGAATCGCGCAACGGACGTGCGCCTGTCTTCTCGATCTGCTTCTCGTCCATCGCGGCGGCGTAGTAGTCACCGAGTTTGCGCACATCGCTGCCCTTGGCGGCCTTGCTCAGCGCTGCGGCTTCGAGCAGGCGACGCAATACCTGGTTGTGTGATTCGCCCAATTCATTGAAAACACCCCAGCTGCTGTACGCATCCGGCACCGGGTTGTCGCGCAGCCAGACACCATTGGCATGCTGGTAGAAGTCGGTGCAGGCCGACGTGGTGTTGTCGAATCCTGCTGGATCCAGCTTGGGTGCCGGCGTTGCCGCCAGCGAACTGCTCAAGGCGGCGATCAGGGGCAGCGCAAGGACGGGCGAAGGCAGGCGCATGTTCGGACTCTCTGAGGAAATCGACCGACCCTAGCGGGCCGGGACGCAGTGCTACAGTGTGGAAGGTCATGGCAGCGGCCGGACGGCCACAGGGAGCAGGGCATGCGCGTAAGTTTTTTCGGTGCAGCGGGAGAAGTTACCGGTTCCTGTCATCTGGTTCACGCCGCCGGCCAGACCATCCTGCTGGATTGCGGGCTGGTCCAGGGCGGTCGCGAAGAGCATCAGCGCAATGCCTTGGAGTTCCCGTTTGATCTGGGTTCGATTGACGCCATGGTGCTGTCTCACGCCCATATTGACCATGTCGGGCGGCTGCCACTGCTGGCCAAGCGCGGCTACCGTGGCCCGATCTACACCCAGCACGCGACTGCCTCGCTCTCGCGCATCATGCTGGAGGATTCGGCGCGGCTGGCCGCTTCGGATGTCGCCCATGTCAACAAGCGCCGCGCCAAGGCCGGACAGCCGCCGCTGGCGCCGCTGTACGGACTGGAAGATGTCCACGACGTGCTTGGCCAGCTGGAGCCGATTGCCTACGACATCTGGGAGGAGATCCTGCCCGGGGTTCGGCTGCGTTTGAGCGATGCCGGGCATATCATCGGCGCCGCTATCGTCGAATTGCATGCCGACGAAGACGGTGGCACGCGCAAGCTGGTGTTCTCCGGTGATATAGGCCCCAAGGGTACCCCGATCCTGCGCGATCCGACGCCGATCCGCGAGGCTGATCTGGTCATGCTGGAGAGCACTTACGGCGATCGCATGCATCGCAATCGCGGTGAAACCCTGATCGAACTGGGTGAGATTTTCGCCGAGGTCGAAAAGAACCGCGGCAATGTGCTGATCCCGGCCTTCGCGGTCGGGCGGACCCAGGAACTGCTGTACTGGTTTGCCCAGCATTATGAGGAATGGGGCCTCGACAAGTTCCGAATCATCCTGGACAGTCCGATGGCGACCAAGGTGCTGCGTGTCTACGACCAGCACCAGGATCTGTTTGATGAAGATGCCCGTCGCGTCTGGAAGGGCCGGCTGCATCCGTTCCGTTTGCCCAATCTGCGCATGGTCGACAGCATCGAGGAATCCCGTTCGCTCAACGCGATCGGTGGTGGCCTGATCATCATCGCGGGATCGGGCATGTGCAATGGTGGCCGCATCAAACACCATCTGAAGCACCATCTCTGGCGCAACAATGCCCATGTGATCTTTCCCGGATACCAGGCGCACGGGACACTGGGTCGACAGCTGGTCGACGGCGCCGAGACCGTGCATATTTTCGGCGATGAAGTGAAGGTCAATGCCCGCCGCCACAGTGTCGGTGGGCTGTCCGCGCATGCCGATCAGGGCGGTCTGGTCGAGTGGTACAGCCACTTCGCCGGAACCCCGCCGGTGTATCTGGTCCACGGCGAGGATGGCCCGCGCAGGGTGCTGGCCGGCGTGCTCAATGAGCGCTTCAATGCCGAAGTCGGATTGGCTGTGCCAGGGATGGAGGTTGCAGTGTGAGATCGGCTGAGCAGCCATCGCAGCACTGCGCGTGGGCCGCGCAGGAATGGGTTCGGTGAACCGCCGTCACCTATTGCTGGCGGGCGGCACGATCGTGCTCGCCGGCGCCGGCGTGGGCTGGCAGCGATCGCGACGCCCCTCACCCGCGCTGGGGCCGTTGATCGAACACCTGGGCGAATTGCAGACGCGGCCCTTGGCAAGTACTGGGGCCTGGTCGGTCTTCAGGATCTTCAGCCATCTCGCACAAAGCATCGATTATTCGATCGGCGGATATCCCGAACTGCGACCGGCATGGTTTCGCGCCACGCTCGGACCGACAGCGTTTTTCGGGTTCGAAACGGCGGATGCGATGCGCCATGGGCTCGATGAGCCGATCCCCGGCGCACCCATGGTTGCGCTGGACGGCGACGCCGCGACGGCGCTTTCTGCGTTGATCGACACTTTGCAGAAATTTGAATCCTACGATGGACCGTTGCAGCCGCACTTTGCCTATGGTGTGCTGAGCAAGCAGCAGTATCTTGCCGCCCATTCGATGCATGTGCGCAATCATCTCAGCGAGATCGCCTGGGCTTAGCCAATGCGCTGGTGCGACGCAAGTCGTCGCCGTGGGTGGGTACAGCGCTGGCGGGTACAGCGCGCCGGGGATCTCGGAATGGCCGCTATTGAGCAGGCGTGTGAGTGATGCGCTCGGCGTCGCCAATCAAGGCATTGCCGAGCTGCAGGATCTCGGCGCTGTCGTGATCGGGTTGCGCAGGCTGGATCAGGTTGGCGCGTGGGTAGAGGGAAAGCAGGTCAGCGTCAAAACGCGCGCCACGCGCTTGGTGCCAGGCCGTAATCGAGCGCAGCCGTTCCCGTGCCGAATTCAGTTCACCGCTGCGCAGTTCAGCGGCGGCCAACCAGGTTGCCGATTGCCACCACGCACCATCGTCGGCCGCTGCCTGGGCTTGCGCGACCGCCACAAGCGTCGGCATCTTGTTCGGGTCTTGCAACATGTCGAGATATGCCAGCGCGGCTTGCGCCGAGCGCATTGCCGGTGATGGTGGGTGTCCCGAATTCATTGCAGAGGCCAACGCCCGCGCCTCTGCGAATCGCGCACGCGCCAGTGTCGTATCGGACTGCGCCAGCGCGATCAATCCACCCTGGTACTGCAATTGCCGACGCTCGATGACGAACTCCTCGGGCCAACTGCTCCACTCCTGCATCCAGCGCGTATACAGGGCCTCAGCGGCGGTCCAGTCGCCATGCTGGCTCAGTCGAAGCAGGTCGTGAAAATCGATGCGGCTGCGGTATTCGCTGTCGGCACCAAACTGGTCATCAGTCCATCGGCGGACGCGTGCGGTCAGCGCAAGCGCAGGATCATCGGGCGCAGCGCGCAGCAGGCTGCCGACGGCATGCCAGAGGAAGGCGCCTCGATTGAGATCGTCACCGGCCAGATCGCGCTCCATCGCTTTGACCAGGTCCAGGGTGCGTGCGAGCGCGGCGCGTTCCTGGCGCTCCTGCCAGAGCGCTTCGATTTCGATCACCAGCTCGCGGCAGGCCAGTTTGCTCAGGTTGATTCCCGCTGCGGCCAGAGCCGCAGGGTCAGTGCGCTTGCTTTCGCTCAGCCAGGCGCGCATCGCGCCGTATTGCCCACGCGCATTGGCCAGGTACATCTTCGCGTAGAGCAGGCGATGCTGATCCCGCATCGACAAATGCCCGGCGTAGACTGTCTCGATGCGGTTGATCTGCTGATCCAGGGCAGGGAAATCCTCGGCGCCCGACAGATAATCCGCGATGTCGATCTCGGCGTCGATTCGCTCTGTCATTGTCGCACCGGGCAGCGCATTCAATTCCCTGGACAGCAGTCGACCCGCCCTGAGCGCATTGCGGATCGGCATTCTTCGGCCGAGCGCCTCGGCAATGGTTGCGTACAGCTCGACCCTGGCCTCAGGCTGATCGGCCAGTTCGGTTCCCACTTCGTCCAGTCCGCGCAGCGTCAGCTCGACTGCACTCATGTCCCGCTGGGTATCCCAGGCATCGGCGCCGGTGAAAATCTTGAGTATGAAGTTCTTTGTGGCCTCGGCGCGGCCGGCGTTGGCGATTGCCACGTTGCGTTGTTGCACGGCAAGTGCAATCCCGACGAACAAGGCAAGTGCGGTGCTGGCAGCCAGCGCGGTGGCCAGGCGGTTGCGTCGAATGAATTTACCGATCCGGTAGCGCGTGGACTCCGGTCTGGCGGCGATGGGCATGCCGGCGAGGAATCGCTGCAGGTCATCGGACAGCGCCTGCGCCGAGGCGTAGCGCCGTTCCGGCTCGCGTTGCAGAGCCTTCAGAACGATCGTGTCCAGATCACCTTTCAGTTGCGTCGGGCGGATGTTGCCGCTGGTCGATGCCGGGTTGAACACCGAACTGGGTGCAGCTGGGTCGGTGTCGGTGATCGCCTGCAACAGACTGAGTGAACCATCGCCGCGCGGTTTGTGTGGGCGCTCTCCAGTGAGCAGTTCGTACAAGGTCACGCCGAGCGCGTAGACATCGGTTGCTGTTGTCACCGCCTCGCCGCGAATCTGTTCCGGCGAAGCATAGGCAAAGGTCAGTGGAGTACGGCTCTGGGTCAGACCGTCGATCTCATCCAGCTGCTTGGCGATGCCGAAATCCAGTAGCTTGGGACGACCATCGGCCAGGATCATGACATTGGCGGGTTTGATATCGCGATGAACCACCAGATGTTGATGCGCGTATTGCACGGCTGCACAGAGTGCGATGACCAGTTCGAGTCTGGCCTCGAGATCGGGCGACGTGGCACTGACGTAGTCGTCGAGCAGGCGGCCATCGACGTATTCCATCGCGTACCAGAGCACACCGCCATCGTCACCGCCGTCGACGATATGCGCGATTCCGGGGTGATTGAGCTTGCCAAGGACCTGGCGCTCCCTGGCGAAACGATCCATGCCCACTGCCGAAAGTCCGCCCGAGTGTGCCCACTTGATCGCCACCTGCTGGGCAAATCCTTCGATTCGTTCGGCCAGCCAGACCGCGCCCATGCCGCCGCTGCCCAGCAGTCTGAGCAGTCGGAACGGGCCAACCATCTGGCCGCAGCGATCCTGTTGCGTGGCCTGCACGGCTGCGGTCAGCGCTGGCTGGCGCAGCAGGGCACCGACTTCGAGCGGCAGCGGTGACGCATCGTGCTCGATTGCAGCCAGCAGGGATTCGACCTCAGTACGCAGTCGGGCGTCGGGGCAGCGCGCCGCCAGAAACTCTGGAAGATCGGCCGGAGCCACGTCGAGCGCATCGCGGAAGATATGGATCAGCTCAGGGTTCATCGCGTCGGTGCCAGGATCCTTGGTCGCGGCGACGCGAAGCCCGCAGGGCAGGGGAGCGCCCCGCGTTCATTCTGTCGCTGCTGATCCATCCAGCATATGCGCGATCAACGCCCGCGCCGCCGCCCAGTCGCGATGGATGGTGCGGCGATCGACCTTGACCAGGGTGGCGATCTCCTCGAACGAGACGCCGCCGAAGAAATGCAGTTCGACGACAATGCCCATGCGTTCGTTTTGCGCCTTCAATTGCGTGATCGCCTGATCGAGCGCAAGCAGGTCGTGGCCGGGATCGAATGCAACGGCATTCGGGTCCAGGGTCACCCGCAGCGGATCGGCACCGCGCTTCTGCGCCTGCCGCCGACGGGCGGTGTCGATCAGGACCTGGCGGAGGGCGCGCACCACCAGACTGATGGTGTGCGCTCTGTCCTCTGGCTGCGCCGAATACTGGGCAAGCTTGAGATAGGCCTCGTGGACCAGATCGGTCGTGCTCAGGGTCTGCGCAGCGTGCTTTTCCAACTGCGCGTGTGCGATGCGTTTGACTTCTGCGTAGACATCGTCGAAATCCATCCTGCCCGGCCTGCGCGCGTTTATTCGTCGCGAGCATAGCCGAGCCAGCCTCGGCAAAGGTCGATGTCGTGATGGACCTCATCGTGATCTACTTCGCCAGCAGCGCCTCGATGGCATCGAGTCGGGTCCTCAGGACCTGGTTCTCGGCTTGTGCCTGTTCCAGCTTCTGGTTGAGTCCCTGGATGGCGGCGAGCGCGACGCCGTCGGAGTCTACGGTGCCAATCGATGTGCCGTCGCCGGCAAGCCCGAAGCTGGCTTTGAAATCTTCGGCCATCGGTCCCATATGACTGCCTTCAAGCGAGCCCTTGTAGGTCCAGGTGGTGATCGGCAAGGCGGCCACCTTGGCCAGAATCGCCTGCGCGTCGACTGCGCTGAATCCTTCCTTGAACGTTCGGCTCGACGCATTGGTCCAGGTACCGCCATTGGAGAGCGTCGCGGTGCCGCCTGTGCCGCCCTGGAACGAAAGTCGGGGGCTGCCTGCGAGCAGGCTGGATACGGTCATCGTAAGTCCGCCGGCAGTGTCACTCAGGTAAATGCTTGCGTTCTTGTCGGATCGGGTTCTCAGGCGCAGATCGACATCGGCATCACCACCGCTGCCTGCGGGCCGAGCCGCGATGATCATGTCGTCATTGGTACTGACCAAGGTATTGCTGTTGATCATCGCGCCGCCGCCAGCGCGCACCAGGAACTGGTTGGTTCCCGTGCTGTTGAAATCGGTATCCTGTGCGTCCGCCCAGACAAAGCTACCGGCATCGCCCAAGGCAGTTCCCGTGGTGCCGGCACTGGAGCAGCCCTCACCGGGCGCACCTGAACTGGTGCCAGGCCTGACCTTTGCGCGCCGACCCCCGGCAAAAGATGACTGACCACCGGCGCAGTTGAAATAGCCGCCAGCAACAAAGCCATAAGTTCCGCTGGCGGTACCGGACTCTCCGCCCGCCACGGTGCCGCGACCGCCGGTGGCATGGTTGAACAGGCCGCCAGCTACCGTATCAGCCGATCCTGATGCGAAGTTATTGCTGCCGCCACTGACGACGCTGTGGCTATTGCTTGCGTTATTGCCCTGGCCGCCAGCCGTGACCGCCCAGCTTCCAGCCGATGCGTTGTTTTCACCGCCGCCCACGCTGGAAGACGCGCCGCCGGCGTTGTTCAATCTTCCGCCGGCGACGGTCGCATATTGGGCGGAGAAACTGATGCCGTTTCCGCGGCCCCCACCTATAGTCGCGTAGGTGCCGGATATGGAATTGGCCTCGCCCCCACCGATCGTGCCGGTTGTGCCGACGATGCTGTTGGCGGCACCACCGCTGATGGTCGCAAAGGTTTCGTCGGTCTGATTGGCGCAGCTCGAGCTGCCGCCGCCACAGGTCATAGCTGAGCTGCCGCCGCCGCCAATCGTCGCGCCGGTACCGGTAACGACGTTGGCTGAGGAGCCAAGCACTATGCTGACCGCGTTGTTGAAGCCAGGCGAGAATCGCGCGGCGCGTAAATTGTTGGCCCTGAGTTCGATCGCCACATTATTGGTCGATCCGAGAAACTCGCCAGCGGCAACCACATTGCCGGTGGTATCCCAGCAGATGCCCGCGAGCGCCGCCTTGGGATCGAATCGCGTCGGTTCGCCGATGCTGACGAAGGCGGAACCGCCCTGGGCCACCTCGGTCTTCAGCCTCATGGCGGGTGCGTGCTGCAGGTCAAGACCGAAGTCGACGTCGGTTGCAAAGTTGCCGTCCTTGACGCGCACGTTGAACAGCGTGACTGGCTGCGTTATCGATCGTGTCCCGGCCGCGTCGATCAGGGTCAGACGCAGGTCGTAACTGCCATTGGCTGGTCGACCGCCATCGTTGAGCGTGCCGCGGTAGTTCCACGGGCTGGCGTTGAGCAAGGATGCCGAGGCCGAAAGTACGACGAACAATGCGGTGCGTTTCATGGTGGTTCTCCAGATGTGCTCAGTTTTCAAAGCCGTTGGTGAAGATGTTCGACGTCACCGGACCGCAGGCGGTGGCGAGCGCCTTGGCATCACCGCCCGGTCTGATCGCCGCGTTGATGTTGAAGCGACCTGTCGCCGCTGTCGGGGCTATTGGGCGCAGGTCGGCGCTCAGCCCGAACCGGCCATCCGCGCTCGCCGGCGCTGCGGCCTGCAAGCTCGCGCTACCGGTGAATCGTTGTGCAACGGGGCTTTCTGCGCTGACCGACAGCGCCCCAAACAGGAAAAGTGATGCAAGAGCAGTGCGCATGGGTATGGGGTCCTCAGTGAAGCAATCGCCCTGTTGAGGCGGTCCTGCACCAGGCTACGCACGATCGGGGCAAAGTGTGACAAACCACGTCCGGCGGCATGCGCTGACCGCGGCAAATGCGTGGACGAGGATTGGCAGTTCGCCTAGTCCCGATATTTTCTGGGCACCTCGCGCCTCGCGGCCGGTTCGGTCGCGACGAAACAACAGCGAGCGCAGCGTTCCTGCCGTGAGGAGTTCGGATTGTGCTCGGCGTCGCCATCGCCACCGAAGCGGGAGGCGGATCGGTGCATTCGTCCGGTGATCTCGGCGCTGCCACGCGGCGAGGAGGAGGCGTCAGCAGACGCCGCTCCTGGCTCAAGCCGATTCATCAGTCCTGAACGCGAAAATCCTTGGAGCGCTTGATCACCAGCCACAGGGCCAGGCGCTCGGGCAGACACTTCATGAGCAGGGCGATCAATCGGTTGATTCGCCCGCTGACATGCACCAGACGCCCGCGCTCGATCGACCCGATACATTCCTCGACGACCTGGTCGGCGGTCTGGAACATGAAGCGCGGCAGCCGGTTCATCAGATGGCGCGCGCCGCTGACATCGTGAAATTCCGACCAGGTAAATCCCGGGCAGAGTGCCTGTACCGCAATGCCATGGCCACGGTTCTCCAAGCCCAGCGACTGTGAGAACTTGATCATGTACGCCTTGCTGGCGCCGTACAGGGTGTTGCCGGCAGATCCGGGGATGATCCCGGCGAGCGAGGCGACATTGACGATCCGGCCCCAGCCGCGTTGCCGCATGCCCGGAAGCAGGCGATGCGCCAACTCGGTCGGCGCCTCGATCATCACGCGCAGAAAGCGCGCATGCGCCGACCATTGATGGCGGTGGAAATGACCGGGCAGGCCGTAGCCGGCGTTGTTGATCAGCAGATCGATTTCGACGCCGGCAGCGGCCATGCGTGCTTCGATCAGATCGACCGCGTTGACATCGCCGAGGTCGGCTTCGATGCTCAGGGTTTCCACCCCATGCTGCGCGGTCAAGGTGCCAGCCAGGACGTGCAGCCGATCAAGACGACGCGCGGTCAGCACGAGGTTTGCCCCACGGGCTGCCAATTCGCGTGCGAATGCTGCGCCAATTCCACTGGATGCGCCGGTGACCATGGCCCAGCGTCCACTGTAGATCTGATCTTTCATCGATGTCCCGGTTTGCTGCGAGCTGTGGCCCTGAGTATCCTTGCTGATCCACCGCAACGGTATCCCCCATGCGACGCAAACTCGTAGCAGGAAACTGGAAGATGAATGCCAGTGCGGCCCAGAGCCGTCAACTGCTGGCTGCCGTGCGTGCCGGCGCGGCAAATCTGGCCACCGAGATCGCGGTCATGCCGCCGTTCCCCTATCTCGCCCAGGCACAGGCGGAACTGGCCGGCTCGCAGATTATTCTCGGTGCCCAGGATTGCAGTGCCCACAGCAATGGCGCCTACACCGGCGATGTCTCGGCGACGATGCTCGCGGATATCGGCTGTCGCATGGTGATCGTCGGGCACTCGGAGCGGCGCCAGGGACATGCCGAGTCTGATGCCGCCGTGGCGGCCAAGTTTGCCCAGGTCTGCGCAGCCGGGCTGACACCGCTGCTCTGCGTCGGCGAAACACTTGACGAGCGCGACCGCGATCAGACCCTGGCCGTGGTGACCCGTCAGTTGCGTGCCGTCATCGATAAAGTGGGCATCGCCGCGTTCGCCAATGCGGTGCTCGCCTACGAGCCGGTCTGGGCCATTGGTACCGGGCGGACTGCCAGTCCGGCCCAGGCTCAGGAAGTCCATGCCGGCCTGCGTAGCCATGTGGCCGGATTCGATGCTACGATTGGCGGCTCGCTACGTATTCTTTACGGCGGCAGCGTTAAGGGCGGCAATGCCAGCCTGCTGTTTGCCGAAGCGGATATCGATGGTGGTCTGATCGGAGGCGCGTCCCTGCTGGCCGAGGAATTCCTCGCCATCGCCGCAGCCTCCGCATAACCTTCTGGAACTGTCATGGCATTCAAGATTCTGCTTGCGATTTACCTGATTGTGGCGGTGGCCATGATCTTCTTCATCCTGATGCAACGCGGCGCCGGTGCGCAGGCGGGCTCGGGCTTTGGTGGCGGTGCCTCGGGCACGGTGTTCGGCTCCAGTGGTGCCGGCAACTTCCTGAGCATTTCGACCAAGTGGCTGGCGATCGCGTTCTTTGCGATCAGCATCGGCATGGGCGTCTACGTCAGCCACACTTCCAAGGGCAGTCTGCAGGCCGACCTCGGCATCATGGCTCCGACAGGAACGGACGAGCCGGCCGCAACGGATACGGTGCTCGCACCTGATGGCGGCGCAGCGCTGCCCTCCGATCCTGAGGTGCCGGCAGCCCAGATGCCTGCGGCCACCGATCCAGCCGCTGCGGCCGACACCGCGCCGGCAGCACCGGTCGCTGTGGAAAAAGACAAGCAGGATTCCGACAATCCCAAGGATTGATCGGCTACAATGTTCGGCGTTGCCCAGGTGGTGGAATTGGTAGACACACTACCTTGAGGTGGTAGCGGCTTCGGTCGTGGGGGTTCGAGTCCCCCCTTGGGCACCAACACGCATTCATGAAGCCGCTCAGCGGCTTCAGTTTTTTTGGCGTTTCACCAGCGACGCCGTACCAACGCAATCTTGGTGGTAAGCACATGGATCTGTCCGAATACCTGCCGGTGCTGTTGTTCCTGGGTATAGCAACGATCATCGGCGTGGCCTTGTTGACCATCGGAACCCTGCTGGGTCCGAAGCGCGCCAGCGCCGAGAAAGCTGCGCCCTACGAATGTGGCTTTCCCGCGTTCGAGGACGCGCGCATGAAGTTCGACGTGCGCTACTACCTGATGGCGATCCTGTTCATCGTCTTCGATCTCGAAATCGCCTTCATCCTGCCGTGGTCGGTGGTGTTCCGGGATATCGGCGTCATCGCCATGGTCGAGATGGCAATGTTCATCGGGCTATTGGTGGTCGGATTCGTCTACGTCTGGAAGAAAGGGGCGCTGGAATGGGAGTGAAGGGCAGTTTCTTCCACAATCCCGAGCCAATCGGCGAGGTCGATGACATCCTCCGGCCGGGCACCGACAATCCGCTGCTTGAGCGCGGATGGGCGGTGACTTCGGCGGACACCCTGATCAACTGGGCGCGTACCGGTTCGATGTGGCCGATGACTTTTGGTCTGGCCTGCTGTGCGGTCGAGATGATGCATTCGGGCGCCGCGCGCCTGGATCTGGATCGCTATGGCGTGGTGTTCCGTCCCAGCCCGCGCCAGTCCGACGTGATGATTGTCGCCGGCACCCTGGTCAACAAGATGGCGCCGGCGCTGCGCCGGGTGTACGACCAGATGCCCGAACCGAAATGGGTGATCTCGATGGGCAGCTGTGCCAATGGTGGCGGCTACTATCATTATTCCTATTCGGTGGTGCGTGGCTGCGACCGCATCGTCCCGGTCGACATTTATGTCCCTGGCTGCCCGCCGACGGCTGAAGCCCTGATCTGGGGCATTCTGCAACTGCAGAAAAAAATCCGCCGTACCCACACGATCGCGCGCTGAGGACCTATGAGCGAATCGATCGCAATCTTTTCCGAGCAACTCCGCCAGCGCTTTGGCGCCCAGTTGACCGCACTCAGCGAACAAGTAGGTGAGCTCTGCGTGGATGTCGCACTCGATGCCTGGGTCGAAGTGGCACGGGCGCTGCGCGATGAGCCGATCTTCCGTTTCGAGCAGGCGATGGACCTCTGCGGCGTTGATTTTCTCAGCTACGGCGAGGACGAGTGGGATACCGACAATGTCAGCAACGAGGGCTTCTCGCGCGCGGTTGAGGGCGAGGGTGCAGGCCGCTTCCGCTGGGCCGATCGTCCGGCAGCCGGCCATGTCTGCAATCGTTTTGCGGTCGTGGTCCAGTTGTTGTCGGTCAGCAATAATCGACGCCTGCGCATGCGCTGCTTCGCACCCGATGATGGTCTGCCGGTAGTGCCGTCCCTGGTCGATGTATGGTGCGGACTGAACTGGTTCGAGCGCGAAGCGTTCGATTTGTTTGGCGTGCTTTTCGAGGGTCACCCGGATCTTCGCCGCATCCTTACCGACTATGGCTTTGTCGGCCATCCGTTTCGCAAGGATTTCCCGCTAATCGGCAATGTTGAAGTGCGCTACGACGAAGTACGGCGTCGCGTCGTCTACGAACCCGTGTCGATCGAACCGCGCGTGGGCGTTCCGCGTACCGTGCGCGATGACGCGCGCCTCGAACAAGCTGCTGCCGAAAGCGCAGCGCGCGCAGCCAGGTAAGCCAGCATGCAGGAAATCCGCAATTACACGATCAACTTCGGGCCCCAGCATCCGGCCGCTCATGGCGTGCTGCGTCTGGTACTCGAGATGGATGGCGAAGTCGTGCAGCGTGCCGATCCGCACGTCGGGCTGCTCCATCGCGGGACCGAGAAACTGGTCGAGTCCAAGCCCTACAACCAGTCGATCGGCTACATGGACCGTCTCGACTACGTGTCGATGATGTGCAACGAGCACGCCTATGTGCGCGCAATCGAGCGCCTGCTCGGCGTCGAGGCGCCGGAGCGCGCCCAGGTGATCCGGACCATGTTCGATGAGATCACCCGCATCCTCAATCATCTGATGTGGATCGGTTCCAACGCGATCGACCTGGGTGCGATGACGGTGTTCCTGTATGCATTCCGTGAGCGCGAAGAGTTGATGGATTGCTATGAAGCGGTCAGTGGCGCGCGCATGCATGCGACCTACTATCGACCGGGCGGCGTCTACCGCGATCTTCCCGATCGCATGCCGCAGTACCGCGAGTCGCCCTGGCGCAAGGCCGCCGATGCGCGCCGGATGAACCAGTGGCGCGAAGGCTCGATGCTCGATTTTCTCGATGCATTCACCGATGATTTTCCGCGTCGCGTCGACGAGTACGAAACCCTGCTCACCGACAATCGCATCTGGAAGCAGCGCACCGTTGGCATCGGAGTGGTCAGCCCGGAGCAGGCGCTGGCCTGGGGCATGACCGGTCCGATGTTGCGTGGCTCCGGCATCGAATGGGATCTGCGCCGCAAGCAGCCCTACGCGGCGTACGACAAATTCGATTTCAAGATTCCGGTGGGTGTGCAGGGCGACTGCTACGACCGCTATCTGATCCGCGTCGAGGAGATGCGCCAGTCCAATCACATCATCAAACAGTGTGTGGCCTGGCTGCGGCAGAATCCTGGCGAAGTGATGCTGAAGAACTTCAAGGTCTCGCCGCCATCGCGCGCCGAGATGAAGGACGATATGGAAGCGATGATCCACCACTTCAAGCTGTTCACCGAGGGCTACTCGGTGCCGGCCGGAGAGGTGTACAGCGCGGTCGAGGCGCCCAAGGGCGAATTTGGCGTGTACATGATCTCCGACGGCGCCAACAAACCGTTCCGGGTGAAGCTGCGCGCTCCGGGATTTGCTCATCTGTCGGCGATGGATGAGATTGCGCGTGGTCATATGTTGCCCGATGTGGTGGCCTTGATCGGAACGTTCGACATCGTCTTTGGCGAAGTAGATCGCTGAGGCGGGAGCAGGCAATGAAGGCATCAGGAAATTTTGACAAGGTACGCAACGTCGATCCGCTGGTGGTCCTCAGCGAGGCGACGCGTACGCACATCGATCACTGGCTGGCCAAGTTCCCGCCGGAGCGCAAGCGCGCCGCACTATTGCAGGCGTTGTGGGCGGCGCAGGAACAGAACGGCGGTTTCCTGACCGACGAACTGGTCACGGCCGCTGCGCAGTACCTCGATGTGCCCAGCGTTTGGGCCTATGAGGTCGCCAATTTCTACTCGATGTTCGAGCTCAAGCCGGTCGGCCGCAACAATGTGGCGATCTGCACCAATATCTCCTGCTGGCTCAATGGTGCCGATGACATCGTGCGTCACTGCGAGCGCCGCCTGGGCGTGAAGCTCGGCGAAAGCACGGCCGATGGCCGGGTGTACCTGAAACGTGAAGAGGAATGTCTGGCCGCTTGCGCGGGCGCGCCGATGATGGTGGTCAATGGGCATTACCACGAGAATCTTACGCACGAGTCGTGCGACCGGATTCTGGATGGATTGAAGTAAGGCAGGGAGCAGACTATGGCCATCGGACCCGTCCCGCAGGAACACAATGTCGTCTTTACGACCTTGCATTTCGATACCCCGTGGAGCTACGACAGCTACCTCAAGTCGGGTGGCTATCAGGCCTGGCGCAAAATACTCAGCGAGCAGATACCGCGCGAACAGGTGATCGACATGGTCAAGCAGAGTGGTCTGCGTGGCCGCGGCGGCGCCGGTTTTCCGACCGGACTGAAATGGAGTTTCATGCCGCGCAATGCGCCGGGGCAGAAATACATCCTGTGCAACTCCGATGAGTCCGAGCCGGGCACCTGCAAGGATCGCGACATCCTGCGCTTCAATCCGCATGCGGTGATCGAGGGCATGGCAATTGCCTGCTATGCCACCAACTCGACCGTCGCCTACAACTATCTGCGCGGCGAATTTCACCACGAGCCGTTCGAGCATTTCGAAGCGGCGCTGGAAGATGCCTATCGACACGGCTGGCTCGGCAAGAATCTGCTCGGCTCCGGTGTCGATGTCGACATCCATTCGGCCCTGGGCGCAGGCGCCTACATCTGCGGCGAAGAAACCGCGCTGATGGAATCGCTCGAAGGCAAGAAAGGCCAGCCGCGCTTCAAGCCGCCGTTCCCTGCCAATTTCGGATTGTTCGGCAAGCCGACAACGATCAACAACACCGAGACCTATGCCTCGGTGCCGGCAATCATCCGCAATGGCGCCGAATGGTTCCTCAATCTCGGCAAGCCCAACAATGGTGGGCCCAAGGTGTTTTCGGTTTCCGGACATGTGGCCAAGCCAGGCAATTACGAAATCCGCCTGGGCACGCCCTTCAGCGAACTGCTCGAGATGGCAGGTGGCATGCGCAAGGGCCGCACGCTCAAAGCGGTTATCCCTGGTGGTTCGTCGATGCCGGTCTTGCCGGCCGAGACCATGATGGCCTGCACGATGGACTACGACAGTCTGCAGAAGGCGGGTTCCGGACTCGGTTCGGGCGCTGTCATCGTGATGGACGATACGACCTGCATGGTGCGCGCCTGCCGCCGCATCAGCCAGTTCTACTACGCCGAATCCTGCGGGCAGTGCACACCGTGCCGGGAAGGCACCGGTTGGATGTATCGCATGCTGACGCGCATCACCGAAGGCCAGGCCGTAATGGAAGATCTGCACATGCTCAAGCAGGCCGCGGGCCAGATCGAAGGTCATACGATCTGCGCGTTCGGAGAAGCTGCGGCGTGGCCGGTGCAGGGACTGCTGCGCCACTACTGGCACGAGTTCGAGTACTTCATTGTCAACAAGCGATCGCTGGTGGATGTCCAGCTCGGAGTAGCTGCATGAGTGCCCAGCCCGTGGTGACCGCCGCGCCGGATACAGTGAATATCGAAGTCGATGGCAAGCCGATGCAGGTTGCCAAGGGCTCGATGATCATCCAGGCGACCGACCGCGCGAAGGTCGCTGTGCCGCGCTTCTGCTACCACGAAAAATTGCCGATCGCGGCCAACTGTCGCATGTGTCTGGTCGATGTCGAGAAATCACCCAAGCCAGTACCGGCCTGTGCCACGCCGGTGATGGAAGGGATGAAAATCTTCACCCGCAGCGAGCGTGCCCTGGGCGCGCAGCGCAATGTGATGGAATTCCTGCTGATCAATCATCCGCTCGACTGCCCGATCTGCGATCAGGGTGGCGAATGCGAACTGCAGGATGTCGCCATGGGTTATGGCCGCTCGGTCTCGCGCTTCGTCGAGGGCAAGCGCGTCGTGGCCGATGAGGACATCGGTCCATTGATCGCTACCGATATGACCCGCTGCATCCACTGTACGCGCTGTGTGCGTTTCATGTCGGAAATCGCCGGTACCACCGAACTCGGTGGCATGGGACGAGGCGAGCATCTGGAGATCGGCACCTATATCGGCAAGTCGATCGAGTCCGAACTCGGCGGCAATATCATTGACGTCTGCCCGGTCGGCGCGCTGACCAACAAACCCTTCCGCTTCAAGGCGCGCGCCTGGGAGCTGACTGCCCGTGCCTCGATCGGTTACCACGATGCGCTGGGTTCCAATCTTTTCCTGCATACGCGCCGTGGCGAGGTTCTGCGCAGCGTGCCGCGTGACAATGAAGCGATCAACGAAAACTGGTTGTCGGATCGGGACCGCTACAGCCATCAGGGTCTCTATGCTGCCGATCGGGCCACTCAGCCGCTGGTGCGTGGTGCCGATGGCGCCCTGCATCCGGTCGGTTGGGAAGACGCGATCGCGGCCGTTGTCGAGGGCCTGCGTTCTGCTGTCGGCGAGCACGGTGCCGAGCAGTTCGGTGCCCTGGTGCATCCGGCCACGACCACTGAAGAAGGCATGCTCCTGGCCGATGTCGTTGGTGGTCTCGGCAGCCGCAATATCGATCATCGCCTGCGCGTGACAGACCCCGCGCTGGCGCCAGTCGACAATGCTTTCGAGATGCCCCTCGGCGACATCGAGCGTGCTGACCTGATTGTGCTGGTCGGCAGCAACCCGCGCTTTGACCAGCCATTGCTTGGCCATCGTGTCCGCAAGGCCTGGAAAGCGGGTGCGCGCGTGCATGCGTTCAACCCGGTCGAGCACGAATTCAATTTCGAGCTGAGCGATCAGTGGATCAGTGAGCCCTGGGCCCTGGTCGAGCAACTGAGCGGGCTCGCCAAGGCCTGCATGCAGCCGGGTGTTGAGTACGCCCGCGGTGAACTGCTCAACCTGATTCTCGCCGCCAATCCGGACGCTCGGCTGCAGTCGCTGGCAACAGCGCTGCGCGATGCGCCGCGCAAGCTGATCATACTTGGCGACTTTGCCATCCAGCATCCGGCCGCCGCGACGCTGCGCGCCCTGGTCCGATTCATAGCGAAGTGTGCAGGTGCTGCGCTCAACGAACTGCCGGCAGGTGCCAATGGCCTCGGTCTGTCGGCTGCCGGTGTGGTTCCGCTCAGGGTCGGTGGGCCGGCGCTGACCGCGGCCGAAATGCTCTCGGCGCCGCGCAAGGCCTTGTTGCTGTATGGACTCGAAGTTCCCAATGATCTTGCCTATGGCGCGGCAGCAAATTCGGCGTTGATGGCATCCGAGTTCACCGTTGCTTTCACTGGTTTCCTGTCCGATGCCTTGCGGGCCAGGGCGCATGTGATTCTGCCGATCGGCTTGTTGCCCGAGATCGACGGCAGCCTGGTCAACGTCGACGGGATCAGTCAGTCGGTTCGTGCCGGCGGCAAATTGCCCGGCGATGCGCGCGCCGGCTGGCGTGTGCTGCGCGCTCTTGGTGCCGCATTCGAATTTCCCGGATTTGAATTCACCGATCTTGCCGAACTGCAGGCGCGTTTGCCGGCGATTGGCAAGCTCAACCCGAATCCGGTCAGCGTGGTCTCGGCTGCCCGACGTCCGGATCAGATCGGCCTCGTCCGCGTTGCCGAAGTGCCCATCTACGCAGTCGATGCCGTGGTCAGGCGCAGCGAGGCCTTGCAGGCCACGCCACTGGCCGCGACAGCCTTCGTGGGTTTGAATCCTGCCGACGCGGTTCGATTAAATCTCGAAGCTGGCGCCTCCGTGGTGGTTTCGGATGGTCGCGTTCAGCTCGAGCTGCCGCTGGCCATCAATGCATCGATCGCGGTTGGCACTGCCTGGATCCCTGCCGGGCTCGACGCGACCCAGTCGCTGTTGCCCACCGGCCACCTGATCTCGGTCGGAAAGGCCTGAGGACCACGCGATGATCGATCAAATCCAACACGCATGGACCTGGCTGCAGAGTGATGTGGCCGCCGCCGTGCTGATCTACACCACGATCAAGATCCTGCTGATCACCGTTCCGCTCATCCTGTGCGTCGCGTTCTTCACGCTGTGGGAACGCAAGGTGATCGGCTGGATGCAGGTGCGCAAGGGTCCGACCTATATCGGCAAGGGCATCCTGCAGCCATTTGCCGACGTCTTCAAATTGTTGTTCAAGGAACTCATTCTTCCTTCCGAGGCCAATCGGGTATTGTTCTACCTTGCCCCGGTGTTGGCTCTGGTGCCGGCCTTCGCGGCCTGGTCGGTGATTCCATTCGATGCCCAGGTCGTGCTTTCCAACAGCAATGTCGGGTTGTTGTTTCTGCTCGCGATGACCTCGATGGGGGTCTACGGCATCATCCTCGCCGGTTGGGCCTCCAACTCCAAGTACGCCTTCCTCGGTGCCATGCGCGCCGCCGCGCAAATGATCTCCTACGAGATTGCGATGGGATTCTCGATCGTCGGCGTGCTGATTGCCTCGGGATCATTGAACCTCAGCAAGATCGTCGAGGCGCAGGCAGGCAATGCCGGCATGTTCGAGTGGTTCTGGCTGCCCCTGCTGCCGCTGTTCGTGATCTATTTCATTTCCGGCGTTGCCGAGACCAACCGCGCGCCGTTCGATGTCTCCGAGGGTGAGTCCGAGATCGTCGCTGGCTTCCATGTCGAATACGCGGGTTCCGCATTCGCGCTGTTCTTTCTGGCCGAATACGCCAACATGATCCTGATCTGCTTCCTCGCCTCGATCCTGTTCCTGGGTGGCTGGCTATCGCCATTCCCGGAGAGCTGGGGTCTGATTGGCAAGGCGGGTTGGTGGTGGTTGCTGCTCAAGGCCAATTTCTTTGCGTTCCTGTATTTGTGGTTCCGCGCGACCTTCCCACGCTATCGCTACGACCAGATCATGCGCCTGGGCTGGAAGGTATTCATCCCGATTACCATCGTCTGGGTATTGGTCACGGGCGTACTCGTGTACTGCGGCTGGTTGCTGCCCGGCGAATGAGGAACTAGGCCAATGACCGCCATTACGCGCTACTTCAAGTCCCTGATGCTGCTGGAACTGTTCAAGGGCATGGGTATTACCGGTCGCTACTTCGCCAAGCCGAAGTACACCGTGCATTACCCCGAAGAGACCATCCCGAAATCCAATCGATTTCGTGGACTGCATGCCCTGCGTCGCTACGCCAATGGCGAAGAGCGCTGCATCGCCTGCAAACTCTGCGAGGCGGTCTGCCCCGCACTCGCGATCACCATCGACTCGGAGCAGCGCGCCGACGGTTCGCGCCGCACGACGCGCTACGACATCGACCTGTTCAAGTGCATCTTCTGCGGCTTCTGCGAAGAGAGCTGTCCGGTTGATTCGATCGTCGAGACGCATATCCACGAGTATCACTTCGAAGTGCGTGGCGAGAACATCGTCAACAAGCAGCAACTACTCGCCATCGGTGATCGTTACGAAGCCGAGATCGCTGCCGCCCGCGCCCAGGATGCGGCGTTCCGCTGACGGATACCTGCCATGACCCTGCCTCTCATTCTTTTTTATGTCTTTGGCGCGATTCTGATCGGATCGGCATTGGCCGTGGTGACCGCGCGCAACTCGGTGCATGCCGCGCTCTGGCTGGTGCTGACCTTCTTCACCAGCGCCTGTCTGTGGTTGCTCCTGCACGCCGAGTTTCTCGCCATCGTGCTGGTGCTGGTCTATGTTGGTGCCGTGATGGTGCTGTTCCTGTTCGTGGTGATGATGCTCGACGTCAAGGCCGAACCGCTCCGCGAAGGATTCGTGCGGCACCTGCCAGTCGGGCTGCTGGTTGCCGGCGTGATGCTTGCAGAGATGCTGGGCTTGATCGGTTTTGGCAAACTCAATGAGGGCGGCGCCCTGGTCGACGCGGCCGCGGCGCAGGGCCTCTCGAACACCGAGTGGCTGGGTCGCAGCCTGTTCAGCGATTACATCCTGCCGTTCGAAATCGCCGCTGTCATTCTTACTGTGGCCATTGTCGCTGCCGTGGCGCTTACCCTGCGCCATCGCACCAATGCACGCAGCCAGGACCCGGCAGCGCAGGCCGCGGTGCGCAGTCAGGACCGCATTCGCATCGTCGAGATTCCGTCGGCGAACAAGGAGACGCCATGATCACCCTGGGTCATACGATTGCGCTCGGCGCGATCCTGTTCTGCATCAGCGTCGCCGGGATTTTCATCAACCGCAAGAACGTGATCACCTTGTTGATGGCGATCGAGTTGATGCTGCTCGCGGTGAATTTCAATTTTGTCGCGTTCTCGAGTTTTCTCGGTGATGCCGCGGGGCAGATTTTTGTATTTTTTATCCTGACCGTGGCGGCTGCCGAAGCGGCCATCGGCCTGGCCATCCTGGTCGTGCTGTTCCGCAATCGGGCAACAATCAACATCGAAGATATGGAAAGCCTGAAGGGGTGAGATCCGGCGCCATGGACATGCGTTGAATCGCATGTCCAGCCGGATCGAACGCCCGGACAGGAAGTCCGGGCCGGCGCCCATCACCAGGGATGGTTTGCGGAGAATGCAGTGTGGGGCGCCAAGGACATGCGTTGAATCGCATGTCGAGCCGGATTGAACGCCCGTGTAGGTGCGGGGCTTGCCCCGCATGCTCCAAATGTAGATGCGGTGCTTGCTCCGCATGCTCCACCCGGTCGTAGATGGAACGGAATTCAATGGCGCGCCGGGCAAGTTCCCGCAGCCACAACGAAGAAGAGATGTGAACATGCAATCGATGCTCCTCACCATTGCGTTGGCGCCCCTGCTCGGAGCTGTCGTTGCCGGTTTGTTCGGCCGTCAGATCGGTCGGGTTGGCGCGCACACGGCCACAATTGCTGGCGTCGCCATCTCCCTGGTGCTGTCCCTGATCGTGTTCAAGCGGCTCGCCTTCGATGGCGCTCCCGTCTTCAACGAAAACATCTACACCTGGTACGAAATCGGCTCGTACAGCGCGCACGTCGGATTCCTGATCGATCGGCTGACCGCGATGATGATGGTGGTGGTGACCTTCGTTTCGCTGATGGTGCACGTCTACACCATTGGCTACATGAAGGAAGACCCCGGCTACCAGCGCTTCTTCAGCTACATCGCGTTGTTCACGTTTTCCATGCTGATGCTGGTGATGAGCAACAACTTCCTGCAGCTGTTCTTCGGCTGGGAAGCGGTCGGGCTCGTTTCCTACCTGCTGATCGGATTCTGGTTCAAGCGGCCGACTGCGATCTTCGCCAACCTCAAAGCGTTTCTGGTCAACCGCGTCGGTGACTTCGGATTCCTGCTCGGCATTGCCGCGGTGCTGATGTACTTCGGTACGCTGGATTACGCCACCGTGTTCGCCAATCGCGAATCCATCGTCGGCAAGGAAATCGAGATCTTCGCCGGCCATGCCTGGGCCGTGCCCACGGTCATTGGCATCCTGTTGTTCATCGGTGCGATGGGCAAATCCGCCCAGGTTCCACTGCATGTCTGGTTGCCCGACTCGATGGAAGGTCCGACCCCGATCTCGGCGCTGATCCACGCAGCAACCATGGTGACTGCCGGTATTTTCATGGTGGCGCGGATGTCGCCACTGTATGAACTCTCCGAGACCGCGCTCACCTTCATCGTGGTGATCGGCGCCACCACGGCATTTTTCACTGGTCTGATCGGTCTGGTCCAGAACGACATCAAGCGGGTTGTGGCGTATTCGACCTTGTCACAGCTTGGCTACATGACGGTTGCGCTCGGCGCATCGGCATACGGCGCGGCGGTGTTCCATCTGATGACGCATGCCTTCTTTAAGGCCTTGCTGTTCCTCGGCGCCGGGTCGGTGATCATCGCCATGCACCACGAGCAGGACATGCGTTACATGGGTGGCCTGCGCAAGTACATGCCAATCACCTACTGGACCGCCGTGCTCGGCACCCTCGCCCTGGTCGGTACACCGCTGTTCTCGGGCTTCTATTCCAAGGACGCCATCATCGAGGCCGTGCATCACGCCGCGGTCCACGGTGGCCTCGCGTACACTTACGCCTACTGGTGCGTGCTGCTCGGCGTTTTCGTCACCGCCCTGTACAGTTTCCGCCTGCTTTACCTGACCTTCCATGGCAAGGAGCGCTTTATCGTCGACGGACCTCATGCCGCGCATGGTGATTCCGTGCCCGCTGCGGACCTGCACGCGAACGCGGATTCCGCCGCCGCGCACGTTGCCGACGACAGCCACTCCGATCATGACGATCACCATGGTCACAAGCCTGGCCACCTCGAGCACGCACCGCACGAGTCGCCCTGGGTGGTTACCCTGCCGCTGATCCTGCTGGCGATTCCATCGGTATGCATTGCCTGGTTCTTTGTTGAGCCGATGCTGTTCGGCAACTTCTTCGATGGTGCCATCGTGGTTGCACCAGCGCACGATGTGCTGGCCGAAATCGGCAAGAGCTACCATGGCGTGCTGGCCTTCGCCCTGCACGGGCTCAAGGCGCCGCCATTCTGGTTTGCCTTCGCCGGGTTTGCCGTCGCGACCTATGTCTATCTGTTCAATCCGGCAATGGCCGATCGAGCCGCCAGGCTATTTGCTCCCGTCGTCCGGGTGCTCGAACGCAAGTACGGATTCGACGAGTTGTATCAGGCCATTTTTGCGCGCGGCAGCCTGCTGCTCGGCCGCGGACTCTGGAAGTGGGGCGACGCCCGATTGATTGATGGCTGGATCGTCAATGGCTCGGCAGCCGTAGTTGATCGTACTGCCGGCATCCTGCGCTGGATGCAATCCGGTTATCTCTACCACTATGCCTTCGCGATGATCCTGGGGTTGATTGCGCTGCTCGGCGCCTTCCTCTGGCTGAAGTAAGAAGAACGGGAATCCTTAAATCATGTCGCATCATCTTCTCAGTTGGCTGATCTGGCTGCCGGTCCTCGGCGCGATCGCTGCCGTTGTATTTGGACACGGCAGTGCGCAGCGCGCGCGCTGGATCGCACTGGTCACGGCGATCGCCACATTCGCACTCAGCATCCCGCTGTACACCGGCTATGCCGCCGAGTCGGGCAGTCTGCAGTTCGTCGAGAAATACCTGTGGATGGGTGCGCTGAATGTGCACTATCACCTGGCTGTCGACGGCATCTCGGTGGCACTGATCGCGCTGACGACGTTCACCACGGTGCTGGTCCTGATCGGCGCCTGGTCCGCGATCGAAGAGAAAGTCCACCAGTACGTCGCCTGCTTCCTGCTGCTCGAAGCGCTGATGATTGGTGTCTTCTGCGCGCGTGATGCCCTGCTGTTCTACATGTTCTTCGAGGCCATGCTGATTCCGATGTTCATCATCATCGGCATCTGGGGCGGCCCGCGACGTGTCTACGCAACGATCAAGTTCTTCCTGTATACGTTTTTCGGCTCGATCTTCATGCTGATCGGTCTGATTTATCTGTACCTGAAGACCGGCAGTTTCGATCTCGACTATCTGGCCCGCTATCCGCTGTCACTGACCGAGCAGATCTGGTTGTTCCTGTCCTTCCTGCTCGCGTTCTCGGTCAAGGTGCCGATGTTCCCGGTGCATACCTGGCTGCCCGACGCACACGTTGAGGCGCCGACCGGTGGATCGGTCATTCTGGCCGCAATCATGCTCAAAATCGGTGGCTATGGCTTTCTGCGTTTCTCGCTGCCGATCACTCCGGACGCTTCCCACGAGCTGGCCTGGCTGGTCATCGCGATGTCACTGATTGCGATCGTCTACATCGGCTTTGTCGCCCTGGTCCAGGAAGACATGAAGAAGCTGATTGCCTACTCGTCGATTTCGCACATGGGTTTCGTGACCCTTGGCGCCTTCGTCGCGTTCGAACTGGCGCGCGATCTGGGCGCCGGCGATGCCGCGCGCCTGGCCCTGCAGGGTTCGATGGTGCAGATGATCTCGCATGGATTCATTTCGGCAGCGATGTTCAGTTGCGTCGGCGTGATCTATGACCGGATGCACAGCAGGATGATCAAGGACTACGGCGGCGTCGCCAATACCATGCCCTGGTTCGCCGCTTTTATGGTGTTCTTCGCAATGGCGAACAGTGGCCTGCCCGGCACGTCCGGCTTCGTCGGTGAGTTCATGGTGATCCTCGCCAGCTTCCAGGCCAGCCCGCTGGTCGCGGCGACTGCGGCGATCACCCTGATACTGGGCGCTGCCTACACCTTGTGGCTGGTCAAGCGCGTGCTGTTTGGCGAGGTCGCCAATCCCCAGGTCGCTGCACTGACCGATATCACCGCGCGTGAGGGCGTGGTGCTGGGCGGATTCGCCGCTGCCACCCTGTTGTTCGGCGTCTGGCCGGCCCCGCTGACCGAATTGATGGATGCTTCGATCCAGCAGGTCGTCCAGCAACTGATGCACGTCAAGGTTTGAGGAGATTGACCATGGGTCCTATATCGATGGCCGATCTGCTGCCCCTGGTGCCCGAGAGCTTCCTGCTCGGCTCCTTGTGCATTCTGCTGCTGGCCGATCTTTTCATCCGCCAGAGCCAGCGTGCGGTCACCCACTGGTTGGCGATTGCCATCCTGCTGCTGACCGCGGGCCTGGTCTATCGGGTCAGTGGTGACGCGTCACTGGCCAGCAGTGCGTTCGGTGGCATGTTCGTGAATGACGGTGTTGCGGCCATCTGCAAGATCTTCATCCTGATCAGCACCGCCCTGGTCTTCGTCTACGCCAAGCCTTATCTGATTCCGCGTCGACTGTTCCAGGGCGAGTTCTATACCCTGGTGATGTTCGCCGTGCTCGGCATGATGTTTCTGGCCTCCGCCGGAAATATGTTGACCGCTTTTCTGGGGCTGGAGTTGCTCGCCCTGCCGTCCTACGCCCTGGTTGCGCTGGATCGCGACAACGGCCGCTCCTCGGAGGCGGCGATGAAGTATTTCGTGCTCGGCGCACTGGCGTCCGGCATGCTGCTGTACGGCATCAGCATGATCTATGGCGCCACCGGCTCGCTCGATTTTGCCAGCATCCGCGGTGCCCTGGTCAGCAATGCGCCGCATCCGTGGCTGCTGAGCTTTGGCCTGGTCTTCATCGTGATCGGCATTGCCTTCAAGTTTGGCGCCGTGCCATTCCATATGTGGGTGCCCGATGTCTATCAGGGCGCGCCCACCGCGGTCACCATGTTCATTGGCAGCGCACCCAAGATCGCCGCTTTTGTGCTCGCCTATCGATTGCTTGAGGATGCGCTCGCGCCGCTGTTCAATGATTGGCGCGGAATGCTCGCCGTGCTTGCCTTGTTGTCGCTGGCGATCGGCAATCTGGTGGCGATTGCGCAGACCAATCTCAAGCGCATGCTGGCCTATTCGACGATCTCGCATGTCGGATTTCTCTTGCTCGGCCTGATCGCAGGCACGACCGAAGGATATGCAGCAGCCCTGTTCTATGCAGTCACCTATGCGATCACCGCTACCGCAGCCTTCGGCATGATCGTCTACATGTCGCGCGCCGGATTCGAAGCCGAGGAGATCGATGATTTCCGCGGTCTCAATCAGCGCAATGGCTGGTACGCCTTGCTGGTCCTGCTGGTGATGGCTTCGCTCGCCGGCATTCCCTTGTTTGTCGGGTTCCTGGCCAAATTCCAGGTACTCAAGGCTGCGGTGGAATCAGGAATGCTGTGGCTCGCCATCACCGCCGGCGCTTTTGCCGTCGTTGGCGCGTTCTACTATCTGCGTATCATCAAGGTCGTCTACTTCGACGAGCCGCGTGGCGAAGCGATGGCGCCGGCGCCGGCCGATCTTCCGTTCAATTTCGTGCTCGGCGCCAATGCGCTGGCTCTGGTTGGTCTTGGTGTCTTCGGCGGTCCGCTGATGAATTGGTGCATTCGGGCCGTTGCCGGTTGATCGCCGGGGCAGCTCGCCCAGCGCCCAGCGTCGACTGGCCCATTGCATGCGTTCCAGCACCGGGTGCGGGTTCAGCGTGGTTCAGTATTGCGCAGACGGCGCGCTATCAGCTTATGCGCCGCTGCGGCGGAGAAATCCGCGCTCATTTGCGCTACCGACTGCTCGACTCGGACCGAATATTGTTGCTTTGCAGGAACGCACTGATTACACTTCGCGCCGGCTGATGCGGGGTGGAGCAGTCTGGCAGCTCGTCGGGCTCATAACCCGAAGGTCGCAGGTTCAAATCCTGCCCCCGCTACCATCGGTACCTGGGAAAAGCCTCTAGTTGAGGCTTTTTTCTTTTGAGTCGAATGGATATTGGAGAAATTCAGTATCCACGCGCAGGGACGCAAGGCCCAAGCGCGAACGAACGGGCCGGTGCGCCCGTTTTTTTTTGGTTGTTTTGCCTCTTTCGAATGTGCCACCCGGTAAATTGGATTTTCCCGTGAACGCTCAGCAATTGACCCAACTGATCTCCCCAATCGTCGCGACGCTCGGTCTCGAGTGTCTGGGAGTGGAGTATGGGCAACACAGCAGCAATAGCCTGCTGCGGATCTATATCGATGTCGCTGATCGTCCAGTCACGGTCGAGGATTGCGAGGTGGTCAGCCGCGAGGTCAGCGCGCTGATGGACGTCAACGATCCGATCAGCGGTCACTACACGCTCGAGGTTTCATCGCCTGGGCTGGACCGACCCTTGTTCACCCCAGCGCAATTCGCGCGCTTTGTCGGGTCGGCCGCAAAATTGAGCGTCAGTCTGCCGATTTCGGGGCGCAAACGCTTCCAAGGGCGTATCCTGAGGGTTGAAGATCAGTCGATCGTCATCGATCAGGACAATGTCGAGGTTGCGATCAACCACGACAACATCGAGAAGGCGCGATTGGTGCCTGATTTCGGTTCTGCTGCCAGCAGCCGGCCGCGCTCCCCGTCAAGGGCGGGCGCGCCAGCCAAGGGCAAGCGGAGCAATGCGAAGAAGAAGTAGTTTCATGAATCTGTCGTGCCTGCGGGTGCGGTTTCAGGAGTTGATATGAGCAAAGAGCTGCTGCTGGTTGTTGATGCCGTCGCCAATGAAAAGGGCGTCGACGAGGGCGTCATTTTCGATGCGATGGAGGCTGCTCTGGCTTCGGCCGCGAAGAAGCGCTACCACGAGCAGGATGTGGCGATTCGTGTACAGATCGATCGTCAGACCGGTGAGTACGAGACTTTCCGCCGCTGGGAAGTGATTGCCGACGACATCGTCATGGAATCGCCCGAGCGGATGACCCGGATGATGGACGCGGTCGATGAAAAGGCCGACGTCGAGATTGGCGAGTTCCTCGAAGAGCGTGTCGACAACGCCGAGTTCGGTCGCATTTCTGCCCAGGCAGCCAAGCAGGTGATCGTGCAGCGGGTGCGCGAAGCCGAGCGCGCCCAGGTCGTCGATGCCTACGCCGACCGGATTGGCGATCTCGTCACTGGCATCGTCAAGCGCGTCGAGCGCGGCAGCGTGTTTCTGGATCTCGGCGGCAATGCCGAAGCCTTCATCCCGCGCGACAAGGCGATCCCGCGCGAGAATGTTCGTGCCGGTGATCGCGTCCGCGGCTACCTCTACGAAGTTCGTAGTGAAGCGCGCGGGCCGCAACTGTTTGTATCGCGCACCGCACCCGAGTTCATGATGGAACTGTTCAAGCTTGAAGTTCCGGAAGTCGGTCAGGGCATGGTCACCATCATGGGCTGCGCCCGTGATCCGGGAGATCGCGCCAAGATTGCGGTGAAGGCAAACGACCATCGCACCGATCCGATCGGTGCCTGCATCGGCATGCGCGGATCGCGCGTGCAGGCAGTGTCGAACGAGCTCAATGGCGAGCGCGTCGACATCATCCTGTGGAACGAGAATCCCGCGCAGTTCGTTATCAATGCGATGGCGCCGGCCGAGGTCCAGTCGATCATCGTCGACGAAGAGCGCCACAGCATGGATGTTGCCGTTGCCGAGGACAAGCTCTCGCAGGCGATTGGTCGCGGTGGCCAGAACGTGCGTCTGGCCAGCAAGCTCTCGGGCTGGCAGCTCAACGTGATGACCCAGGACCAGATCCAGCAGAAGAGCGAAGTCGAGCAGGAAACCGCCCGGGCGCTGTTCATCGAAAAGCTCGAAGTCGACGCCGAGATCGCCTCGATCCTGGTCCAGGAAGGCTTCTCGTCGATCGAGGAAATCGCCTACGTTCCGGAAAGCGAATTGCTGTCGGTCGAAGAATTTGATCAGGACGTGGTTGAAGAGCTGCGTGCCCGTGCGCGTGACGCGCTGCTGACGCAGATGCTCGCCGCCGAGGAAAACCTGGAAGAGAACAAGCCAGCAGATGATCTGCTGGCGGTCGAGGGAATGGATGAGGCCACGGCGTTTGCTCTTGCCGAGCGCGGCATCCGTACCCAGGACGACCTCGCCGATCTGGCCGCCGACGAACTCGAAGGCATTGAAGGCCTGACCGAGGAACGTGCAGCGGCGTTGATCATGGCGGCACGCGCGCCACTGTTTGCCGGGCTGGAATAAGCGGAATCTGCGCCCGAATGCATCTTGAGAGGTACTGAATGTCAGACGTCACTGTTCAACAATTGGCCCAGGTGCTCGGCATGACTGTCGACAAGCTGGTCGCGCAGTTTGCCGAAGCTGGCATGAGGGTGTCTGGGCCGGCGCAGGTCGTCACCAGTACCGAGAAAATGAAACTGCTCGGGTTTCTGCGCCGCACCCACGGCAAGAAAGACATGCCCGGTGGCGACGAGGAGGCTGGTCCGCGCCAGATCACTCTGCGTCGCAAGCAGGTTGGCGAAATCACCGTTTCGAGCGGCGCCGCCAAGGGCAAAACGGTAAACGTCGAGGTCCGTCAGAAGCGTACCTATGTCAAGCGCACCGAGTTGGATGAGCAGGTTCAGCCGGCCGTGGAAGGCAATGATTCCGAGCGCGAACGCGCGCTCAAGCTGCTCGCCGAGTCGCGGGCGCAGAATCAGGCCGAAGACCAGCGCCTGCGTGACATCGAAGGGAAGCGCCGGGCCGAGGACGAGGCCAAGCGTGCCGCACAGGAATCTGTGCGCAAGCTGGCCGAAGAAGCCGCCGCGGTTCCAGTCGAAATCGAGGCCGTTGCGGAAGTCACCGCGACTCCCGAAGTTGTGGCGGCGCCGGAGCGCAAGGCCGAAGAGCGCAAGCCCATCGAGCGCCGGCCCGAGGCCAAGAAGCCGGGCTCGCCCTCGCGTCCCGGTGAACGCACACCAGAACGTGTTCCACCGAAAAAGGCGGGCTCCGAGCCGCCGCATCGGCACAAGGGAAATCGCGGCAGCCACCTGTCACCGATCGGTGGCGATGCGCTGCCCGAGGATGATGCAACCGTGGCGCGCTTCACCGGCGGTGAGTTGCATCTGTCGGTTGACCACGCCGCGCGTCGTGCCAAGAAGAAACCACGCAGCAAGTTCGAAGATCGCTCACGCGGCAATGTCCAGGTCGGCTCGGGCGGATTCTCGCGTCCGACCGCGCCGGTGACCAAGGAAGTGGCCCTCGGTGACAGCATCATGGTGGCCGATCTGGCCGCGCGCCTTGCCGTCAAGGGTTCCGAGATCGTCAAGGTATTGTTCAAGATGGGCACCATGGTGACGATCAATCAGGTGATCGACCACGACACCGCCGTGCTGGCTGTTGAAGAGCTCGGTCACAAGGCCGTGCGCGCCGATGATTCGGATGCCGAGTCGGCGCTGGCGGCTGCACATGCCGATGATCAGGGCGAAGGCGTTACGCGTCCGCCCGTCGTCACGATCATGGGTCACGTCGATCATGGCAAGACCTCGTTGCTCGACTATATCCGCCGCGCCAAAGTGGCGGCGGGTGAGGCTGGTGGCATCACCCAGCACATTGGTGCTTACCATGTGACCACCGACAAGGGTGTTATCAGCTTCCTCGATACACCTGGCCACGCGGCGTTTACCCAGATGCGTGCCCGTGGCGCCAAGCTCACCGACATTGTGATCCTGGTGGTTGCCGCCGATGACGGCGTGATGCCGCAGACGATTGAAGCTGTGCAACATGCCAAGGCAGCCAATGTGCCGCTGATCGTCGCGGTCAACAAGATGGACAAGCCCGACGCCGATCCGGAACGGGTCAAGCAGGGCTTGATCCAGCATGAAGTCGTGCCCGAGGAATGGGGCGGTGACGTGATCTTTGTGCCGGTGTCAGCGAAAACCGGCATGGGCGTTGACGCTCTGCTCGACGCTATCCTGGTGCAGTCCGAAGTGATGGAGCTGACCGCGGCGCCGGATGGCCGTGCCACCGGTACCGTGATCGAATCCAGCCTCGACAAGGGCCGCGGACCGATGGCAACCGTGCTGGTCCAGCAGGGCCGGTTGAAGAAGGGTGATTTCATCGTCTGTGGAATCGAGTACGGCCGCGTGCGCGCCCTGTTCGACGAATCCAGTGCCCAGGTCAACGATGCCGGTCCTTCAATTCCTGTCGTGGTACTCGGACTTTCCGGCGTGCCCAATGCCGGCGATGACTTCATGGTCGTTGCCGACGAGCGCCTCGCCAAGGACGTCGCCCATCAGCGCGAGCAGAAACGTCGTGAGTCGCGTCTGGTCAAGCAGGCATCGACCCGCCTCGACGATATGTGGTCGCAGGTTGCCACCGGTAGCGATCAGAATCGTGTGCTGAACCTCGTCGTCAAGGCTGATGTCCAGGGCTCGGCCGAGGCCTTGCGTGATTCGTTGACGCGCCTGTCGACCGACATGATCAAGATCAATGTCGTCTCCAGTGGTGTCGGTGGTATCACCGAGTCTGATGCCACCCTTGCCGCAGCGTCCAAGGCCGTCATGATCGGCTTCAACGTTCGCGCCGATGCGTCCGCCCGCAAGATCGTCAGCGAAAACAATTTGGATCTGCGCTATTTCTCGATCATTTATGACGTCATCGACCAGGTCAAACAGGTTGCCTCGGGTCTGCTCGGCATGGAAGTGCGCGAGGAGATCATCGGTGTCGCCCAGGTGCGCGATGTGTTCCGCTCGTCGAAGTTCGGTCAGATCGCCGGCTGCATGGTCATCGAGGGCTGGGTCCGCCGCAACAAACCGATCCGCGTATTGCGCGACAACGTCGTGGTCTTCCAGGGCGAACTGGAATCGCTGCGTCGCTTCAAGGAATCGGTCGACGAAGTGCGCAATGGCATGGAATGCGGTATTGGCGTCAAGCAGTACAACGACGTCAAGGCCGGCGACCAGATCGAGTGCTTCGAGCGCATCGAAGTCCAGCGTACGCTGTAAGTCACAGGTTTGCCCGCCCGCCTCGCGCGGAGGGCAGCCTATCAATGCCGGTGCGCCTGGGTCCGAGTGACCGGAGTGCGCGGGCGCCATAGGGAGCCGTCATGGGCCACGCCAATTTCAATCGTATCGATCGCATCACCGCGCTGTTCCGTAAGGAGTTGGGCGCCCTGGTGCACGATGCTGTGCGCG
The DNA here is from genome assembly GCA_038255435.1 of Lysobacterales bacterium. Lineage (GTDB taxonomy): Bacteria > Pseudomonadota > Gammaproteobacteria > Xanthomonadales > Ahniellaceae > 0-14-3-00-62-12. The sequence continues at coordinate 101,975 of JBBSLG010000002.1, forward strand.
ACAAGCTGGTGCCTTCGGTGTCGGTCTCCGATGTGGAGGCCACCCGCGACCTCGCCTATGCCGATGTCTTTGTGACCGCGTTTGTGCCCGAACACGGCGAAACGGCGGTGCGTACGCTCAACGATCTGGCCTGGCAGTTCCGCATGGAGCTGGCCAAGCGGGTCGATTTGCGCACGGTGCCCGAACTGCGCTTCAAGTACGACGATTCGGTCGATCGCGGCGAGCGCATCGAAGGCCTGCTGCGTGGCGACACCACGCCCGAACAGGTCGCGCTGGACATCACCCGGCGGCCAGACAAGCCGGTCAAATCGGCCAAACCGGCCAAGCGCGCACCGCGCCGCAAGAGCTGACCCGCCGCGATTTGCGGTCGCCATGGCGATCGATCTGATCGCGCCAGCCCCAGCCCATGTCCTTGCTGACCTCCATCCTGCTGCTCGATAAGCCTTTGGGCCTGAGCTCCAATGCCGCCCTGCAGCGCGTGCGCTGGCTGCTCGGCAAGCCCAAGGCGGGCCACACCGGGACGCTCGATCCACTGGCGACAGGCATGCTGCCGATCTGTATCGGCGAAGCCACGCGTTTCGCCGGGCTCCTGCTCGCGGAATCCAAGTGCTATCGGACCCGCGTCGCGTTTGGCACCGAGACAGCAAGTGGTGATCGCGATGGCGAAGTCGTCGCCGAAGCTGCCCTGCCCGAGCTCAGCGACGATCAAGTCCGCACCGTGCTGGGCGTTTTCCGCGGTGAGATCACCCAGGTGCCGCCGATGTATTCCGCCATCAAGCACGAGGGTGTACCGCTCTACAAGCGCGCCCGCGCCGGCGAACTGGTTGAAGTCAAACCGCGTCAGGTGCGCATCGATCGTCTCGAGTTGATCGCCCGCGGCGGCGATTTCCTCGACCTGGAAGTCGAGTGTGGTTCCGGAACCTATATCCGCACGCTCGGCATGGATATCGCACGCGCGCTGGGTACAGTCGGTCATTTGGCCTCGTTGCATCGACTCTGGGTCAGCCCGTTCGGCGGAGTCGCGATGGCGAATCTGGACGATGTGCGGCTGTGGGCAGAAGCCGGGTCCGGCGATCATCCGCCCTGGCTGGTTCCAGTGGAATCGGCGCTTACCGGCTTCCAGCAACTGGATCTGGATAGCGAGCAGACCGGAAATCTGAAGCACGGGCGGCCCTGCCTGCAAATGGGCAGAAATCCCGGCGTGTATCGTCTACGCGACCAGGAAGCCGCATTCTTCGGCTTGGGTGAGGTCGACCAGGCCGGCACCCTGCGGGTCCGGCGTCTGCTGACTACCGGGCACTAAGATTTTCACGATCCGATGCTTGTTCCCAAAGCGTGGGCGCGGTTAGAATACTGGGCTGTCCCTACGTCAAATCGATACGCGCAGACGGTGGCACTGCCCCCGGTAGTGCAGGGCTCACCTCTCAATGTCAGGAATTCACCATGTCGCTCAACGTTGAAAATACCAGCAAGATCATCGCCGACAACAAGCGTTCGACCAATGACACCGGCTCACCGGAAGTCCAGGTCGCGCTGCTTACCGCGCGCATCGAGGCCTTGGCGCCGCATTTCCAGGCCCACAACAAAGATCATCATTCGCGGCGTGGCCTGCTGAAGATGGTCAATACCCGTCGCCGTCTGCTGACCTATCTCAAGGCCAAGGACAGCAACCGATACAAGGCGCTGATCGAGAAGCTCGGACTCCGCCGCTAAGTTCAATGACGAGAAAGTGCCCGAGGGCACTTTTTCGTTTGTGGGCCACCGAAATTCGTGTCGCCGGTCAGCGTGCTTGACCGGATCGGGTGCAGGCGAGGGCGTCTGCGCTTCTGGGAAGAATCTCTTTAAAAGGAAATGGTCGTGGCAAAAGTAGTCAAGAGTTTTCAGTATGGTAGTCACAAGGTAACGCTCGAGACCGGCGAGATTGCACGCCAGGCCAGCGGTGCTGTGCTGGTACGCATGGACGACACCGTGGTGCTGGTCACCGCCGTGGGCAATCGTTCGGCGAAGGAAGGACTCGACTTCTTCCCGCTCACCGTCGACTACCAGGAGAAGTTCTACGCGGGTGGCCGTATCCCCGGTGGCTTCTTCAAGCGCGAAGGCCGTCAGACCGAGAAAGAGACGCTGACCTCGCGCCTGATCGATCGTCCGATCCGTCCGCTGTTTCCGGAAGGCTTCCACCACGAAGTGCAGATCATCGCCAATGTGCTGTCGCTCAATCCTGAAGTGGACAGCGATATCCCGGCTCTGCTCGGCGCCTCTGCTGCGCTCGCGTTGTCGGGTATGCCGTTCGCCGGTCCGATCGGTGCGGCCAAGGTTGGCTACGCCGATGGCAAATACATCCTCAATCCGACCACGACCGAACTGAAGACTTCCCAGCTTGAGCTGGTAGTCGCCGGTACCGCCAACGCGGTGCTGATGGTGGAATCCGAAGCCCAACTGCTGTCCGAAGATGTGATGCTCGGCGCGGTGATGTTCGGTCATCAGCAGATGCAGGCAGCGATCCAGGCGATCAACGAGTTGGCCGCCGAAGTGGGCGTCACCTCGTGGAACTGGAAGGCGCCGGCGAAGAACGAGGCGATGGTCAGTGCCGTCAAGGCTGCTGTCGGTTCGCGCCTTGATGCAGTCTTTCAGGTCCGCGACAAGCTGGAGCGCCGTGATGCGATGTCGGCACTGAAGAAGGAAGTGCTGGCCTCGTTGAAGGCTTCGGCGGAAACCAATGGCTGGCTTGCCAGCGACATGGCCAAGGAATTCGGTGAACTCGAATACCAGATCATGCGCGCCTCGGTTCTGAGCAGCCGCAAGCGCATCGACGGCCGTGACCTGGTCACCGTTCGACCCATCACGGTAAGCACCGGCGTGCTGCCGCGTACCCATGGTTCGGCGCTGTTTACCCGCGGCGAAACCCAGGCGCTGGTGGTTGCCACGCTCGGCACCGCGCGCGACGGTCAGGTGATCGATGCGGTCTCTGGCGAATACAAGGAACATTTCCTGTTCCATTACAACTTTCCTCCGTTCTCGGTCGGTGAAGCTGGCCGCATGATGGGCCCGAAGCGCCGCGAAATCGGTCACGGACGCCTCGCCAAGCGCGGCGTGCTTGCGGTGATGCCGACCATCGAATCGTTCCCGTACACGATCCGCTGCGTTTCGGAAATCACCGAGTCCAATGGCTCCTCGTCGATGGCCTCGGTTTGCGGCTCCTCGCTCGCGCTGATGGATGCCGGTGTGCCGTTGAAGGCGCCGGTTGCTGGTATCGCCATGGGCCTGATCAAGGAAGGCGGCGACTTTGCCATTCTGTCCGATATCCTGGGCGACGAAGATCACCTCGGCGACATGGATTTCAAGGTGGCCGGATCCGAAGCGGGTATCTCGGCACTGCAGATGGACATCAAGATCGACGGCATCACCGAAGAGATCATGAAGACCGCGCTGGCCCAGGCCAAGCAGGGTCGTCTGCATATCCTCGGTGAGATGGCCAAGGTCATCAGCACGCCGCGTTCGGAAATGTCCGAGTACGCGCCGCGACTGCTCACCATCAAGATCCATCCGGACAAGATCCGCGAAGTCATCGGCAAGGGTGGCGCAGTCATCCAGGCGATCACCAAGGAAACCGGCACCCAGATCGATATCCAGGACGACGGCACCATCGTCATCGCCTCGGTCAATCGCGAAGGTGCACTGGCCGCGAAGGAGCGCATCGAACAGATCACTTCCGACGTCGAGCCGGGTCGCATCTACGAGGGCAAGGTCGCCAAGCTGATGGACTTCGGTGCCTTCGTCACCATCCTGCCCGGCAAGGACGGTCTGGTGCACGTCTCGCAGATCGCCAATGAGCGCGTCGAGAAAGTCTCCGACAAGCTCAAGGAAGGCGACATCGTCAAGGTCAAGGTGCTCGAGGTCGACAAGCAGGGACGTATTCGTCTCAGCATGAAGGCGGTCTACGAGGATGCCGAGGGCGGTTGATTCCTGAAATCATCGCTGCGCAATATGAAAGGCGGGCGCAAGCCCGCCTTTCTCGCTTTCATGTAGAGCGCGGCTTGCCCCGCTGCTGTGTCGCGCCGCTGGCGAGCGGCGCTTTCTCCCTCCTGGCTTCGCTCACGCCTCGAGTATCCGATTGCGCCCCTCGCCCTTCGCCCGATAGAGCGCGGCATCGGCGCGACGCAATGCCTGCTCCGGCGAATACTCATCCGCGGGTACGATGCAGATCCAGCCGATACTGACCCTGAGTGGGATCTCATGCTGCTGAAACCGGGTTGGCTGACCCGCTATCCGGGCGCGCAGCAATTCGAGTTGCGCACCGAACTCCGCTGAGTCAATGTTCTCGCGGATGATCAGGAACTCTTCGCCGCCGAGGCGAAGCACGCGCGACTGCGGATCACCAAAACAGTGCATCAGGATTGCGGCTATATCGCGCAGCGCGGCGTCTCCTGCGGCATGGCCATACTGGTCATTGATTGCCTTGAAGTGATCGATATCGACCATCGCAAGGCCCAGCGGGCTACCCCGGACTTTGCAATGATCGGACGCCGCAGCCAGCATTTCATCGAGCGGTACCCGATTGAACAGTCCGGTCAGCGCATCGACCCGGCTTACTTGGCGCAACCGCGCGTTCGCGGCGGCGAGCTCGCGATTGAGCCGGCGCAGCTTGATGACCCAGCCGAGCATCGCAGCGAGCGCGAGCAGCGACCAGGGCAGCAGCTTCCACATCAGGGTGTAGTCAAAGCCGTGCTCGTATCGAACTGGAATCCATCGATTGGTTATCTGCTGAACCGTTTGCGGATCGAGGTCCTGAACGAGGACTTCGAAAACTTCGCCGAGCATTGGCTGGTCGTTTCGAGTTGCGACGCGCAGGTCGGAGTCGAAACCCACGGTGCCGGCGATTTTCAGATTGCGGATGTGATTGCGTTGCAGTGCCGTGCTGACCGACGCCATATTGCCGAGCAAGCCGAACGCCTGGCGCGACTGCACCAGGGAAAATCCCTCTTCGTAGCTGGCCACTTCGATGATGCGCATGCCTGGGTGACGCAGTTTGACCTCAGCAATCGAAGAGACACCGCGCAACATGGCGATGGTCTGATCTGCCAATTGATCCGTGTTACGGATGAAGGGCACGTCGAGGTCGGTAACCACCACACCGGGAATTGACAGGTAGGCCGTGGTGAAGTCAAAAACCGCGCGTCGCTCAGCGGTCTCCGAAGCAAGCGAAAGGATGTCGCATTCGCGGGCGCGTGCGCGACGCTCGGATTCAGGCCATGTGCTGGTGCGAACCAGTTCGATCTGAAGACTGCCGCGCTGGGCCATGGCGGCGATGAGATCAGCGCCGATGCCAGTGTGCCGGCCGTGGTCGTCAATCGCCTCCAGCGGCATCCAGTTGGGGTCGACGCACATCCGGATCGGACCGCGCTGCGCGAGCCATTCCCGCTGCGATTCGCTCAGCGGCGAAGGTGCCTGTGCGGACAGCGCAGTCACGCCGGCCAGCAGGCCGGTCAAGCAGGTTTGAACCAGCGCAACGCGGTATCTCATCCATTTGCCAGCAATCACTGGAGCATCCAGTCGATTTCAGGGTAGCGCAACGAGCTGCGGCCTTGGCCGCATTGCCTTGCCGTGATGACTTGATACGCAGAAGTTCACGATGGTTTTCGTCTGTGAGGACTGTCTACGGAGGGCGCCGGAGCTGTGCCGCTAGCCCCGTATCCACGGTGATCAGGACGCCGTCCGGTGGGCGCCGATCCCTGCGCCGATCCGGGTGGAGAGGTCCGGGCTGGTATGATGCTCTCTGACTGAATGTTTGCAGGTGTTGAATGTGTCCGAGCAAGGTCCCTGACGGGGAAGAGCGTGGCTGGATCGTCCCGATCGGTGGAGCCGAGGAGAAGGAAGACAATCCAAGCATCCTGCAGCGTTTCGTGCGGATCAGCGGCGGCAGCAATGCCAATATCGTGATCGTGCCGACGGCCAGCCGTCTCGCTGATACCGGCTCGCGCTATGAGCGAATTTTCCGCGAACTGGGTGCGGCCGAGGCGCATTCGGTCGATTTCGAATCGCGTGCCGATGCTGACAATGCCGGCAAGCTGGGTCAGCTCAAACGGGCTACGGGCATCTTCCTGACCGGCGGCAACCAGTTGCGGATCACGACTCTGCTCGGTGGCACCGACGCCGCTCGGGTGATCCGCGCGCAAAATGCTGTTGGCGTGCACGTCGCCGGCACCAGTGCCGGGGCCAGTGTGCTCAGCGAGCATATGATCGCCTTCGGCGATGAAGGTTCGTCGGCGCTGGCTGGCAGTGTGCGCCTGGCACCGGGTCTTGGTCTTACCAATCGCTTCATCATCGATCAGCATTTTCGCCAGCGCGATCGACTGGGCAGGCTGGTGACAGCCTTGGCCTACAACCCTTTTGCCATCGGAATCGGGCTCGATGAAGACACCGCCGCCTTCATTGCGCCGGACAATACCCTTGAGGTCGAGGGCAGTGGTGGCGTCACCGTGGTCGATGCCGCCGGCCTGCAGTTTTCCTCGATGGATTCGGTGGAAGAGGGGCAGCCGGTCTGCCTGCTCGGCCTGACTGTGCACATGCTGGTTGCGGGCGCTACGTTCAATTTGCATACTCGGGTGGCCCAGGCGAACGCCTTGCTCAGCCGCAAAACCTAGTCCAGCTCGCCCGGGCAGGGCGGTTGGGCAATATCCGATGATCCACAGGAGCATTGCATGCGCATTCTCGATCGTGCGGTTTATGTCGGACCGTCTTTGTATGCGCACTTTCCGGTTATCCGCCTCGAACTTGATCTGGGCGAACTGGAGCAGTGGCCAACCTCGAAACTGGGGCCGGCCTTCGTCGATGGCCTGGTTGCCGCCTTGCCAGGTCTGGCTGAGCATGGTTGCTCGTATCGCAGCCCGGGTGGATTGATTCGGCGCATGACCGAGGATGAGGGCACCTGGCTCGGCCATGTGCTTGAACACGTCGCCATCGAAGTGCAGAACGTTGCAGGCGAAGACGTCAGTTTTGGCAAGACGCGCAGCACCGACAAGCCCGGTGTCTATTCGGTGGTCTACGAATACGCGCAGAAAGAAGAGGGCGTCGAGGCGGGAGAGTTGTCGATGCGACTGCTCTGCTCGCTGTTACCCGAAGCCCTGCGGCCCGCCGGCATCGTGCCCGAGGATTGGGACTGGATCAGCGCACGCGACGAATTCATCCGCTTCGCCCAGCGCCGCGCGCTCGGCCCGTCGACGGCCTCGCTGGTGCGTGCGGCCGAGAACCGTGGCATTCCTTGGTTCCGCCTCAACGACCAATCGCTGGTGCAGCTCGGCCAGGGCAAGTTTCAGCAGCGCATCCAGGCCACGATCACCGGGCGCACCTCGCATATCGCGGTGGAACTGGCCAGCGACAAGGAAGAGACCAACAAGATTCTGGGTGCCCTCGGACTGCCGGTGCCAAGACAGGAGTTGGTGCAAAACGAGACACAGGCGCTGCGTGCCGCGCGCCGCATCGGCTTCCCGGTGGTGACCAAACCCTACAACGGCAATCATGGTCGCGGCATCTCGATCCGCCTGGTCAACGACGAAGAGGTCACTGCCGGATTCCGCAAGGCGCAGGAAATTTCGCGATCGGTAATCGTCGAGACCTATCTGGAAGGCGATGATCATCGCCTGCTCGTCGTCAACGGCGAACTGGTTGCCGCAACCCGTCGCACGCCCGGGCACGTCGTTGGCGACGGCAGTCGCAGCATTGCCGAGCTGGTCGAGATCGTGAATCAGGATCCGCGCCGTGGCATCGGCCATGAAAAAGTGTTGACCCGTTTGCAGCTCGATGCCCAGGCCGAGATGATGATGACGCGCAGCGGTCATAGCGCCGACTCCATACCGGCCGCCGACGAAGTGGTCTACCTGCGCTCGACGGCGAATCTTTCCACTGGCGGCACCGCAACTGATGTCACCGACATCATCCATCCCGACAATCGCGAGATGGCCGTGCGTGCGATCCGCGCGATCGGGCTGGATGTCGGCGGCGTTGATTTTCTGTCGACCAATATTGCCGAAAGTTATCGCAAGATCGGCGGCGGCATCTGTGAGGTCAATGCCGCGCCCGGTTTCCGAATGCACGTTGCACCGAGTGAGGGCACGCCGCGTGATGTCGCCGCGCCGGTGATCGACATGTTGTTCCCGCAGGGATCGCCGACCAAGGTGCCGATTGCCGCGATCACCGGTACCAATGGCAAGACCACCACGGCGCGCATGCTCGCCCACATCACCAAGATGGCTGGCTACACGCCCGGACTGACCACGACCGATGGCGTCTACATCGATGGTCAGCGCACGGTCGAAGGCGATATGACCGGCCCGGTTTCCGCGCGCATGGTGCTCTCCGATCCGCAGATCGATCTGGCCGTACTCGAGACCGCGCGCGGCGGATTGCTGCGCGCCGGCATGGGTGTTCGCCACGTCAATGTCGGTGCGGTACTCAATGTGCAGTCCGATCATCTGGGCCTGAAAGGGATCGATACGCTTGAGCAATTGGCCGAACTCAAGCGCATCGTGATCGAAGTGGCCGAGGATTGCGCCGTGCTCAATGCCGACGATCCGCAGGTGCTGCGCATGTCCGGCTATACCGATGCCAAGGTGATCTGCTACGTCACGCTCAATCCCTCGCATGGTCTGGTGCGTGAACACATCCGCGCCGGTGGCCGTGCCTGCGCGCTCGAGGCCGGCGTCAATGGTCACATGATCACCCTCTACGACAAGGGCAGCCACATACCGTTGCTGTGGACGCATCTGATCCCCGCCACGTTGGAGGGGCGCGCCCTGCACAATGTGCAGAACGCGATGTTTGCTGCGGCCATCGCGTATTCGCTGGGCGTCAAACTCGATGCGATCCGGCAGGGCCTGCGGACATTCGACACCACGTTCTTCCAGGCGCCCGGTCGCATGAACGTGTTCAACGAGCATCCTTTCAAGGTGCTGTTCGACTACGGTCACAATGCGCATGCGGTCAATGCCATGGCCGATCTCGCCCAGCGCCTCGATGCCAGTGGTCGCAGGATCGTGGTACTGGCCGGTCCCGGTGATCGCCGTGACGAAGACCTGGTTGCGATCGCCGACGCCGTCGCGGGTCGCTTTGATCACTACATCTGCCGGCGCGACGATGGTCTGCGCGGTCGTGATGGCGACGAAGTGCCGCGAATACAGTCGCGCGCACTGATGGCAAAGGGAGTGGACAAGGACGCGATCTCGATCATTCCCGATGAGCAGGAGGCGATCGACGCGGCTCTGCGCATGGGCCAGCCTGGCGATCTATTGCTGATCTTTGCCGATGCCCTGGTGCGCTCCTGGAAACAGGTGATCAAGTTCCGACCCGAGGGCAGCGTGGCGCCGATATCGCGTCCGGTATCGGCCGACGTGGTGCTGCCGACCACCACGGCTGAAGACACCTCGTTGATCAATATGGAAGGCATGGTACGCGACGAGCGCGGCATCCATTTCTCGCGCGAATCGGACGACTAGTGCTGTACTTTCGTGTGATCGCGGGATGCTCCGTACTCTGCGTCCTGCGGCGGCAATCCGCCGCGCCCTGCGTTGGCACCTAGCGTGTTTCCGGCACCTCCCTCATTCGCGGATTCGCGTCGACTGACCGGACCGAACCGGCACTTCGCCGGCCCTGCCGCTGTGCTCGAGGGCCGATCGGCATCGCCATTGCAGGACAGCGTGCTGACGCGTTGGCAGCATGATGTTGCGCTCGCTGCGCGTTATCTAGCCTGGTCGGGCGTGCGCACCGACGTCCGGCGCAATCCGGCCGGTGCCGTCTTCGCGTTCAGTGCGCCTGCCGATCAGCTGTACAGCGCTACCGAAGTCAATGAATGGGCCTGGCAGCGCGCGAGCGGCTGCGATGATGGCTTCCACGCGCCGGGTCACGCAGCGATCTGGGACGAGGCGCTCGGGCTCGACACCCTGCGCCGTGACGCCGTCGCCGAGCAAAACCCGAGATTGCAGGAGCTGCGTGCCGCCGCTGATCGGGCCGACCTGCCGATCTATGTGGATGAAGACTTCGTCTCGCTGGGCGAGGGCAGGGGCCGGCTGTTGTTTGCCATGGCTGAGCTTCCTCAGGCGGCAGCAGTGGACTGGACCGGGCTGCGTCGAATTCCCAAGATCGCGATCACCGGATCCAACGGCAAGACCACCAGTGTTCGATTGCTCGCCCGAGTGTTGCGTGTCGCGGGGCGGAGTATTGGTCATAGCTGCACCGATGGACTCTTTGTCGACGGCCGGTTGATCGAGGCTGGCGATTTCTCCGGTCCGGCCGGCGCGCGTGCAATCCTGCGCCGCGAGGAGGTCGAGGTTGCTGTGCTCGAAACCGCGCGCGGCGGCATCCTGCGCCGTGGACTCGGCCTCAGCCAGGCTGATGTGGCCCTGGTGACCAATGTCAGCGCCGATCATTTCGGCGAGTACGGTGTCTACAGTCTGGATGACCTGGCCGAGGTCAAACTCAGTGTCGCGCATCTGATTGCCGGCGACGGCGTTCTGGTGTTGAACGCGGACGATGACGTTCTGGTTCGGCATGCTGCCCGTCTGCAGTGCAGGATCGCCTGGTTTGCCCTGGCCGACGATCACCCGATTCTGCTGGCGCATCGGGAGACCGGTGGCGCCACCTGCGCAGTGCGCGACGGCGTTCTGGTTCTGCATGATGGCCGCCAGCGATTCGAGCTTGGACTGGTCTCGGCGATGCCGCTTAGTGTGGCAGGCGTCGCGCGCTACAACATTGCCAATCTTGCGGGCGCTGCCCTCTGCGCGGCGCTGGCGCAGGTGCCGACTTCGATCATCGCCGAGGTGCTGGCGCAGTTTGGTGCCGACCGCGAGGACAATAGCGGACGATTGCAGCGCTGGAATGTGGGCGGCGTTGTGGTCCTTCTCGACTATGCCCACAATCCGGAAGGGCTCGATGGATTTCTGGCGATAGCTCGGCATGGCCAGCGAGGACGGCTCGGTCTGCTCCTTGGGCAGGCCGGAAATCGCGATGACGAAGATGTGCGTCTACTGGCGGAAATGGCGGCCGGGCATCGACCGGATCGCATCGTGCTGAAAGATATCTCGGGCTATATGCGTGGTCGTGCACCCGGCGAGATCGCTGGAATCCTGCGGGCGTCACTACTCGCCAGTGGCGTTCCGGATGCGTCTCTGCTGGTCCTGCTCGATGAGGTCGAGGCCGCGCGCAGCTTGCTGCAATGGGCCAGGGCAGGGGACATGATCGCCTTGCCGGTGCACGGCAGTGCGGCGCGCAGTGAGCTCACCGCCTTGCTCAGTCGCATGGAAGACGAGAACTGGCAGGTCGGCGATTGCTTGCCGACGCCGCCGAACGCATCGACCGAATCCTTGAGCTGCCCGCCATGAGTGCGCTCGGCGATCCCGTCGGCGCGGCGCTGCTGGCACCGCTGCGCGAGGGCTGGCTGTCGACTCCGGCGAGCGGACGCATTCTGTTCGCCAATGCCCGTGCCTTGCCGGCGATGCCCTTGGTCGCCAGTCGCCTGGTCTGCGAACAGGACTTCAAACCCGATGCCGATCAACTCGACCCGGCGACCCGAGCGACTCCCGCAGATGCCGACGAGAAATTTGCGCTGGCGCTGATCCTGCCGCAGCGACAGCGTGATCATATGCGTGCCCTGTTGGCCGAGACCGCGCTGCGGCTTACCCGCGATGGAGTACTGGTTTGCGCGGCAGCCAATAATGAGGGCGCGCGCTCGTTGCAGGCAGATGCCGAGCGCCTGTTCGGTCAGCTGCGTCACGAGTCGCTGCACAAGTGCAGGGTAATCTGGAGCCTTGCCGACGGTCGCAAGTTCGATGCTGCATTGGCCGCGGAATGGATCGCTGCCGCACAGCCGCGAGTCGTCGCGGATATGCCGCTGCTCAGTCAGCCCGGCGTGTTTTCGTTTGATCGCGTCGATCCGGGCTCGGCCCTGCTCGCCGCTCATCTGCCCGACGATCTTGCTGGCACTGGTGCCGATCTCGGTGCCGGCTGGGGATACTTATCCGCCGAGCTGCTGAGTCGCTGTCCGCGCGTAGCCTCTGTTGATCTCTACGAAGCCGATGCGCGCGCGCTGGCGATGGCAAAGAGAAACCTGCTTGGCGGTGCGGATCGATTGGCGGTCGACCCTCGTCCCGTCCAGTTGCTCTGGCATGACGTCAGTGCAGGTCTGGATCGGCATTACGATTTCATCGTCTGCAATCCGCCATTCCATATCGGCCGGGCCGGCGTTCCCGATCTTGGACGCAGATTCATCGAAGTCGCGGCGTCTGCGTTGAATCCGGGCGGTAGACTACTGCTTGTTGCCAATCGCCATCTGCCCTACGAGGCGACCCTGGTCAGCGGGTTTTCGCGCGTCGAGAAGGTCGTCGAGACGCTGGGATTCAAGGTCTACGAGGCCTGGAGATAGACGAGGAATTTCTGTGAAACTGGTGAAATACCTGGCGCGGCTTGGCTATGGCAGCCGCAGGGAAATCGAGGCCATGCTCGACGACGAACGGATCTGCGATTCGGACGGACAGTCCTTCGATCACAACGCCGCGCCCGCGCATCAGGATGTCCGCATCGACGGTGAGCTACTCGATCCGGCGCCTGGTCTGGTGCTGATGATGCACAAACCAGTCGGCTATGTCTGCTCGACCAAGGATGCCGGTCGTCTGGTTTACGATCTGCTGCCACGCCGGTTCCGCTTGCGTGATCCACTGGTCTCACCGGTGGGCAGACTGGATCGCGATACTTCGGGGCTCCTGTTGTTTACCGATGATGGCCAACTGCTGCACCGGATCACTTCCCCGAAGCGGCATCTTGCCAAGGTTTACGAAGTCAATCTGGATTCGGATCTGCGCGGCGATGAGGCGGAGATATTTGCCAGCGGCAGCTTGATGCTGGAATCGGAGACGCGGGCGCTGGCCCCCGCAGTGCTCGAAGTCGTTGAGCCGCGGCGCGCACGGATTGTGCTGGTCGAAGGCCGCTATCACCAGGTCCGGCGTATGTTCGCTGCGGTTGGCAATCACGTGCTCAGTTTGCATCGTTGCCGCATCGGCGCATTGGAATTGGCGGATCTCTCGGCAGGGACCTGGCGCTATCTTGATGCAGAGGAAATCGCCTCGCTGAGCCGCTGACCGATTCGTTTGTACTGATTGAGCGGGCGATGTCCGCGCTCAACCGGCAGCGCTATCGCAGCTGCCGGTCAGTGACTGCATTCGATGCAGCAGGTCAGCTGGAGCGGCAACCACCGGTCGGCAGGGTTTCACGATCACCATCGTTGTAGAGCACGTCGATGGTGGTGCCATCCTTGCTCACCCGCGTGATGCGTCCGGCATACCACTCCTTGCCGTTCTTCCAGCGGCACTCGATTTTCGTGCCCTCTTTCCAGTTGTAAGGTCGGATCAGATGCAGACCCAGCGTTTCCCTAGTGCCATCGTCGTAAACGATGGTGACAGAATTTTCCGAGCGGCTTTCGATCACGCCCGGAAACCAGTAATCGCCACCGCGCCATTGACCGAGCACCCAGTCTCCGCGTTGCTGGGCACTCACCGCGGTGGCGATGAGCAGAAAGAGAGAGAGCAGCAGAAGCCTTGTTTTCATGGTCTTTTCCTGAGGTGTTGCGGTCAATGGATATATTTCCGGGCAGCGCAGGTGATCATCGCGAACCGGTTCTCGATGCCGACCTCCTGCTGCAACGGAGCCTAGCAAGTAAGCGGGATCGGGTGAACGGGGCGAGCCGCATCGTGCTCGCTGGAACGCTCTTCCGCAGGGCAGCTGGGTGAAGTGCCGTTTCAACACCGCGAGACATTCAACATGGCATCTCGCAGAGATGTCGAACAAGGAATGCACTTCTGTAGGGCACCTCTGTGAGGTGCCGTCTCAATACCGCGACACCTTCAACATGGCATCTCACAGAGATGCCCTACAAGGTGCGGCTTTTCTGTAGGGCACCTCTGTGAGGTGCCGTCTCAACACCGCGAGACATTCAACATGGCATCTCACAGAGATGCCCTACAGAAAACAACACGGCATCTCACAGAGATGCCCTACAGAAAACAACACGGCATCTCACAGAGATGCCCTACAGAAAGCGACATGGCAAAGGCCTCAGCTGCGACGCGCGAGTATGGTGAGCAGTTGCTCGGCCATTGCAAGTCGCTGAGCGGGTTCGGGCATCTCGCGGCGGAGCTTGAGTTTGTCCTGGCCGTCGAGGGTATAGACCTTGGGCAGGGTCTGGATCATCCGGATGATGGTCATCTCGGTATACATCGAGAAACCGACTTCCTGAATCTGACCGCTTTGTTCCTCGCCAAGCAACTCGCCGGCACCGCGGATCTCCAGATCGTGCGTTGCCAGGGTGAACCCTGCGCCCAGTTCATCGAGTGAGGTGATCGCCTCCAGCCGCTTCTCGGCATCCGCACTGATCGCCCAGCGGTCCGGCCCACGCGGGGGAAGCGGGCTGGTGTTGCTGCGCCCACCCAGGCAGTCGCAGCGCGTCCAGTTGCCGTTTGATTGGACACAACGCGCGAGACCTGTCCATTAAGGCGCTCTGCCGCTTTCCTTGAGGCGTGATTTCGGTCACACTTCGCCGGTTGCTCGTCTCTTCCATTCTTCGCTCGGGGTGCACTATGAAAAACGCCTGGATTCTGGCTAGCGCCGGATTGTTGTTCGGTTTTGCGGTGTCGTCTTCCGCTGCCACGCTGAGTGTGGCGAGTGGTGGTGTGGCGACCACGACAATGCCCAAGCCTTCAGGCTTCTGCGGTACCAGCTTCATCACGCAGAGCACCTCGCAGGCTATCACTGCGACCAATTCGGTGAGCTGCAACTCGGGTGGTCTGCACGCGGACAACGCCTATTCGCGTTCGTTCGCTATGGCCACATTCCCCGCGGGTTTCGATCTCTGTGCCGTTGAAATCGGTATCGAGCAGGCGACATCGGGTGCCGGCGGCGTACAGCCGGTTACTTTGAATGTCTATTCGCACACGGGCGCCGCTTACCCCGGTGGAACCACCACCCTGGTGTCGACACAGGCGCTGTCGGTCGCCGATCAGGTCGCGACCATTCTCTCGGCACCGATCACCGGCAATATTCCTGCCGGCGCCGATCTGGTTGTCGAAGTGTTCACGCCGGATGGTCAGACCGCAGGTCATACGTTCTTCATGGGATCGAATGCCGGTGGCGAATCCGGTTCGTCATTCATCGAAGCGGCCGCCTGCGGAATCACCACGCCGACCGCCACCAGCGCGATCGGTTTCCCGAACATGCAAATCGTGTTGAATGCGCGGGGCACCCCGGCAGGTGCTGCCACCATCGCGTATACCTCGACACCGTCGCTGACTTTCGCCGGTGCGGTGGGTGTCGCTACGGCGGCCCAGAATGCCGTTGTTTCGGCGACCGCAGGCAATACTGCGAATCTGTCGATTACCGGCTGCACTTTTGGCGGTGCCAACGCAGGCGATTTTGCGTTCAATCCAGCGCAGAGTTTCCCGATTGCCGTGGCAGCGGGTGCCAGCGTCAATCTGCCGGTGGCATTCACCGCAGGCGCTGCGGGCGCGCGTTCGGCGACGCTTGATTGTGTAACCAACGGCACCAGTCCGGGGCCGAACTTCTCGGTGGCGCTGAACGGCACTGGCGGTAGCCCGGCGCTGTCCATCACTCCGGGAACGGTGGCATTCGGCAACGTTCAGGTGGGCCAGTCCGCGAATCTGTCGACCGTGCTGAGCAATACCGGTTCGGCTGATCTGACGATCACAGCGATCGCCGCTCCGGCAGCACCGTTTGCCTTGGTGACCGATGGTTGCACGGGCCAAACCCTGGTGCCAACCGGCACTTGCACCATGACCTATTCGTTCGCCCCTCTGGCTGAGGGCTTTGCCACAACGACCTTGGCAGTGACCAGCAACGCCGGCGCGGCCAATATCGTGCTCGAAGGCACCGGTGCCAATCCGCGCCAAGTACCCAGCGCCGGCAAACTGGCATTGCTGACCTTGCTCCTGTCGGTGTTCGGATTTGCCTACGTGCGTCTGCGTAGCGCCTGAACCTAAATACCGGGTTGATCTGTGGTTCCAGACGGAGCGCGCGAGCGCTCCGTTTGTATTTGCGGAGTTCATCAGAGCAACCGGTACCTCTGACTGTGGGTTCGACCGTTGGTCGGAGGCTTTCGCTGTGCGACCTCGATTCAAGACACAGCGTCCGACCGCAGGTCGGACCCACGTGCATAATCGTTCGCGAATGCCTCGCGTCAGTGCTTTCGGGTCAGCATTTGCAATAGCTGCTCGGCCATCGCCAGCCGTTGGGCGGGCTCAGGCATTTCCTGGCGCAGCTTCAGTTTGTCCTGACCATCGAGCGCATAGGACTTGGGCGCCGACTGGATCATCCTGATGATGGTCATCGGATCGATATCAGGTTTGGCACGGAAGACGATGCGCCCGCCCTTGCTGTCCAGGTCGAGTTTCTTGATGCCGATGACTTGGCAGCGCAGTTTCAATACGGTGATCGCGAACAGGTTCTTGATCTGCTGTGGCAGCAAACCGAAGCGGTCGATCATCTCGACCTGGAGTTCGCGCAGCTCTTCGTCATCGGCAGCCGAGGCGATTCGCTTGTAGAGCGTGAGGCGCGTATGCACGTCAGGGAGATAATCGTCGGGTATCAGGGCAGCGATGCGCAATTCGACCTCACTGCGGCTTTCGTCGCGCGCTTCCAGATCGGGAATCTTGCCGGCCTTGAGCGCAGCAACAGCGCGCTCAAGCATCTCGGTATACATCGAGAAACCGACTTCCTGAATCTGGCCGCTTTGTTCTTCGCCAAGCAACTCGCCGGCACCGCGGATCTCCAGATCGTGGGTCGCCAGGGTGAACCCTGCGCCCAGTTCATCGAGTGAGGTGATCGCTTCCAGGCGCTTCTCGGCATCGGCGGTCATCGCCTTGCGTTCCGGTGTGATCAGATAGGCGTAGGCACGGTGATGCGAGCGGCCGACGCGACCGCGCAACTGGTGCAACTGAGCCAGGCCAAACTTGTCGGCGCGATGGATGATGATGGTATTGGCACTCGGTACGTCGATGCCCGACTCGATGATGGTCGTGCACAGCAGTACATTGAAGCGCTGCCGATAGAAGTTCAGCATCACCGACTCCAGTTCCTTTTCTGGCATCTGACCGTGGGCGATGCGAATGCGCGCCTCGGGTACCAGTTCCTGCAGGCTGCGGCTCATCTTGTCGATGGTTTCGACTTCATTGTGCAGGAAGTAAACCTGGCCGCCGCGCGCCAGTTCCCGCTGGAAGGCCTCCCTGAGCAAGGCGTTGTCCCAGGTCGACACAAACGTCTGCACCGCGACCCGGTGGGCGGGCGGCGTACCGATGATGCTGAGGTCGCGCAGGCCCGACATCGCCATATTCAAGGTGCGCGGAATCGGTGTGGCGGTCAGCGTCAACAGGTCGACCTCGGCGCGCAGTTTTTTGAATTGCTCCTTCTGGCGCACACCGAAGCGCTGTTCTTCATCGACGATGACCAGGCCGAGATCCTTGAAGCGCACATCATTCTGCAGCAATTTGTGGGTGCCGATAACGATGTCGATGTCACCGCGCTCAATTCGGCGTAGCGCTTCGTCGGTCTCCTTCTTGGTCTTGAAGCGTGACAGCACTTCGACGCGGACCGGCCATTCGGCGAAGCGGTCGCTGAAATTCTGGAAGTGCTGCTGGGCGAGCAGGGTGGTTGGCACCAGCAAGGCGACCTGCTTGCCGGCATGAGCGGCGACGAATGCACCACGTACCGCAACCTCGGTCTTGCCGAATCCGACATCGCCGCAGACCACGCGATCCATTGGTCGTGGCTTCTGCAGATCGACGATCACCGCTTCGATGGCGCTGGATTGATCGGGTGTCTCTTCAAACGGAAATGCCGCAGCGAATTGTTCGTAGGAGGCCCGATCAAATGGCATCGAGGTGCCGGGTCTGGCCTCTCTGCGCGCGTAGATTTCAAGCAACTCGGCGGCAGCGTCTCTGACTTTCTCGGCGGCGCGGCGCTTGGCGCGCGTCCAGGCTTCGCCATTGAGTGCATGCAGGGGCGCCATCTCGGGCGCAGCGCCGGTGTAGCGGCCGACCAGATGCAGATTGGCAACCGGTACATAGAGCTTGTCGCCCTTGGCGTATTCGATGCTGAGAAATTCGCCGACCTCACCGCCGATTTCGAGTTTGGTCAGACCGAGATAGCGGCCGACGCCGTGGTCCTCATGGACGATCGGGGCGCCGAGACTGAGTTCGCCAAGGTCGCGAATGATCGTGTCGGGATCGCGGCCGGCGCGCTTGCGTCGGCGCACCTGTTGCACGCGCTCGCCGTAGAGTTGACGTTCGGTCAGAACAACAACCGGCGGTGAGGTGGTCGCCAGGCCATCGTCGAGTTCGGCAACGGTGATGGCGAGCCGGGTGTTCGAGCCCAGAAAATCGTGCCATGACGGCAGGGATTCCGGCCGGAGTGAAAAACCCTCCAGCATTTCGCGCAGCGCTTCGCGCCGACCGGGAGAATCCGATGCAATCAGTACGCGTCCGGGATAGCTCGCCAGGAATTGGCGCAACTCGCGCGCCGGATCGCTGTCCTTGCGCTGAATCGGCAAGAGTGGTGCGGGTTGCGCGCCAAGTGCATGCGCACTACCCGGTGTCGGGTCCGCAGTGAGTTCGATGCGCGCATGCAGATTCAGTTGCGCGCGCAATGACTCGGGCGTGAGGTAGAGCTCGGCCGGCGGCAGCACCGGTCGCTCGATATCGTGCGCACGGCTTTCGTGGCGCTGACCGACCTGTTTCCAGAATTGCTCGGCGGATTCGAGCGCGCCCTCTTCGAGCGCCAGCAGGGCCCGTTCGCCGATGTAGTCGAACAGGGTGTCGAGCTGATCAAAGAACAGCGGAAGGTAATATTCGATGCCTGCCGGCGCGACGCCTTCGCGCAGATCCTGATAGATCGGGCTGCGCCTCGGATCGATATCAAAGCGCTCACGCAGGCGCGCTCTGAAATTGCGGGTGGCGGCATCGGTCAACGGGAACTCACGTGCAGGCAGTAGATTGACCTGTTCGAAGCGATTGAGCGAACGCTGCGTTTCGGCATCGAAGGCGCGGATCGAATCGATTTCCTCATCCAGAAGTTCGATCCGGTACGGAGTTGGCGAGCCCATCGGAAAAATATCGAGCAGTGCGCCGCGACTGGCGTAGTCACCGGGCTCAAGCACCTGCGGAACATGTCGATAGCCGGCGCCATCCAGTCGACGGCGTTCGGCGTCGATCTGCAGAAGTTGACCGACCTTGAGCACCAGGCTCGAACCGGTGATGAATCGGCGCGGCGCAACCCGCTGCATCAGGGTCGCTACCGGTACCACCAGCACGCCGCGGCGCAGACCTGGCAATTGATAGAGCGTGCTGATGCGCTGCGAGATGATGTCAGGATGCGGCGAGAACACGTCGTAGGGCAGAGTTTCCCAGTCGGCGAAATGCACCAGGGGCAGATCGGGATCGAGAAAAACGCGTAGTTCCGATTCAAGCTGGTGCGCCGCATGGGTATCGCGCGCGACCACCACAAGCAGCCCATCATGCAGGCGCGCGGCTTCGGCAAACGCCAGCGCCTTGGCCGAGCCTGGCGGTGTCTGCCAATGGGCGCGTTTCTGGCCAGCTTGGGGTAACGGAGGCGAAAGCAGGAGACCGGTCATGCGCAAACGAAGAGGGATTGGCCGCTCAGGATATCGCAGCTGGGCTGAAGATGGCGCCTGGGCATTTCTTGCGCGATCATGCGCAGATACGATCAACAGGGAATGCGCTGTGCGATCCAAGCCCATTTGGCACTGCCTGTTCTTGCTTGCGACCACGCTGCTGATCGTGGTGAATCTCGAAATGATGTTGCCCGATGGTGTGGCCGCTGCTGCCACCAGCAGCCGCGCCGACGCGGCCAAGGCGCGCGTACTGCCCGGATTGAGAACCCGGTTGGCAGCGCATCAGGTGCAGCCTGGCGATCCCTTGTTGATTCGGATTTTCAAGCAGGAGCGCATGCTCGAAGTCTGGATGCAGGCAGGCGACGAAAAATTCCGCCGGGTGCTGGAATATCCGATCTGCGCGTATTCCGGGGCGCTTGGACCCAAAACCCGGCAGGGCGATGGACAGGCGCCGGAGGGCTTTTACCGCGTCGGCAAGCATCAGCTCAATCCTGCCAGCAGCTATCACCTGTCGTTCAATCTCGGTTATCCCAATGCCTACGAGCGCGCCCAGGCCTGGACCGGCGACTATCTGATGGTGCATGGTCGGTGTGTTTCGATTGGCTGCTACGCGATGGGCGATGCGGCGATCGAGGACATCTACACCCTGGTCGCCGCGGCGCTGGATGCCGGCCAGGATACAGTGCCTGTGCATACCTTTCCGTTTCATCTGGATGCAGCCCACGAGGCTCAGCGACTGGCTTCGCCGCACGCTGATTTCTGGGGACAGCTGGCCGAGGGTTATCGCGCATTCGAGTCCAGCGGCAAGCCACCCCGCATCGATGTGCGAGGCGGGCGCTATCGGGTCCAGGCAAGCGATTGATTGTTGTTTCGACAATGCCAGGTCGACGCAGTAGGCTTTGCTGGCCGCGATGGCTATCGTGGTCGCCACTGGGAGTAGCGCATGGAGCTCACCACATTGCAGGGCTGGGTTGCCGCCTGGCCAGGCGTCAGTCACGAGATCAAATGGCACGATGACGTGGTGTTCATGCTGGCCGGCAAGATGTTTGCGGTGCATTGCTTCCAGGGCAAGAATCAGGGCCAGCTCAGCTTCAAGGTGGAAGACGAGCGCTTCCTCGAACTGACCGATCGACCGCACGTGATTCCGGCGCCCTACATGGCACGCGCGCACTGGGTCTCCCTGCTGCCCTCCTGCGACATGGACGAAGCCGAAAAGCAGGCACTGGTCCGAAAATCCTATGAGTTGGTGCGCGCCAAGTTGACGCGCAAGTTGCAGGCGGAATTTGCCGACTGAGCGCAGTCGGTCCCGCGGTGTCAGAGATCAAGCCAGATACGGGTGACGCCGGGCTCCTCGATCAGATTGCGACGCTTGAAGCCGAGTTGATCGGCCAGCATCAGCATGCTGGCATTCTCATTCATCACGTCGCCGAACAGGGCGTGCAGTTTGCGGCGACGCGCGTACTGGATCAATTTGCGCATCATGTAGTAGCCCAGGCCCATCCCGGTCAGAGGCCGACCGACCAGCAGGGCAAACTCGGCAAGGCCGGTGGCGCGATCAAAGCTGAGGCGCGCGACCGCGCCGATCAGCGCCTCACCTGGCGGCAGCGGCTCGCTGGCGACCAGGGCAAATTCGCGACTGTTATCGAGCTCGCACAACTGGCGGGCATACTCTGGCGTCAACTCGGTGATCGGATGCATGAAGCGCATGCGCACCTCCTCGGGCGAGAGTGTCGCGAACCCCGCGCGTAACGGCTCGATATCCAGGACACTGATCGGGCGCAGCAGCAGTTCGCGGCCGTTCTCGAGTGTGAGCGCTTCCTGCCAGGGTCCCAGCCGCCGGCGTGTGATGTTGGCCCTACGGCGGCCGCTTGGTTTCATACCAGGCATTATCCGCTGAATCCGTTGAAGCAATGTTCTATGCGCAGCGATGACAGCGTGGTGCGGATGGCTGGCGTTCAGAGCACCACGCCAACGCCAATCGACCAGTGGTACCTATCAAACTGGTAGCCGGGCGGCCAACGCCGAATCTGGGCCGAGCCGATGATCGGATAGACATAGTTCGAACTGCCGATCAGGCCCTCGCGCCTGCCGATCAGACTACCGCGGGCCGTCAGAAACAGACCCTCGGGGAAATCGACCGCCTCGACATAGCCAGGCATGCGGATTCGGAATCGACCCTGCGAGGGCGCGCCAGGAAGAGGGCGTTGTCCGCGGTCCAGCGGGAACGCCAGCACTTCGATCTCGGAGGCATCAGCCAGATGGTGAACTTTGATGATGGCGCCGCCCCAGATCACATCGACATCGTCCAGGGATTGTTCAACTGCCTGCCAGGGCGCAAGCGCAGTCTGCGCGCCCGCAGGATCGAAGGCAGGCGTTGCGCAACCGGCGATCAATAGTGGCAGCAGCGCAGTTGCAGCGAGTGTTCGGGCCGTGCGGCAAATCATGGCGTGACTCCTTCAGTCTTCTACCAGCCATTCCATTCGATGTTGGCTGAACCGGCTCTGAGCAAGGTTTTGAGCCAGTACTGGCAGGCATTCACCAATGCTGCGGTCGATCCGATAGGGCGCATTGACCAGCGCCATGCCACAGCCATTCAGTCGAAGTGCGGAATTGTCCGGATGCAGCAGCAACTCAGCGACCAGGACCTTGCGCAGGCCGCTGTTTTGCAGCCAACGGTGGAAGGGCGCGATGTGCTGGCGCAACTTGATCGGGTACCAGATCGCGAATACACCGGTCGGCCAGCGATCCATCGCATGACGCAGACTGCGTTCGATCAGTCTGAACTCCTCGGCCTGGGCTTCGAACGGCGGATCGATCAGTACCAGACCGCGCTTTTCCTTGGGTGGCAGCAGCGCCTTGAGGGCCTGATAGCCATCGCGCTGATGCACGGCGACGCGACTGTCGCCCTTGAACAGGTTGCGCAACTGCGCGTACTCGAGATCCTGCAATTCACACAGCTGCAGACGATCCTGGTCGCGCAGCAGGGCAGCCGCGATTGCCGGTGATCCGGGGTAGAAGCCCTCGGGCGTTCCGCCGCTGTCCTGACCCTGCGAGCGAACCAGGTTGAGGTAGGCATGGATCAGGGTGGGTAGTCGTTCGGCATTGAACAGACGCTTGACGCCGTCGTGGGATTCGCCGGTTTTCTGTGCCTCGATCCCGCCGAGGTCATATCGGCCCGCGCCGGCGTGGGTATCGACGTAGCAGAATGGTGTCTGCTTGGCCTTCATCGATTCGATGCAGGCGACCAGGACAACATGTTTCAGTACGTCGGCAAAATTGCCCGCATGGTAGGCATGTCGGTAGTTCAAGGTGATCCCCGCTGATGTCACCCCGAGTATGCGGGCAGCGCCGGTCGCCCCGCAACGCCTGGTCCGTGAAGCCGGTCAGCGACCGACAAGGACGTCGGTCGTGCCCGCTTACCTCATGAGCAGCAGAGAACTTCCAGCAAGGACACCGCCGATCGCAATGGCAGCCAGCACATCGCTGGGATAATGCAGTCCGAGCACCACACGTGACAGCGCAATCAGCAGTGCCAGCGGAACCAGCAGCCAGGCCAGGCTGGGAAAGTAGGCGCAGGCAACAATGCTGAATGCGCTGGCATGCAGAGTGTGCCCCGACGGAAAGCTGAACTCGTCCAGTGGTTGGATCAGTGCCCGGATGCTGCGGTGGCGGGCAAACGGCCGCAGCCTGCGGGTGCCGCATTTGAGGCGACTGTAGAGCCGCCAACAGCAGAACCCGACGATCGCCATATGCAGTGCAGCCAAAGCGCCCTCGCGCCCGCCGAACAGAGCAAGCGCGGTCATCAAGGCGTACCAGATTGGACCATCGCCGAGTCGGCTCAGCGCACAGAATATCGCACCGACCACAGGTCGAGCACCCCAGCGATTGAGCCCCTGGCATATGCCCAGCTCGGGATCGGAAATCCAGGAGCGGATGCGTGCCTGGGTCGGGCTCACGCGGCATTCCTCGCGCTGGCTCGGGTCAGCAGTTCGAGCAGGCGTTGCGCCACCTGGGTCTGATCCAGCGAGGCAACTGCTGCGCGCGCCATCAGGCCCATCGCGGATCGCTGCGCGCGATCCATTGCGAGTTGCGCGGCTGCCTGAATGTAAGCGTCGCTGTCGCCAAACCGAATCGTCCGCCCCGAGACGCCATCATGGATGTGCTCACGCGCCGCTGCATAGTCAAATGCCACCACCGGTAGGCCGCTCGCCATCGCCTCCAGGGTCACATTGCCGAAGGTGTCAGTGAGACTCGGGAACAGAAACAGATCGCCGCTGGCGAAATGCCGGGACAGGGCATCTCCGCGTTGCACGCCGCAGAACAGGTGTGTCGGATTTTGTGCGCGCAATTCAGCGAGAGCTGGGCCATCGCCGACCCAGACCATGCGGGCATGGGGAATGCGCGCGCGGATCTGCGCGAAGCTCCTGACCACCAGTTCGAGATTCTTCTCCGGGGCGAGCCTTCCGACATGCAGGATCACTGGCGCGCCTTCCGCCGCGCGCCAGGCTGCACGCAAGGCTGGATCGCGATGTCGTGGATCGAAACGCTGGGTGTCAACGGCCCTCGCCAGATGAGTGACGCGACGAAAGCCCTGCCCGCTCAGCGTATCCATCAACTCACGCGTCGGCACCAGAGTGAGGTTGGCGCGGTTGTGGAAGCGCCGCAGCCAGGACAGCACGACAGGCGTCAACAGGCCGGCGCCATAGTGGGCGACATAGTCATCGAATCGGGTATGGAAACCTGTCGCCGCAGGGATACCCATCTCGCGTGCAGCGCGCACCGCTGACCAGCCCAGTGGGCCCTCCGTGGCGACATAGATCGCGTCGGGTCGGCGCAGACGCCAGTTCCGGCGAAACAGCCGGGTACTCGGCAATCCGCACATCAGGTCGGGATAGCGCGGAATGCGCAGGCCGCGCACCAGGTGCTGCTGCAGTCCCGGTTCGGCCATTTCGACGGCCAGCTGCGCCTGCTGAGGCCGGGTCAATTCAACTTCATGACCCTGTGCCAGCAACTGCTGGACAAATTGCTGGACCGTCAATGCTACGCCATTCACTTCGGGTGGGTAGGTTTCGCTGATAACCGCAATGCGCATGCCGAAGCTCCGTTCTTCGGAACAGCAGTGTGCTGCCTACTTGTTGCGCCGCGGTGACCCGGATGTTCCAGTGCAATGACAGCAGCGTTGCGCTTTGAGCGCGTACATCAAAGCTGCTGGGTCGAGACTTCCAGCCTTAGGCCGAGTTCGACCAGATGCTCGCGTTCCTGGTCGAGATCGGTTCGTGTCAGCGGGTGTGATTCCAGCCAGCGCCGTGGCAGCACCAGATTCAAGCCGTCTTCACGCGCTGTCGCGATCAGGCGCGGTGGCCGCTCGTCGACGCGCGCGCGGTGCAGCAGTGCCGCCAGGCGAAGCAGGACCATGACATATTTTGCCGGCTGCGCGATGCGCGCGGGACGACTGCGCAACTTGCTGGCCGGAGGATTGCGCCGATGTCCGCGCACGATGATGGCGAGTACTTCCTGATCCGAGCGGGTGAATCCGGCGAGATCGGAATTCTCGAGCAGATACTCGGCGTGCTGATGATGCTGGCTATGCGCGATGGCCAGGCCGATCTCGTGCACGCGGGCCGCGAACTGCAGCCAGGTCCTGTGCTCGTCGTCGAGATGCCAGGCCGGGGCAACCTGGTCGAACAGGTGCATCGCCATCCGCTCGACGCGCCGCGCCTGGGCGTGGTCGACGCCGTAGCGCTGGCCGAGCCCATCGATCGTGGCCAATCTGGGGTCACTGTGCGCAGCGCGGCCCAACATGTCGTAGAGCAGGCCCTCGCGCATTGCCGTCTCGGCCACCTGCAGGGATTTGATGCCGAGCGTTTCCATCACCGTATCGAACACGACGAAGCCACCGGCGATGATGGCGCGGCGGTCCTCCTGCAGACCGGGGAGATCGAGCCGATCGGCGTGCCCGGCTTGGAGCAGGCGGTCGCGGATGTCGTTGACACTGGCGCGGGTGATGCTGTCCTCACGATTGCCGAGTGCGCGGGCAATCGCACCTATCGATTTCACCGTGCCCGACGATCCGTAGACTTCGGTCCAGCCGCGCGCGCGGAAATCCGCGGCGAACTGCTGCAGTTCCAGGGCGATGCTCGCCTGCGCGCCGGCGTAGCGCTTGCGGCTGATCTGGCCGTCGCCAAACCAGAGCTTGGAGGTGGCGACACAGCCCATCTGCAGGCTCTCGCGTTCGAGCGCATCGAGCCCCTCGCCGATGATGAATTCGGTACTGCCGCCACCGATATCGATGACCAGTCGTCGATTGCCATTGTCCTTGAGACCGTGCGCAACACCGAGATAGATCAGGCGCGCTTCTTCGCGACCCGAAACGATTTCTACCGGATGCCCAAGTGCCGTTTCCGCTGCAATGAGAAAGGGCCGCGGCGCCTTGAGCTTGCGCAGAGTCTGGGTGCCGACGACCCAGACCCGCTCATGCGGGAGGTGGGCCAGACGCTGTCCGAACTTTGCCAGGCAGGTCAATGCTTCGCGGCGCTTTGGCGCGCTGAGCGATCCATCTTCACCGAGTCCGGCGCCGAGGCGGATGCTTTCGCGCAGCCGATCGATGACGCGCAGCTGACCGTGCTCCACCCGTGCCACCACCAGATGGAAGCTGTTCGAGCCGAGATCAACAGCTGCGAGTTCGTCACCATCCTGGAGGGTATTTGGCATCGTCGACCTCAGTGACAGAGTTTGGCGAGCAGGGCCTGTTGGGCCGAGTGCGGCATGCTGTCGCCACAGGTCACCCGCACATAGCTGCCGTCAGCCAACAACTGCCAGGCCTGCTGGTTGTCAGACTGGTAGTTGTCGATTTCCTCTTCCACCACACGACGGGCGAGCGCCTCATCGAGAATGGGGAATGACACTTCGATCCGCCGAAGCAGGTTGCGGTCCAGCCAGTCGGCGCTTGAGCAGTACAGCTCGGATGTGCCGTTATTGGCAAACCAGTAGACGCGGCTGTGTTCGAGAAAACGACCGACCAGGGAGCGCACCGTGATGTTCTCGGATACACCGGGCACGCCCGGGCGCAGACAACAGGTGCCACGCACCATCAACTCGATTTTGACGCCCGCCCGTGATGCTGCATACAGGCTCATGATCACTTGCGGTTCGTTGAGGTGGTTGATCTTGGCGCGTATTGCAGCCGGTTGACCGGAGAGGGCGATTTCGGTCTCGCGCGCGATTTTCTGCAGCAGGGTCTTGTGCATCGTGAACGGCGACTGCAGCAGATGCCGCAGCTTGATCAACGGGCCGAGTCCGGAGATCTGTTGGAACATCTTGTGGACGTCTTCGCCGATCTCGGGGTGACACGTGAGCAGAGCGAGGTCGGTATAGGTGCGCGCCGTCCCAGCATGGTAATTGCCAGTCGAAAGATGGACGTAGCGGCGCAGCCCGGTAGGTTCGCGGCGTACGATCAGCAGCATCTTGGCGTGGGTTTTATATCCGACCACGCCATAGACCACTTGCGCACCGGCCGCCTGCAAACGGTCAGCCAGGCCAAGATTGGCCTCCTCATCGAAGCGTGCGCGCAACTCGATGACGACGGTGACGTCCTTGCCGGCGCGTGCCGCATCCACCAGATAGCCGACCAGCGGGGAATCGATTCCGGTGCGGTAGAGCGTCTGCTTGATCGCCATCACTTCGGGATCGATGCTGGCCTGGCGCAGCAGATCGAGCACGGTGACAAATGAATCGAATGGATGATGCAGCAGTACATCGCCCTCGCGTACGGCATCGAACACCGTCGCCGCTGCGGCGAGGCGCGGCTGCACGCGCGGCGCGAACTTGGGGAACTTCAGATCCGGCCGGTCGGTCATGTCGAACACCGCGGAAATCCGGCTGAGGTTCACCGGTCCGTTACAGCGATAGATATCGTCTTCGCTGAGCTCGAAATTTGCCATCAGGAACTTGAGTGTCACCTTCGGGCAGGTGTCGGCCACTTCGAGGCGTACCGCCTGGGCGAATCCTCGGCCGTGCAGTTCGTCCTTCAGCGCGTGGGCCAGATCCTCGGTCTCGTCTTCATCAACTATCAGCTCGCTGTTGCGGGTGACGCGGAACTGGTACGAGCCCTTCACCAGCATGCCGGAAAACAACTCATCGACAAATTCGTGCAGGATGCTGGACAGCAGCACGAAGTCCTGCGAGCCATCGCTGAGTTCGGCGGGCAGGCGAATCACCCGCGGCAGTGAGCGTGGAGCCCGCACAATCGCCATATGGCCTTCACGACCAAAGGCATCCTTGCCCTTCAGCACGACGGCGATGTTCAGGCTCTTGTTGAGGATGCGCGGAAACGGATGCGCGGGATCGAGTCCCAGTGGCGACAACACTGGCAGGATCTGGGTCTGGAAATAGGTCTGCAACCAGCGCCGCTGGCGGGCATTCCATTCATCGCGCATCTGGATACGAATGCCGTGCTTCTTCAGCGCCGGGCGCAATACCTTGTTCCACAACTGGTACTGGGCATCGACCAGTTCGAGTGCCCGAGTCCGGACGCGTTTGAAGGTTTCCAGCGGGCTGAGCCCATCGGGCGTGGCCGGGCCACCGCCATAGGCAATCTGCTGCTTGAGTGCGGCGACACGGATCTCGAAGAACTCGTCGATATTGGTCGAGCAGATACACAGAAAGCGCAGTCGTTCGAGCAGGGGAATTGCCGGGTCCTGGGCCTGGGCCAGGACGCGCCCGTTGAACTCCAGTTGGGAGAGCTCACGGTTGATGTACAGGCTGGGGTCGCGTAGATCCTTGGCTTCGTTCTTGCGACTCATCTTCAGGCAGTCCTGGTATCGGCGACGGTTACAGAGGACGCCATTGAAGCAGAACTGTCCGCACTGGTGGCCGGAATTTCCAGGCGTGAGGCCGGGAACTCGCAGTGGAAGACACTGCCGCAGCCCAGTTCGCTGTCGATGCGCAGACCCGCCTGATGCAGGGCGAGCACGTGTTTGGCGATCGAGAGCCCAAGCCCGGTGCCGCCTTTCTCGCGCGAGCGACTGGTCGAAACGCGATAGAAGCGTTCGGTGATACGTGGCAGGTGCTCGGCGGGTATGCCATGGCCGGTGTCGTGCACGCTGAGGGTGGCACCTTCGGCCGTGTCGGCCCAGCGGATGTCGATCTGGCCGCCAGCGGGTGTGTAGCGGACGGCGTTGAACACGATGTTGGAGAACGCGCTATGCAGGTCCTTGGCCGAGCCGACCAGATCGCAGTCGCTCTGCATCTGGATGGCGATCCGGTGCTGGCTGCCCGACAGCGCTTCGGCTTCGCGCTTGAGCAGGGACAGCATGGCCGCCATGCTCACTGGCTCGTCGTTCAGTCCCTCTTGCGCATCAAGCCGCGACAGGGTCAGCAAATCTTCCACGATCTGGGTCATCCGGGTCGATTGGCGACGCATCTCGACCACCATGCCAGCGGAGTCGGCCAATTCCTCCGGTTCGATCAAGTCGAGGTAGCCGTGGATCACCGTCAGCGGCGTGCGCAATTCATGCGAGACATTGGCGACAAAATCGCGACGTACCTGTTCCAGCTTGAGCAGGGTGCTGATGTCGCGGACGACCAGCAGCCATTGATTCTCGGCATACGGGATCAGGCGCATGCTCAGCCGGATATCGCTATTGGTTGGCGCCGGCACGTCGATCAGGGGCAGGTCGCTGCGTTCGGCGCTGAGCCACTCGAGGATCTGCCGATTCTGCAATAAATGGTCGATCACCTGACCGCGATGCAGATGGCCGTCAAGTGCGAGAAGGCGTTGCGCAGAGACGTTGGACCACACCAGTTGTCGGGTATTGCTCAGGACCATCACGCCATCGGGCAGGGCCTCGGCGGCTTCGCGGTAGGCACGCAGCAGTTGGACAAGACGGCGGCGGCGCTGGCGCCCCGCCTGGTGACGGTCATGCACATAGCCGGCGATATCACTCCAGACGCCCATGTCGTTCGGTGGCGCCGCGCGTTGACGCCCGCGCACCCAGCGCTGCAGGCGCATCAAACTGGTCAGCGACCACAGCGCATAGATGGCGAAGGCGATCATCAGCGCCTCGACGGTCGTGTC
The DNA here is from genome assembly GCA_038255435.1 of Lysobacterales bacterium. Lineage (GTDB taxonomy): Bacteria > Pseudomonadota > Gammaproteobacteria > Xanthomonadales > Ahniellaceae > 0-14-3-00-62-12. Next base: position 131,725 of record JBBSLG010000002.1, read on the forward strand.
GAGCCACCAACCAAGGGCGGTCGCGAATGCCACCAGCAAGACCAGACGGCCAATCGAAACCTGCCAGGAATGGGACCGCAGGAAACTCAGCTCGATGTCGGCCATGGCGCCATTATAGCGTCGGCCCGATCAGACCAGAATTGAAAAACGATAGCCGGAGCCACGAACGGTCTGGACCAGGCTCTCTTTCGCGAACGGTTCGAGGGTCTTGCGCAGGCGGCGGATGTGCACGTCCACAGTGCGTTCCTCGACATAGACGGTTCCGCCCCAGACGTGATCAAGCAGTTGATCGCGGGCGTACACCCGGTCCGGGTGGGTCATGAAGAAGTACAGCAGGCGATACTCGGTCGGTCCGATCGATACCGGCTTGCCGTCGGCAAATACGCGGTGCGCTGCGCCATCGATGCGTAGGCCGGACATCTCCACATTGCCGTTCTCGCTGTCACCGAGGGTGCGCCGCATCACGGCCTTGACCCGGGCGATCAGCTCGCGCGCCGAAAACGGCTTGACCACGTAATCATCGACGCCGGCATCCAGCCCGAGCACCCGGTCGTCTTCCTCGCCGCGTGCAGTGAGCATGATGATCGGCACTTCCCGGGTCAGTTCGTCGCGCCGAAGCCGACGCGCGTAGTCGATTCCGCTGATGCCCGGCAGCATCCAGTCGAGCAGGATCAGGTCGGGCACCTTGCGCGCGATCGCTTCCTGGGCGGCGCGAACGTCGGCGGCGTGCTCGGCACGCATCCCGGCGCGCGACAGGGCAACTGCGATCATTTCGCGGATGGCGGCTTCGTCTTCGACTATCAGAATGTGTTTCTGCATAAGGTGTCAGGTAGTGGGCAGACTGCATTACACGACAGATCTGTTTCAACTGTGTGACAGCAGCAGCGCCGTGGCAAGTCCAGCCGCTGCGAGATGGGCGCGGGATCGCCGCTGACCTGACGGTCTGGCCGGGGCGTGGGTCAGCCGCAGCTGTTGGCGCGCCTGCGCTTCAGGCCGGCCGTTGCGCGCGATCACGCAGGCGTTCGACTTCGAGTACCCAGGGCGTGATCGCCTGGATTCTCGCCTCTACGCGGGCACGCTGGTAGTAATCGAGCTTGGGTCGCTCGAGCAGCCGACGCAGTTGTTCCATGGCATCGACGGGCCGGCCATTGAGCAGGGCGACCTCGGCATGCGCTTCGAGGGCGCGCAGTTCCTGGCCTGCCAGTTCCGACGCGCGTGCATAGGACTGCTGCACCGAGGGGTCGTCGCCATGGCGCACCAGCAGTTCGCGCAGCACGGCACTGGCGAGGGCGCCTCTTTCACTATCGCCGGTACGCACCAGTTCATTGGCGTAGCCGAGCTGTACGGCGCGATTGCCGGGGAAATTCTTCGCCAGCCGTTCCAGCCGTTCCAGCGCCTGGGCGCTGTCGTCGGTGGCGCTGAGGGCTTCGGCCAGGGGCAGCTCGAACAGCGGATCGTTCGGCTTCTCGGTCGCCATGGCCAGCAGGGCGGTCAGGGCCGGTCGCGGCTGCGCGCCATAGAGTTGCGAAAGCGCCAGGCCATAGCGCAATGAGGGCTTCAAGCTGGCTTCGGCGGTCAGCAGTTTTTTCTGATACTCGCCAACGAGCTCTACCGGTGCGATCGCAGTCAGCACATGCGCGCGCTCCCGCATCAGCCGGAATCGTGCTTCGTCGGGACGCTCTTCGGTGGCCGGGCGCACGGAATCGCGCTCGATCGCCGCCGCGCGATCCTTGGCCTCGGTGACGCGTGACAGCGTGACCGGATGGGTACGCAGAAATTCCGGTTGCTCGCGACCATTCGAGCGCATCGCCCGGCCCATGCGTGAAAAAGTGGTTGCCATGGCGCCGGCGTCAAAGCCCGAGCTGTGCAGAGTGTGGATGCCGATTCGATCGGCCTCGTACTCGTTGTTGCGGGTGAAGTTGATCGATTGCTGCTGCAGCAGGCCCATGCCACTGATCAGTGCCGCCTCGGTGCCATCACCGCTGGCCCCCTGCGCCGCGATCACCGCGCCGATCATCGCCAAGGCGATCGGCAAGGTGGCCTTCTGCATCGATTCCCAGGCGCGGACCAGGTGACGCTGTGAGACATGGGCAATTTCGTGTGCAAGCACGGCGGCGAGCTCGCTCTCGGACTCGAACGCATAGATCAGACCAACATTGACCCCGATGTAGCCGCCGGGTGCGGCGAACGCATTGATGTCGTCGGAGCGAACCACGAAAAACGTGAAATCATCGGCCTGGCGCTCGCTGTAGGCGACCAGACGGTAGCCCAGCGCACGCAGATAATCGGCAACCAGGGGATCTTCGATGATCAGGTTCTGCCGACGCAGCTCGCGCAGCAGGCTTTCGCCGTAGCGACTCTCTTCCTCGGGCGATAGCAGGCGATCGGCGGAGGCGCCCATGTCGGGCAAGGCAATGTTTCCCGACGCGAGCGCTGGCAGCGCCACGCAGACGGCTATAATCAGTGCGAGCAATCGGGTCAGCACGGCAATTCGGTTGGCCTTGGAGCGGGTGGTCTAGCCTAGCGCGACTTTCAGGAAGCGTCCCAACGTGGTCTACGGTTTGTTCATCCAGGATTCGCCTGGCGCAGAGGCGGGTTTCGATTCCGCTGCGCGCTTCCTTGGCGCCGTGCTCCAGCGCGGTCACAGCGTCCGCCAGATTTTTCTGTATTCGGATGCTGTGCTCGCGGTAACCCAGCCCCGGCACTCAGGATTGCGTGGGCTGGATGCGTTGTTGGACATCGCGTTGGCGAACAAGGTTCCCGTGCTCGCCTGCCAATCGGCGGTTGAGCGACTCGGATTGTCGATATTGGCTGATTCCGCTGTGGCCCGCGGAAGTCTGGGACAGTGGTTCGATGCCAGCTACGAGATGGATCGGATCATGAGTTTCGGCGGATGAGCAGGATGCTTGTGGTGATTCGCAGTGCGCCCGGACCCAAGGCCCGTGAGGCGGTGGACGTCAGTCTGGCTGCCCTGGCTTACGAACACGATGTTTCCATCCTGCTGCTCGGCGCCGGCGTCGCCGCACTGCAGGCAATGCCAACTGCTCAGTCCCCGCCGATTGCCGATCTGCCCCGGGCGCTCGAAGCCTGTCGCCATCATGGCCTGCAGCGACTGGCGGTGAGCGAGGCCTGCTGGCTGGATCGTGGTCTGGAGTCCGGATTGAGCGATGTGGAGATGCTGTCGCCAGCAGGCGTGGTCCAAATGATCGAGGAGCACCAGCATGTCCTCGGATTCTGATCGCGGCGTCCTGCACATGCTCAATTCGTCGGCAAGCCTGTCGCTGCCCACAGAGTTGATCAGGCTGATGGCACCGGATGACACCCTGGTACTGATTGCCGATGCGGTCACCCTGGCGCTGGCCAGCGCGGCGATGGACTGGACTCAGCTACCCGCCACGATCGAGGTGCTGGTCCTGCAGACCGATCTCGAACGCCGTGGCCTGGGCGATCGCAGCCTGCATCCACGCGTACAACGTGGCGACGAACTCGCCTGGGTAATCGCCAGCGAACGCCATGCACGCAGTCTCAGCTGGGGCGGCAGTCGATGACCGGGAGCGCCCTATCCGGGCTGCGCCTGGACGCCCGCGGTTATCTGTTGGACGCGGCTGCGTGGACGCGCGAAGTGGCCGCAGCAATGGCCGAGCTCGATGCGATTGCGCTGGGTCCGGAGCACTGGGAGATCATCGACTTCCTGCGCGACTATCACGACCGTTTTGGGCTCGCACCGCCGATGCGTCTGCTGGTAAAGGAGATCGGCCGGCAGTTTGGGCCCGATAAAGCATCGAGTCGTTATCTTTACCGGCTGTTCCCCGATGGTCCCGCCCGGCAGGCTTGCCGATATGCTGGACTGCCCAAGCCAATCTCCTGCGTCTGATCCGAGTATGCGCAACCCATGAACCGAATCGAGATGTACACCACCGCAATCTGCCCGTATTGCCTGGCAGCGAAGAGTTTTCTGTCCCGCAAAGGTCTGAGCGTGGAAGAAATCCGGGTCGATCTCGACCATGCCCGGCGTGAGGAAATGTTCAGCAAGACGCGTCGGCTGACGGTGCCGCAGATCTTTGTCAATGGCCACTACGTCGGTGGCTATGACGATCTGGTCGCGCTTGACCGCAAGGGCGAATTCGCTCCACTGCTGAATCCCGATTGACCCAGGCAGCGAGCCGCCGCCGATCTCAATTCTTCATACGCCAGGATTACCCAGCATGTCCGATCGCATCCAGGAATTCTCCGATTTCCGCAAGCGCATAAACGAGCGGATACTCGCTGAGGACAATCAGGTCGTACGGCGCTTCTTCGCGCTCGATACGCAGACGTACAAGGAAGGCGCACTCAATCTCAAGACCAAGGAAATGCTGGGGCTGGTGGCGTCGATGGTGTTGCGCTGCGACGACTGCATCAGCTATCACATTGCCCAGTCACATGCCGCTGGCGTCAGCCGCGAGGAATTCTTCGAAGTCTTCAGCGTAGGGCTGGTGGTCGGTGGCTCGATCGTGATTCCGCATCTGCGCCGCGCTGTCGATTTTCTTGACCAGCTTGAGTCCGCCGAAACCAAGCCCGCTGCCTGAACTGTTACCCGGCTTTGCCGCCCGCTACAATGGCCGGCTGACCCTACACGAGAGACTGCCATGAGTACGACGATCGCGGTGATTCGCGGAGACGGTATCGGACCGGAAATCATGGATGCGACCTTGCGCGTCCTTGATGCGCTGAAGGTCGGGCTGCACTACGAATTTGTCGACGCCGGCATGACCGCCTTCGAGAAGCACGGCGTGCTGCTGCCGCAGCCGACCCTGGATGCCATCGGCAAGTATCGCATTGCCCTCAAGGGGCCGCTGACCACGCCGATCGGCGAGGGCTTCAGTTCGATCAATGTCGAGCTGCGGCGGCGCTTTGATCTGTACGCCAATGTGCGCCCGGCGATCACATTTCCGGGCACGCGTGCGCGCTACGAAAATATCGATCTGATCACCGTGCGCGAGAATACCGAGGGCGCCTATGGAGCCGAAGGTCAGACCATGTCGGCCGATGGACAGCAGGCGCAGTCGCTGATTCGCGTCACCCATCGCGGCTCCGAGCGCATCCTGCGCTACGCCTTCGAACTGGCCAGCCGGTTGGGGCGCAAGAAGGTGACGATCGTGCACAAGGCCAACATCATGAAGACGACCTCAGGCTTGTTCCTGAAGGTCGGCCGTGAGGTTGCCGCGGATTATCCGCAGATCGAGACCAACGAGATGATCGTCGACAACACCTGCATGCAGCTGGTGATGCGACCCGAGCAATTCGATGTCATCGTCACCACCAATCTGTTCGGGGACATCATCTCCGACCTCTGCGCCGGATTGGTGGGCGGATTGGGCCTGGCGCCGGGTGCCAATATCGGTACCGAAGGCGCGATCTTCGAAGCTGTGCATGGCTCGGCACCGGACATCGCCGGGAAGGGCATCGCCAATCCCTGCGCCCTGCTGCTGGGCGCCGGTCAGATGCTCGACCATCTGGGTATGCAGGATCAGGCGCGCCGATTGCGCGACGCGATCCGTTCCACGATGGCGGCGAAGGATCGGGTCACGCCGGATCTGGGCGGCAGTGGCAATACCAGTGCTTTCGCCGACGCGATCATCAGCCGGATCTGAACCTGCTCGGCCGCCCGGGTGCGTTGTGCACCCGGCCGGCCTCGAACTTATTGCGGTTGCTGATTGGCAGCCGGGATCGACAGGATCGTCAGTGGCGAGCCTGTTCGCGCGAACGTTCCGCCCTCCGTTCCTGGCCATGTGGCTGAATAGCTGGTCGTGCTGCCGGCGCTGCCAGCTGCCTGCAGACTGAAACTGATCGAACCCACGTCACTGTCACGACCCACCGGGAATCCCGTCGGCAGTGTGCAGGTTCGGCAGTAGCCGTTGCGGCTCAGCAGGTCGACCGTGCTGTCTGCGGCAAGCGCGTCGACGGTGGCCAGCGCCCACCGCGGTTTACCCAGGCCGTCGTAGTAGTAAAGGATGCCGAACAGCCCGCCGCTGCCGCCATTGGGCAGGGAGCCCAGTGACAGGCCCCAGCCGGAATCCTGCGGGCCGGCGTACCAGGTGCCGGTGACATCAACGGTCGGGCGCAGGCTCCGCGGGATCAGTTCCTGCATGCACCAGGTCTGCTCGCTGTCGCTGCCGATGGTGAAGCTCATTACCGCCAGATAGCCGTTGAAGGCGCGTGCGGCCGAGCAGGTCGGCGCATTGCCGGCCTGGACGAAATCCAGGCGCAGACGTCCGCGCACCGTGGGATCAACCTGCTGGCGCTGGCCGGAAGGCCGGCTGGGGTCATAGGTGAATCGTTGCAGACTATTGCCGTTGACGTCGGACTCGGGCAGGAAGCGGCCATCGATGAATCGGCCGGAGGTCAGGAACCATTCCGGGTTGCCGGCCGCATCGTAGGTGTAGAAGATCAGCACGTAGACGTCCGATCCTGGTGTCACCGGCGAGAACTCGATGCCGTGTCCGCTGTGGCGCGGATCGTAGAAAAAACCACCGAGCGGGATCGGATCGATCAGCGCAGAGGTTTCCGCATTGCTCCAGCCGACCGCGTCCAGCATCGGCCGGGCCAGCGACAGGGTTCTGGGTGCGCCCACGATGAAGGGTCGCATCAGTTCGCCGGAATAGCCGTCCTGGTCGATGTGCGACACCGACGATCCGGCCGAGATCGGAGTGGGTGCGTACACCTGCACGTAGTTGTTCGGAGCCGGCAGCAGACGGCGCGGGTTGGCGGGCGAGCTGGTCGCCGAAGCGTCGATCCATTTCAGCCCTGAACCCGACGCCGCTGCCTGCATGCGCTCGCTGTCGCTGAGTTCATTGAACGGGCGCAGCTGGCCCTCGAGGAGCCAGGACAGTTGCGCCGAGTAGATATCGTCGGTACCGAGAAGCTTGCTGCCGGCACTGCTGCCGCTATCGGGATCGATATCGACCAGACTGATGAAGCCGAGCCCGTGGGTGATTTCGTGCAGCGCAACCGTAATGAAATCCGGGCTGTTCGTAGTCGAGGCCTGGAATCCGTAGTGAAACCCGATCGCTCCGAGGGCGCTCGGAGTGTCGACCTGATTATTGAAGGTGGCGCGGATCTGCGCCCGGCTGCAGTCGTCGTCCAGTGCCTTGCACAAGGCGGTGCCACTCAGGCGCGCTGTCGGTCCATCGACATACCAGGTGTATTTGCGCGGCATCGGAGGAAGGTCGGACACCACGATGCGTGGGCCTGCCTGCGCCAGGGTTACCGCGTTGCCAGTGCCGAGATTGTCCCAGCAGGCGTCGATGGTAATCGGTACCGGGCTCTGCATTTCCTGCGCCAAAAGTTCGGCGGCGCGCGTCATCGCGTTGCGCCGTTGCGCTCCGATGGTGGTGCCGGAGTTGCCCGCAATGGGTGTCGCTGCAGTGTTGTCGAACCACTCCGAGGTGCTGCAAGGCTCCTGTGCCGTAGCAACCGGATTGAAATTGACCGCGAAGGCAGCCGCCGCCGGTTCGCTCTGTGACAGCGTGGCATTCAACGTGATACTTGCCGGAATGCTTGTGTCTTGCGACAGATTGAGGTTGACGATCAGCAGATACCAGGGGCCAGCACGCAGCGGCTGGGCGCCGGTGCGACCAATCTGCAGCCATTCATTGTTGTCGGGTCCGATCGAGCGGTAGTGCGCCAATTCTTCGACATAACTCAGGCTGATCGGCCTGCCGCCGCTCAGGCTGTCGGGAAACGGCGTGCCATGCCGCAAGTACATGCCGATGTTCACGCCCGCGGTCGACGAATCCAGGTTCACCCTGAGAAAACGGTCGCTAGCTGAGGCGTTGATGAAATAACTGGTGGTCAGGCTGTTGGCGGCAAGGCTGAAATTTGCCGGCACCCCGGACTGCAAGGGAATGCTGGGCACGGCCTGGATTTCCATTGCGACCAGCAACAGACTCAGCGCTGCAACGAGCAGGCGGCTCATTGTTCCTTCCCCGGCCGGGTTTCGCGGACAGTACGCGCATCGTGTGTCTGCTCACAGTGCAGGAGCACGCTTCCATCAGCCTGCAAGGTCGCATCGAGCCGGGTATGGACGTGGGCATCGCTGATCTTCTCGCGTCCACTCGGCACTGCCGCGGCAGGGGTCAGGTCCAGGGGATGGGACGCTGCTGGTGGCGCGTCAACCGCGGTCACAGGGTGCGCTGCGCAGAATGCGAGTGCTGCGACAATAAATTTGTAACGACTGTTCATGTAGCTACCGGAACCTCAGTGGGAGAGGATCATATTTTACCGCAATCCCAGGTCGCGACTGGCTCAGCCATGCCCGGACTGCAGATCCCGTCACGTCCCAGCCGCAATGGACGTCGCAGCGCCGCCTGCAAATAAACGTGCGCGGCCTTGACCGCAGACTCCAGTGAGAGGCCGAGGGCAAGACCGGCGGCGATTGCGCTGGCATAGGTGCAACCGGTGCCGTGCGTTTGCAGCGGCAGCCGGCGTGCTTCCAGTTCGATCAACTGATCGGCCTCGGCGTAGATATCGATCAGCCGTGGCCCTTTGCTGTGGCCACCCTTGAGCAGCACCGCTTTGGCGCCCATCGCAACGAGTTCTCTCGCGGCAAGCCGACGCGCCTTCAGGCTGTCGAGTTGGCGACCCAGCAAGGCCTCCGCCTCGGGCAGATTCGGCGTAATCAGCGTACAGTTCGGCAGCAGCTTTTCCCGGACGAACTTCAGCCCTGCGTCGTCGAGCAGGCGCCCGCCGGAGCTTGCTACCAGAACCGGATCGAGCACGATCGGCAGGCCCAGCGTGCATATCCTCTCGAAGATCCGTCTGGCGGTCGGCGCGGTGCCGAGCATGCCGAGCTTGATCGCGGAAATCCGGATGTCGGCCAGCACCGCCTCCATTTGCGCCGATACCTGGTTGGCGGACAAGGTATTGAGCGAGCGGACTTCACGCGTGTTCTGGGCCGTTGCGGCGGTCACCACGCAGGCGCCGGCCAGGCCATGGGCATGAACTGCACGCAGGTCAGCCTGTAGCCCGGCGCCACCACCGGACTCCGAGCCGCCGATCAGCAGGACGGCGGGGCTGTTGTTTTTATACGACACGTCCTGACTCCGCGCTCGGCAAGGCCGCTGATCATGCCCCAAAACACAAGGTGCACGGAGTATTTGACGTCCTGTTGTTTTTTTGAGACGATGTCGTGGACTCGCAACATTGCCCTGGGGACTATGCTCCATTCGATTCGCCAATCCGGTCGCTCTACGCTGACATTGCTGTCGGTTTCGGTGGCCTGTGCGATCGCCGGTCCGGTATCCGCGCAATCCGAGGTGATGGACGCATGGCGGGATTATGCACGCGCTTCGATCACGCCCGATTTTTCCTGGGCCGACAAGCCTGCGCTCGAAGCACCGTCGGTGATGGGTCGTGTGCTCGGGTCGCAAACGCCGGTGGTCAGGCTTGAGCTCGGCACCGCAGATTCTTCCGTGCCGCTGAGCCTCAGCTTCAGCTCCACCCTGGCCAGTGATTCTCCGCACAGCAATTCCTCGTTCGGCGCACTCAGCGACGCTGACTTGCCACGTGCTGGTCTGGTCCAGGATGTGTTGGCGGCCGGTGTCAGCCGTGCCGTCAGCGACAGCACGCGGCTGACCGCGGCAGTGCTGATCGCCAACCAGCAGTTCGCCTCGTTTGGTCTGGGTACCGAGCTGATCGAGCAGCGCATCAATGCGCCGCAGGATGTTTCCGAATCCTCATCGGGCGTCGGCGTTCGCGTTGGCTTCGAACAGCTTCTGAATGACCAGCTGAGCGTTGCCACCTCGATGCAGTCGCGCATCGACATGGAATCGTTCCAGAGCTACCGCGGTGTGCACTCAGGTCCTGGCGATTTCGATTTGCCGGCACGCGCCAGTGTGGTGGCGCGCTGGACCCCACTGCCGTTCGCCGATGTCTCATTCTCCGTGCAGCGGGTCTTCTACAGTGATCTCGTTGCCTTCCACAGCGCCTCGCTGCCGGTTCGCGTGCTGTCCCTGCTCAATGACGGCAGTACTCCGGCATTCACCTGGCGCGACCTGGACATCTACGGTGCCGATATCGGTTTCCAGCTGGGTGCGGCCGACCGGCTGACCCTGCGCTACAGCAGTCAGCAGCAGCCGCAACTGACCTCGCTGGTGCTCAGCAATGCGTTCGGCAATACCTATACCGACCAGAATTTCGCCGTCGGTTACGAGCATAGTTTCGAACGCGCGGGCCGACTCCGGTTCGCTGCAAGCTATGCGCCATCCGAGTATTTCCTGGGCAATGTTTCTGGTCTCGATTCCAGCGATCCGGGTCGATCGATGGTGGAAGCCGAGGCTATCTGGCGTTTTGACTTCTGATTTTCGGTTTCAGGGCTTGAATCCACTAGGGGCTCCACTGGGGCCCCATTTTTTTGCCCGCGTACCCAGCAATGCAATCTCCTCGCGCCCGCTGTGAGTCAGCGGGCGCGAGCTGCAGCTACAGGCTTTCCGATGCAAAGTCGGCCAGACGCGAACGTTCACCGCGGCGCAGGGTGATGTGGGCGCTGTGCTGCCAGGCCTTGAAGCGATCGACGGCGTAGGTCAGTCCGGATGTTGTCTCGGTGAGATACGGCGTATCAATCTGCTCGACATTGCCCAGACAGATCATCTTGGTCCCGGGCCCGGCGCGAGTCAGCAGGGTTTTCATCTGCTTGGGCGAGAGATTCTGTGCCTCGTCGATGATCACGTAGCGGTTGAGAAAGGTTCGGCCGCGCATGAAGTTCATCGAGCGGATCTTGATGCGCGATGCCAATAGATCATTGGTCGCCGCGCGGCCCCAGGATCCACCTTCCTGCGGATCGGCAAGCACTTCAAGATTGTCCGTGAGCGCGCCCATCCACGGCGTCATTTTCTCTTCCTCGGTACCCGGAAGAAAGCCGATGTCCTCGCCCACCGAAACCGTTGCACGGGTCATGATGATCTCGCGATAGCGCTGCTGGTCCATGACCTGGGCCAGTCCAGCGGCGAGCGCGAGCAGGGTCTTGCCGGTTCCAGCTGTTCCGAGCAGGGTGACAAAGTCGATTTCCGGGTCCATCAGCGCGTTCATCGCGAAATTCTGTTCTCGGTTGCGTGCATGCACGCCCCAGACCGAGTGATTGCCGCCGCTGAAATCATCGACGATCTGCAGGGTAGCTACGCCATCACGCACCTTGAGTACACGGAACTCGGGTTCGTCGTCACCGTTGAGATACAGAAACTGGTTGGGATGCCAGGTGTCGTCCTTGCGCAGCTTGATCTCGTAGAAGCTGTGGCCTTTTTCCGACCACGAGCGCAGGTTGCGACTGTGCTTGCTCCAGAAATCGGCAGGGAGTTCGGCAAGTCCGGTGTAGAGCAGGCTGAAATCATCCAGGGCGCGATCATTTTCGTAGTCTTCGGCCGGCACACCGAAGATAGATGCCTTGATACGCAGATTGATGTCTTTGGATATCAGCACCACATCGGCTTGTGGATTCTGTTCGCGCAGCACCAGGATCGATGCAAGGATCTGGTTGTCGGGTATTGCCTTCAGGCGCGTCTTCGCCGGCAGCGCGTCGCTGGTCTGGAACAACAAGCGGCCGATCTGGCCATTCTTGCGTAGTCGCAGTTCCTTGGGCCGCAGTAACTGGAGACCTTTCTCGATGTTCTCGGCCCCATTGGTCTCGATCAATTCATTGATGAATCGACTGACCTGGCGGGCATTGCGGGCAACTTCCGACGTCCCCTTTTTTCCTGCGTCCAGTTCCTCCAGTACTGTCATTGGCAGGAAAACGTCATGCTCTTCGAAGCGGTAAATCGCGGTTGGATCATGCATCAGCACATTGGTGTCGAGAACGTAGATGCGCTTGCTTGCTGACATCACAGTGGACTACTCCTGGCCGGGGAGGGATGCGCGACGCAACGGGCGTCGTCGCGGGTGGAACAGGGAAGGGGTGGGCGGGATTCTGCCGAGTGCCCGGTATGGATCATGGGAACACTTCGGTGTAGCGCGCTGGCGCCTGGGTGCTGGGATGCAGGTGTTAGCCAGGTACTCAAAATTTCATTGGATCCATGATGGCGTCGAGATTGAGCGAATCGCAGAATTCCAGGAAGTCATCACGCAGCGCCGCGATGTGTGTCTTCGACGGAATGCCGATGGTGATCTGCGAGGAAAACATTTCGGCGCCGGTCTGCATCGCGCGGAAACGGCTGGAAGTCAGGCTTTCGACCGAAATGCCATGGTGCGCGAAGAATTCGGCCAGCTGGAACAGGATTCCGGGTTTGTCGGCCGCTACCACCTCGATCAGATAGGGCAGCAGGTCGGTCTGCATCGGCTTCGCGCCGGATCGATGAACATGCACCTTGATCGCTTCGTCGCGCTCGATGCGCGCTGTCGAAGTCTCGAGCTTGGCGATGGCGTCCCAGGAGCCGACTGCGAGCAGGCTGACACTGACATGGGTGCCCAGGGCCGAAAGTCGCGACTCCACCAGAACACAACCGCATTCGCTGATGCGTTTGGCCAGGGCCATCAGTGGTGATTTGTCCTGTGGGGCGATTGCCGCCAGCAGCAGATAGTTCTCGTTCGATGTGGGTCTTGCCACGAATGATTTCCGCTGTTGGCCGGAGCAGGCCTGCAAGCAGAATACTTGTGGCCCAACAGGGCCGCAAGTAACATCAATTCATTCCCCGAGTGGCCCTACCATGCGATTGCAAGGCAGCATCTGTGCGCTTGTCACCCCATTTGATTCCGATGGGAATCTGGATACCAAGGCGCTGCGGGCGCTGATCGATTGGCATGTCGAAGCGGGTACCTCTGCCCTGGTGATCGCAGGATCGACTGGCGAGGCGGCCCTGCTCAACGAGACGGAGTACGAGCTGCTCATCGCCGAGTCGGTGCAGCAGGCGCGGGCCAGATTGCCGGTCATCGCCGGTATCGGTTCGCCGGCAACGGCAAACTCTCTGGCCTTGGCCAAAGTCGCGCAACGTCAGCGCGCTCAGGCTGTGCTTGCAGTAACACCCTATTATGTGCGGCCCACGCAGTCAGGCTTGCTGGCGCACTATCGGTGCATCGCCGATGCCGGTGGTCTTCCCGTGGTGCTGTACAACGTGCCCGGGCGTACCGGTTGCGATCTGCTTCCGGAAACGGTCGCCGAATTGGCTGTGCACCCCGCCATCATCGGCGTCAAGGAGGCAGTGGCCGAACCGGCACGGATGCGCGATCTCCTGCAACTGGCCAGCGAAAAATTCTGCGTGCTCAGCGGCGATGACCCGACTGCCCTGCGCGCAATGGCCACCGGGGCGGTGGGCACCATCTCGGTGGCCGCGAATGTGGTTCCGCGTTCGTTTGCGCGCCTGTGCGCACTCGCCGGTAGCGGGGACATTGATGCGGCCGGTCACATCGACGCTGGCCTGCAGCGCCTGTACCAAGCGCTGGGCGCGGAATCCAATCCGATCCCGGCAAAGTGGCTGCTGCAACAGATGGGGCGGCTGCAGGGCAGCCTGCGCCTGCCACTACACCCCCTGTCAGCTACGCATCATGAATTCGTTGGCAGCTGTCTGCCCGAAATTCATCGTAGCGAGGCTACAATGACCGGCGAACTTTGACTGGACGAACAAGATGAAGCTTTTGAATGTGCTGCGCGTAGGGATGGCGGTGTCGTTGTGTGCTCTTGCAGGTTGCGGTTGGCTCTCGCGTGAGCGCAAGGAGGTCTATCAGCAGGCGCAGCAGGGCAAGGAACTGGAAATCCCGCCCGAACTGGATTCGCCGGCGCGTCGAAGTGTAATGCTGGTACCGCATGGTGAGGTCAGCCAGTCGGGGATCAGCGAGAAACCGGTCAGCGACGTCCAGGCCGGCGCTTCCGACATCACCGAGCAGTTGTTCATTGATGCCGCACCGACCGAGGCCTTTGAACGCGTGCGTGATGCGATCGAACAGGCGCAGATCGGGACCCTGGGTGCCATCGACCCTGTTGCCCGCAGCATCACCATCAATGTCGAGATCGAAACGGTCGAGGCACGCTGGCTGCGCAAGGACAAAGTGAACCGGCGTCAGCTGCTGCGCGTGGTCAGGGTCGTCGCCGATGGTGCCAAATCGCGAGTGCTGGTCGCCGACGGCAATGGCACCGATGTCGACGATGAGGGCAGCAAAAAGGTATTGCTCGCCATCCGCGAGCGCGTGCTTGACTGATAGCGGTAGCGGCGCCTGCCGATGCGGGACCAAAAACATCCCGACGCCGATCCTCTGATCGGCGTTCAGCGCTCGAGCAGGTCGAGCTTGTCCGGTTTGCCATCCCAGGACTTGGCGTCCTCGGGCGGTTCCTTGCGTTCGGTGATCACCGGCCAGGCTTTGGCAAGTTCGCCATTGAGCGCGATGAATTTTTCCTGGCCCGCCGGCACGTCGTCCTCGGGATAGATCGCATTGGCCGGGCACTCGGGCTCGCACAGCGTGCAGTCAATGCATTCTTCGGGATCGATCACGAGGAAGTTGGGACCCTCGTGGAAGCAGTCCACGGGACACACTTCGACACAGTCCATGTACTTGCACTTGATGCAATTTTCCGTAACGACGTATGTCATGGAACCTGTTCGAAGCCGGAGTGGTACTCCCAAGGGGAATCGAACCCCTGTTTTCGCCGTGAGAGGGCGACGTCCTGGACCGCTAGACGATGGGAGCGTGGCTTGAGGCCGGGTAAAAGAGCGGCGTAGTATAGCGACTGTTTTCAATCGGACAAGTCCGTTACGCTGGGCAGCCTGATTCATGCCCGCGATCTCCGCGCCAGATGCCCCCGCCTACACATGCTGAAACGATTATTTGATCGCGCCTTCCGCCGCGGCAAACCTGCACCCGCCGCGCCAGGGCTGTCCGGTGCGCTGCCCGATGATGTCGAGGCAAACCTGGTCAGCGTGCCGCGTGAACAGCACTCGATCTCCCGGCGCAATATCAGTCCGAACGCGTTGCGGGTGCTCTACAAGCTGCGCGACGGTGGCTTTGCCGCCTATCTCGTTGGTGGTGCGGTTCGGGATCTGCTGCTCGGCGGCCATCCCAAGGACTTCGACGTCGCCACCGACGCCCACCCGGAACAGGTGAAGCAGCTCTTTCGCAACTGCCGCCTGATTGGCCGCCGGTTTCGGCTCGCGCATGTGCATTTTGGTGCCGAAATCATTGAAGTCGCGACCTTTCGCGGCACCGAGGACGATGGCAGCGGTGCGCGCGAGCTGGTCGATGGCCGGATCGTGCGCGATAACGTCTATGGCAGCATTGAAGAAGACGCGGTGCGCCGCGATTTCACCATCAATGCGCTCTACTACGCGGTTGAGGATTTCTCCGTCCGTGACTATGTTGGCGGCTTCAAGGACGTGCAGGAACGGGTGCTGCGCCTGATCGGCGACCCGGATCGCCGCTTCCGCGAGGATCCAGTCCGGATGCTGCGCGCCGCACGTTTTTCAGCAAAGCTCGGATTCTCCATCGATCCTGCGGCAGTAGCGGCGATGGGCCGGCTGCGCCAACTGATCGTCGGTGCACCGCCCGCCCGTCTGTTTGACGAATGCGTGAAGATGTTCATGGCAGGTCATGCCTTGCAGAGTTTCAGGGTGCTGCGCGATCTGCACTTGCTCGACGCCCTGCTGCCAGCCAGCGCTGAGGCCGTGCGTCGCGATCCCGCAGCATTGAAGCTGGTCGAATCGGCATTGCAAAGCACCGATGAACGCGTTCGCGACGGCAAGCCCGTCACACCGGCCTTCCTGTTTGCCGCTTTGCTGTGGCCCGCCATGCAGGCGGCCGTCGCGCGCAGGGAAGCCTCCGAAGGAGCCGATGCCTGGTTGTCCGCGGCGCAGGAAGTGGTCAGCGAACAGTGTTCGCGGATCGCGCTGCCCAAGCGGTTTTCCTTGCCGATGCAGGAGATCTGGTTGTTGCAGCCGCGCCTTGATGCCTGTCTGCGCAAGCGGGCAGGGCGCCTGTTGGCGCACCCGCGGTTCCGCGCGGCCTACGATTTTCTGCTGTTTCGTGCGCATGCCGACGAACGCCTGCGTGCTGCGGTGCAGTTCTGGACCGAACTGCAGGGCGGATCGCCAGCGGAATCGGTGGTGCGTGTATCGATGGCAACCAGCGCAGCACCGGGTGATGAGTCCGCAGCACCCCGCAAGCGTCGCAAGCGCCGCCGCAAGCCGACATCGGGCAAGGGATCACCGGCATCAACAGATTCCGCAGGTGATTGATGGCGTCGGCAATCAGCGAGGTTTCCTACATCGGGCTTGGCGCCAATCTGGGAGAACCCGAACTGCAGATCAGGCAGGCGACGCAAAGACTTGAGTCTCTAGCCGGTGTGCGTCTTTGCGGCGTGAGCGCGCTGTACCGCAGCGCCCCCTGGGGCCTGAGTGATCAGCCGGATTTCATCAACGGCATCGTCGCCATCGAAGCGCGGTTTTCGCCGCAAGCCCTGATCGAGTCGATGCTCGCGATCGAGCGTTCGTTGGGACGCAGCCGTGATGGTACGCGCTGGGGTCCGCGCCGGATCGACCTTGACCTCATCCTGTTCGGCGAACGCGTGTTTGCAACGGCGGAACTCGCCATTCCGCATCCGCGTTTTCGCGAGCGCGCTTTTGTACTGCTGCCCTTGATTGAGCTGGCTACCCGGCTCGGCGATCCACGCGTGCCACAGTGGCAGCAGGAGTTGAGCAAACTCCCTCACGCCGATGTGGTAAGACTGCCGGCTGAATCCAATCCGCTGCTTTGGTCGGACCGGGCAGCAGCGCACAGTCCCAGGACAACGTCATGAATGCCGCCGATCCCGCCATCGCCCATCTGCCGATCACCGTGCCGGCGCTTCGAAAGATGAAGGCCGATGGCGAGCTGATTGTCGCCGCCACGGCCTATGATGCGAGCTTCGGCGCTGCACTTGATCGTTGCGGCGTTGATCTGGTGCTGGTTGGTGATTCCCTCGGCATGGTGGTGCAGGGACATGCCAACACGCTGAGTGTGGACATCGATCAGATGATCTATCACTGCGCCGCTACGGCGCGTGGCGTTCGTCGCGCCTTGCTGGTCGCGGACATGCCGTTTGCAAGTTATCCGGAGCCTGGCGTCGCTTTCCGAAATGCTGCGCGACTGCTCGCCGAGGGGCGCGCCGGCATGGTCAAGCTCGAGGGCGACGGTCCGGTACTCGAATCGATACGCTACTTGAGCGAACGCGAAATTCCGGTCTGCGCCCATGTCGGAATGACCCCGCAATCGGTGCTGCGTTTTGGTGGCTTCCGGGTGCAGGGCCGAAACGAGTCGGCCGCCGCGCGCATCCGTGATGCAGCGGTTGCAGTCGAGCAGGCCGGCGCCGACATCCTGGTCCTCGAGTGCGTACCGTCGACGCTCGCTGCCGAGTTGCGTACTCTGGTGTCGATCCCGGTGATCGGTATCGGCGCAGGTGTGGAATGCGATGGCCAAATTCTGGTGAGTTACGATCTGCTCGGGCTCAGCGTCGGCAAGCGTCCCCGCTTCGTCAAGGATTTTCTGCAAGGTCGGGGCAGTATCGATGAGGCGATCCGGGCCTTCGCTGCCGATGTGCGCAGCGCTGCCTTTCCAGCCCCCGAACACAGCTACTGAGTCCGCTCATGTTGCGCGCCACTACCATTTCTCAGGTTCGCAGCCACGTCTCGGCCTGGCGCAAGCAGGGTGATTCCGTGGTGATGGTTCCCACCATGGGCAATCTGCATCGCGGGCACTACGCGCTGATCGAGCGCGCGCGCGAACTTGGCAATCGCGTGGTGGCCAGCATCTTTGTGAACCCCTCGCAGTTCGGTCCCAACGAGGATTTCGACGCCTACCCGCGGACCTTGGAACGCGATGCGGACGGGCTCGCTGCGCAGGGCTGCGATCTGCTGTTCCATCCGGGTGTGGACGAGGTCTACCCGTACGGGGTCGAGCGGGCTGTCAGTGTGCACGTGCCGGAGTTGGCTGACATCCTGTGTGGCGCGTTCCGGCCGGGCCACTTCAATGGCGTCGCCACCGTGGTCGCAAAGCTGCTGAACATGGTTCAGCCGCAGATCGCGGTCTTCGGCCAGAAGGACTATCAGCAATTGCTGGTGATCCGCCGTGTGGTGCACGATCTGCACATCGATGTCCAGATCGAGTCCGGGAAGACCATCCGCGAAGACTCGGGTCTGGCCATGAGTTCGCGCAATCAGTATCTGTCGAACGCCGAGCGCGAACGCGCCGCCGGATTGCAGCGCTGCCTGCAGTGGATGGCGAGCCAGATCCGTGCCGGCCGCGCGATCGCCGCCGTCGAGGCGGAGGCCCAGGCGCGCCTGGTTGGCGAGGGGTTCAATGTCGACTACGTCTCGGTTCGCCGGGCCTCGGATCTCGGCCAGACCGAGGATTCAGCGCCCGAGGATCGGGTGATCCTGCTGGCGGCGCGCCTGGGGAAGGCGCGGCTGATCGATAACGTATTGATTTAAATGATTTTCTATGGGAACGACCTTGATCCGGTCGGGTCCTGTTGGCTTTATGCAACAGTGGTTGTTCCGGCACAACAGACTGTTGCTTTTTCGCACTGGGCAGAGTACAGTTCAAGTCGCCGGTGAGTACCTTGATCGCTTCCGAGTGATCCTCACCTAAGCAGGGCGCATTGTTTAAGTAATCGTCACTCCGATTCAACCCTCGCTGGAATTCAGCGAGGGTTTTTTTTGACCGCGATTCGGCCACGAATTCCGGAATCCGTCTGTGCCTTCGGCGGATCACTCATGATCGTTGAATTTGCAGTGCAGCAATGCGAGTCTTGGGCCTGGTCCGGACTGCGCGCCTTTGTCCGTATCTGCCTGTAGCCAACCCCAAATGGAGTCCCCGTGCTGGATCAACACAAGCAGCGACTGTTGCAAACCCGTATTGCCGATCTGATCGACGCCGGCGGCGCGTCTCGCAACGGGCTGCTGCAACGCCGGGTGGGTCCCCTGTTCGCCGATTTCTCCCGATCGCTCATGGATGGTCCTGCCCTGGCCGCGCTGTTGGCGCAGGCAGAGCGCGCAGCCGTTCCCGCTGCGATCGGCGCGATGTTTGCTGGAGAGCGCATCAATGCCAGCGAAGATCGCGCCGTGTTGCATACCCTGTTGCGGGCTCCGCCGGGCTCCGCACCGGCTGCGCTCAGCCAGGAGGCCGAACTTGTTTTTCAGGCGCGCGAACGCATGCGCGAGTGTGTGGTGCGCCTGCGTGCATCTGGATTCGCCGATGGGCGGCGCGTGCGCCATGTCATCAATGTCGGGATCGGTGGTTCCGATCTGGGTCCGCGGCTCCTTCTGGATGCGTTGCCGGCCGATGTCGACAGCCCTGAAGTGCATTTTCTCTCCGGCGTAGACGGGCATGCCCTCGATCGACTGATGGCGCGCCTTGATCCCGCCTGCACCCTGGTAGTGATGGTCTCCAAGAGTTTTTCCACGCGCGAGACGCTCCTGCACGGCGCTGCCCTGCGCGATTGGCTGGTGGCAGGTCTGGACGAAGCCCGGGCATCCGAACGGATGTTCGCTGTCACCTCGAGACCGGATGCGGCCATCGCCTTCGGTGTATCCGAGTTGCGCGTGCTATCGATCTGGGACTGGGTCGGCGGACGCTATTCGCTGTGGTCATCGGTCAGTTTCGCGGTTGCGCTGCGCCTGGGCATGGCCCGGTTCGAGGCCTTCCTTGATGGCGCTGCATCGATGGACGAGCATTTCCGCGGCGCGCCGATGGCCGAGAATCTTCCCGTGCTGGCTGCCTTGATGGGTTACTGGCACCGCAACGTATTGGGCTATTCCAGTCTCTGCGTGGTTCCCTACGATCCGCGCCTGCGCGAGTTTCCCAACTACCTGCAGCAGCTCGAGATGGAGAGCAATGGCAAGTCGGTGAGGATCGATGGCACGGCGGTCACCGGTGCCACCGTTCCGGTGGTCTGGGGCGGTGTCGGCACCGATGTGCAGCATGCCTTCTTTCAGGCACTGCACCAGGGAACGGAAGTTGCGCCGGTGGATTTTATCGGCGTGATCAATCCGGATCATGCGCAACACACACATCACAATGCGCTGCTCGCCAATATGCTGGCGCAGAGTGCCGCGCTCTCCGACGGAACGCCCGCCAATACCACTGACCCGCATCGTCACCATCCGGGCAATCGACCAAGCACGGTGTATCTGCTTGATAGTCTGTCACCACAGTCGCTGGGCGCGTTGATCGCGCTGTATGAGCACAAGGTGTTCGTGCAGTCGCGGCTATGGGGCGTCAATGCATTCGATCAGTGGGGTGTCGAGCTCGGCAAGAAACTGGCCAATTCGCTCGAGCAGGCCATGGCGCGTGGTCAGGTGCCCGAAGCTGCGGATGCGGTGACCCGAGGTC
This sequence comes from Lysobacterales bacterium, assembly GCA_038255435.1. Classification (GTDB taxonomy): domain Bacteria; phylum Pseudomonadota; class Gammaproteobacteria; order Xanthomonadales; family Ahniellaceae; genus 0-14-3-00-62-12. The sequence continues at coordinate 152,047 of JBBSLG010000002.1, forward strand.
TGCTTGCGCAGATCACCGCGCGCCGCCAGCGCCGCCGGGGTTAGCCGCTGCAACAGCGGAAACGCGAGCAGCCCGGGCTCCAGCTGTTGCGGGCCACTCGTCGACCGGATTCAGGAAACCGTGTTGTGCTGTTGCCTGATCGCCCATTCGACGTGTTCGCTGACCATCGCGCTGGGATGATCGCGGCGCAGTTCGAGTGCGCCCAGAATTGTTTCGGCGCGCGGCGCGTTGCCGAGTGCCACCGCGATGTTGCGCAGCCAGCGCAGGTAGCCGATCCGGCGGATCGCCGAGCCTTCGGTTCGCTGCATGAATTCGTCTTCGGTCCAGCCGAACAGTTCGACCAAGCTGGTCGAATCGAGTGCATGGCGCGCTCGGAAATCCGCTTCGGCCGAGAGTCGGGCGAATTTGTTCCAGGGACAGACCAGCTGGCAATCATCGCAGCCGTAGATGCGGTTGCCCATCAGCGGGCGCAGCGCTTCGGGGATGGAGCCGTCGAGCTCGATCGTCAGATAGGAAATGCAGCGCCGCGCATCGACCTGGTAGGGCGCGACGATGGCCTGGCTCGGGCAGACATCGATGCAGCGCGTGCAGGTGCCACAGTAGTCGCCGAGCTCCGCAGGGTCACTCGGCAAGGGCAGGTCGGTGTAGAGCTCGCCGATGAAGAACCAGGAGCCACGCTTGGGGTGGATCAGATTGCTGTGCTTGCCGATCCAGCCGAGCCCGGCATTGCGCGCCAATGCCTTCTCCAGTACCGGCGCGCTGTCGCAGAAGGCGCGGTAGCCAAATGCTCCGACCTCGGCGCTGATCAAGTCGGCAAGCTTCTGCAGCCGTGAACGCACCAGCTTGTGATAGTCGCGACCCAGTGCATAGCGCGACACATAGGCGAGTTCCGGCGCATCGAGCACCGACTGCATATCGGCAGTATCCGGGCTGAGATAATCCATCCGCACCGATATCACGCTGAGCGTGCCGGGCTGCAATTCCGCGGGTCGGGAGCGCCGCGTGCCGTGCCGCTGCATATATTCCATCCGGCCATGACGACCGGCCGCCAGCCAGTCGAGCAGGTGCGCCTCGTCCGCAGCCAGGCTGGCATTGCTGATGCCACAGTCCTGGAAACCGAGTTCAGCGGTCCAATCGCGGATGCGCGCGCGCAGTCCGTCGAAGTCGATCGGTGTTTCCTTGCTGGCGATCAGGGTATCCACGATGGACCAGTATAATCAGCCGATGACCCGATCGCTGCACCCGACCACCACCCGAAGTCTGCACACTGCGCAATCCATGCGCGCATTCGAGCAGCGCATTGCCGATGGCGGCGGACCGGATAGTCACGCCTTGATGCAGCGTGCAGGTCAGGCCATATTCCGCTGTGCACGCACGCATTGGCCCGAGGCTGCCATCTGGCGCATCTTCTGTGGCAGTGGCAACAACGGCGGTGACGGCTATGTGGTGGCGCGGCTGGCCTTGCAGGCCGGCATTGCGGTGCAATTGATTCGCATAGGTGCGCCCGGATCGGCGGCTGAAGCCGTTGCTGCGCGCGCCGAGTGGTTGCGCAGCGGCGGTGAATCCAGTCTGTCTGATCTCGCCGGGATGCTGAAACCCGAGCTGCAGATCGATTGCGTATTCGGGATTGGACTGAGCCGCGCACCAGCAGGTGAACATCAGGCGGCCATCGAAGCCATCAATGCAGCTGGTTGGCCTACGCTTTCGGTCGATGTGCCTTCGGGCCTTGACGCCGACACTGGCGTAACTGCCGGCATCTGCGTCAATGCGGACATGACCCTGGCACTTATTGGCTGGAAACAGGGGCAATTCACCGCCCAGGCTGCCGCCAAGGTCGGACAACTGCGACTGGACAGGCTCGGCCTGTCGATCGAAGCGGAGCGCAGCGTTCGGCTGATCGACGCGGCCGAGGTCCAGCGGCTGTTGCCGCCGCGCAGCCGCATCGCGCACAAGGGCCATCATGGTCATGTCCTGGTGATCGGTGGTGATCATGGGATGGCTGGAGCAGCTCTGCTTGCTGGCGAAGCCGCACTGCGCGCTGGCGCCGGCTGGGTGAGCATCGCGACCCGCGCGGAGCACATTGGCGCCTGTCTGGCTCAGCGACCTGAGATCATGGCGCGGGCCTGTGAGGAGGTCGACCGCGTGCTGCCTCTGCTGGAAAAGGCCAACGTGGTGGCAGTCGGCCCCGGTCTGGGCACACAGGACTGGGGCCGCGTGATGTTGCGGGCAGCGCTGCAATCAGGCAAACCGCTGGTGCTCGATGCCGATGCGCTCAATCTTCTTGCGGCATCGGGCACGCCAGTACCGGCCGATTCAATCTGCACACCGCATCCGGGTGAGGCCGCCCGCCTGCTCGACTGCGCAGTCGACGAACTCGAACGGGATCGCTACGCGACACTGCGCGCTCTATTGCAGCGATGCGGAGACGCTGTGGTATTGAAGGGATCAGGCACCCTGGTCGGCAGCAGCGCAGGCGATATCGAAGTCTGCCCCATCGGCAATCCCGGCATGGCAAGTGCGGGCATGGGCGATGCACTGACCGGCATCATCGCCGCCTTCCGTGCCCAGGGGCTGTCGGCATTCGATGCAGCGCGCGCAGGTGTCTGGGCACACGCCCGGGCCGCCGATCTCGCCGCATCCGCGAACGGAGAGCGTGGACTGCTGGCCTCCGATCTGATCGCGCGGCTCGGCCGGGTCGTCAATCCATGACGATTGAACTCCGGCTGCTCGATCTCGCCGCGACCGGGCGGCTCGGCGCGCTCTTGGCCGCTGTCCTGCGTCCGCCCCTGCTGATTGGCTTGCGCGGAGAGCTGGGCGCGGGCAAGACCAGCCTGGTGCGCGCGATCATTCAGACGCGTCTTCCCGGCATGCGGGTCAAGAGTCCGACATTCACGCTGCTCGAATCCTACGAGTTGAACGAGAGCGTCCTGCACCACCTCGATCTCTACCGGATGGAATCGCCCGAGCAACTGATGCAACTGGGGCTCGATGAGTTGCTGGCGGCCGATGCCGTGGTCCTGGTGGAATGGCCAGAGCGCGGCAGCGGCGTGTTGCCAGCGATCGACTTCGACATCGAGCTCTCGCACGAAGGAGAAGCCCGATTGATCCGCCTCACTGGGCAGGGCACCCTTGGGCAGGCTGTGGAGCAGGCGCTGGCACAACTGCTTTCAATTGAACGGGCTTGACCCGTTTTGTCATGCCAATCCGAGAAATCAGACGCAGGTATTGGATTTTCAAAGAAAAAACCTTGCATTTATGGATTCGGCGCGGTTGAATACCGGGCATGATCATGCGCGCCGCTCGGGCTCTGGGACTGGTATTGGCTATGGTCGGCGCAGATCAGGCGTCGGCGGCCGAGTTCCGCTCGGTCCGCTACTGGGATGCCAGCGATCACACGCGAGTCGTTTTCGACATCAGTGCACCCATCCAGTACAAGCTCTTCGTCCTCGAGTCCCCGCATCGTGTCGTGCTCGACATACCCGCAGCCTCGGCAGCCGCGCTCGGCATTCCGGCCGGCAAGGGTGTCGTGCGCGGTGTGCGCTCGGGTCGCCAGGGCAAGAACCTGCGCCTGGTCCTGGATCTGGAGCGCGCGGTGCAACCCAAGACGTTTCTGCTCGCGCCTGCGGGTGAGCATGGGCACCGTCTGGTGCTCGATCTGTTCGAGCAGGAGTCGGGTCCGGTCGTCGTCAAGACCGAAGCACAATGGCGTCCCAGCGGCGAACGCAAAGTCGTGGTCGCGATTGATGCCGGTCATGGTGGCGACGATCCGGGTGCGCTGGGCGCAGCAGGATCGCGCGAGAAGGACATTACGCTCGCCGTGGCCAAGTCGCTCGCCGCCGAGATCAACGCTCAACCCGGCATGAGTGCCGTGCTGATCCGTGACACGGATTTCTTCATCCCCTTGGAGAAGCGCTACGCGTTGGCTCGCGAGGCCAAGGCGGACCTGTTTGTATCGATCCACGCCGACGCCTTTACCAACAAGTCGGCACGCGGCTCGTCAGTGTTCGTGCTGTCACAGCGGGGCGCATCGAGTGAGGCAGCGCGCATGCTCGCGCGCCAGGAGAACCAGGCCGATCTGGTCGGTGGCGTGTCGCTGGGCGGCAAGGATTCCATGCTCGCGGCGGTCCTGCTCGACCTTTCCCAGGGCGCGACGATGGGTGCCAGCGAAGTCGTTGCCTCGAACGTCCTGCGCGGCCTGGCGCGTATCGGAAATCTGCACAAGCGCGAATTGCAACGTGCCAATTTTGTGGTGCTGCGCTCACCCGATGTGCCCTCGATCCTGGTCGAGACCGCATTCATCAGCAATCCGGCGGAAGAAAAGCGGCTCAACGATCCCGGCCATCGCGCCAAGCTGGCCGCGGCGGTTACTGAAGGTATCCGCGAATATTTTTCCAGCACGCCGCCGCAAGGCACCTGGTTTGCCGCCAATCCGCAACGGCCCTCGCACCACGTGGTGGCGCGCGGCGAGTCTTTGTCGGCGATTGCGCAGCGCCATGGATGCAGCGTGATGGCGCTGCGTGAAACCAACCAACTGCAGTCGGACAATGTCTGGGCCGGCGCAGTACTCAAGTTGCCGCCCAGTTCCGGGTGAGCCGAGGAAGGTTCTCCGCATAGGATCGTTGCCGCGCTGGCGACTTGTGCTTGGCCGCGCTGGCGATCGCGTACAATCGGCGGTCATCGCAGCAACGACCCCGACCGTGCGCATCCGCCAGCTTCCCGAGAACCTGATCAACCAGATCGCCGCTGGCGAAGTCATCGAGCGTCCTGCTTCGGTGGTCAAGGAGTTGGTGGAGAACAGCCTGGATGCCGGCGCTACCCGTATCGACATTGCGCTCGAGGCGGGCGGCGTCAAACTGGTGCGTGTGCGCGACAACGGCAGTGGCATCGCGGCCGATGATCTGAATCTGGCTTTGACCCGGCACGCGACCAGCAAGATCGGTTCGCTCGATGACCTGGAATCGGTGCGCAGCATGGGCTTCCGTGGCGAGGCGCTGCCGAGCATCGCGTCGGTTTCGCGCTTCCGACTGGTCTCGCGTACGGCTGACGCCGACAACGCCTACAGCATCGAGTCGGACAATGGCCTGCTGTCTGCGGTGCGCCCGGCGCAGCATCCGCAAGGCAGTACGGTAGAAATCCACGAACTCTTCTTCAACGTCCCGGCACGCCGCAAATTTCTACGTGCCGAACGTACCGAGCTTGGTCACATCGAGGAATGCCTGCGAGCGTTCGCGCTGGCGCGGCCGGAAGTGGCCTTTGCGCTGAGCCACAATGGGCGCGAGTTGATGCGCGATGCAGCGAGTGGACAGGCGCCCGAGGCGCGTGTCGATGCCATGCTCGGCGAGGAATTCCTGCACAACAGCCTGCGTATCGAACACAGTGGCGCAGGTCTGCAACTGTACGGCTGGGTTGGCTTGCCAACGGCTTCGCGATCACAGTCCGATCGTCAGTTCTTCTACGTCAATCGTCGACTCGTTCGTGACCGCGTGGTCGCCCATGCCGTGCGCCAGGCTTATGCCGATGTGCTGTTCCACGGCCGCCATCCTGCCTTTGTGCTCTTTCTTGAAATCGATCCCCACCAGGTCGATGTCAACGTGCATCCGGCCAAGGCCGAGGTTCGTTTTCGCGAGTCACGCCTGGTCCATGATTTTCTGTATCGCACCCTGCACGAAGCCCTGGCGCAGACGCGCGCTGGTCTGGCTGCCACCGCGAATGCGAATATGCCTCCGACCTGGCCCGCCCAATCGACGCAGACGGACGCTGCGCGAGCGCCGGCTCCGTGGCTGGGCAATCAGCAGTCCGGACTCGGATTGCGGGTGACCGAGCAGTTGGCCGCCTATGCCTCGCTATACGGTGGCTCCGGCAATGCGGGCTTGCCTCCAGAGCCTGCCCGGCCTGGCGATTCCCGAGGCTCCGAGCCCACCCTCCCGCAGTCAGAGGATATTCCGCCACTCGGATTCGCCATCGCGCAACTGCACGGTGTCTATGTGCTGGCACAGAACGCGCAAGGTCTGATCATCGTCGATATGCACGCAGCGCATGAGCGGATCACCTACGAACGCCTGAAAGCGGAGCAGGCCTGCGGAAGCATTCCATCGCAGATGTTGCTGGTGCCGATCGCGATGTCGGTCAGTACGCGCGAAGCGGATGCCGCCGAGACGCACGCCGCCGAACTCGCCGGGCTAGGCATCGAGCTTGGCCGCTCGGGACCGCAGCGAATCACCATCCGGCGGATTCCGCTCGTGCTCGACGGCGCCGATGTTGAGCAGTTGCTGCGCGATGTGCTTTCGGAATTCAGCCAGCACGAGAATTCGAGACGGCTGCAGGAGATGCAGAACGAAATTCTGGCGACGATGGCCTGTCATGGTTCGATCCGCGCCAATCGCCGACTCTCAATTGTTGAAATGAACGCGCTCTTGCGGCAGATGGAATCGACCGAACGCTCAGCCCAGTGCAATCATGGTCGTCCGACCTGGGTGGCAATGGGCATGCAGGATCTGGACCGGCTGTTCCTGCGCGGCCAATGATTCAGAAGGAGTACCGATGATGCGCTACAAAAGCCTGCTGGCACTCGCGGTGGTAACGATGCTCGCCGCTTGCGGAAAGAATCCAGCCAATGCAAAGCCGGAATCCGCGCCTGCCGCGGACGCAATGACCGCCACGGCGCCTGCGGCCTCGGTCGATCCCTATCTTGCCGAAATCGAACAATGGCGTAGCAAACGGGTCGGCAATCTGACCAAGCCCGATGGCTGGCTGTCTCTGGTTGGCCTGCACTGGCTCAGCGAGGGTGAGCAGACGGTCGGTTCGGCCGACGATCGCGCGATCGTGCTGGCGATCGGGCCAGAAAATCTGGGCTCGCTCACCGTCACCGGTAGCGAGGCAGCGCTGGTACTCGACGTCGGTAGCCCAGCGCTCCGCGTGCAGTGCTACGCCACCGACAACTGGGCAGATGCGGTGCCGCAGTCGGGCGTGTACGCATTGAAGCCCGACAGCAGTGATGCGCCCTGTCGCATCCTGCTCGGTGAGACGGCGAGCATCGCCCTGATCGAGCGCGGCGGAAAGCTTGCACTGCGGGTCAAGGATGCCGACGCCAGCACACGCAGCGGGTTCACCGGTATTCCTTATTACGACGTCGATCCGCAATGGCGCATTGACGCGGTCTGGACGCCGCACGCGGTGGCGCAGGAAATCGAGATCCAGAACGTGCTGGGCATGATCGAGAAGATGCCCAATCCGGGCTATGCCAGCTTTACCCGCGATGGCAAGGAGTTTCGGCTCTATCCCGTTATCGAAGTCGGCGAGACCGACTATTTCTTCATCTTCGCCGATCGCACCAGTGGTCGCGAAACCTATGGGCCGGGCCGATTCTTCTACGCGACGCCGGCCGCCGACGGTCGGATCGTTCTCGACTTCAACAAGGCCTACAACCCGCCTTGCGCGTTTAGCGACTACTCGACCTGCCCATTGCCGCCGCCGGAAAATCGCCTCGACCTCGCCGTGACCGCGGGCGAGAAGAAGTACACGCACCCGGCTCATTGAAGCGCTGAAGCGGCCGCTAGTGTGCAACACCACGCTAGTGCCGCACCGTGTTGATCACGGCGCGGCAGTAGTTTGCGGCGATCCTGCTGCGCTTTACTCCGAGCCGCGCGAACCAAACGTCGGCTTGCGGCGTTCGAGAAACGCCCGCGTACCTTCGCGCATATCGGCGGTTGCAGCGCAGACCCCGAATGCAAGCGATTCATAGTCGAGGCCGACATCGATCGAAGCCTCGGCGCCGAGCGTGATCGCATTGAGGATGCCATTGAGTGCCTGTGGCGCCGACTGGGCCAGTTGCTGCGCCAGCGCCGCAACTTCGGCATCGAGCTGATCGACCGCCACCACGCGATTGACGATGCCGAGCTCGAGCGCGCGTGCGGCGTTGATCGAGGTGCCAAGCAGGCAGAGTTCCAGAGTGGCGCTGCGTCCGGCCAGACGCAGCAGGCGTTGCGTGCCACCGAAGCCGGGCAGTACACCGAGATTGATCTCTGGCTGGCCAAATTTGGCGGTGTCAGCCGCGATGCGCAGATGGCAGGCCATGGCGAGCTCCATGCCGCCGCCAAGGGCGAATCCATTGATGCGCGCGATCACCGGCTTGCCCAGGCGCTCGATCGCCGTCATCAGCGCCTGCCCGTAGCGCGAGAACGCCAGCGCCTGGACGCCATCGAGTTCGGCGAGTTCGCTGATGTCGGCGCCCGCGATGAAGGCCTTGGGCCCGGCGCCCGTAATGACCACCACACCGATCTGACTGTCCTGTCCGGCTTGCTCGATGGCCTGGCGCAGTTCGCTGATGGTCTGCCGATTCAAGGCATTCAGCTTGTCCGGTCGATTGATCGTGATCGTGCAGATGCGCTGGCCACTTTCGATCAGCAGGGTCTGATAGCTCATGATGTGCTCCGCAAGAGGGGTGCAGAGTTTAGTCGCTTGGTCGCCTGCACGCGCATGAACACTGGCTGAGCAGATCTTCTGCTGGAGGAATTATCCGCGCCACCCGGGGTCTGCCGCATCGCCACAATCCCTGCGTGACGGGGCGGCCCGCTGTTCTGTAGAATGCACGCTTTCGCCCCGGCGAAACTGTTTCCCACCTGGAGAATACCCATGATGTTGCGTTTTGGCGCCGTCGCTTTGGCGGCCATGATTGCGGGCAATGTTGCCGCGCAGGACACCACCACCGACAAGGGCAAGCTGAGCTACGCGATCGGCTACGAGATCGGCAACGATTTTGTCGAGAAGAAACTTGATGTCGATCTGGCCATTGTGCTGCGTGCGCTCCAGGATGGCTATGCCAAGCGTCCGCCCAGCGTGCCCGCGCAGGACATGCGTGCAGCGCTCGAGAAGATGAGCGAGAAGCTCAAGACCGAGGCGATGGCGAAGTACGAAGCGCTGGCCCGCGAAAACAAGGTCAAGGCCGACAAGTTCATGTCGGAGAACAAGGTCAAGAAGGGAATCGTCACCCTGCCGAGCGGCATCCAGTACCGGATTATCGAAGATGGCTCAGGCAAGCGACCACTGAAGAACAGCGAGGTCAGCGTGCACTACCGTGGCTCGCTGACCAGCGGTCTGGAATTCGATTCCTCGTTCGCGCGCGGCGTGCCGGCGGCGTTCAAGGTTGATTCGGTGCTCAAGGGATGGCAGGAAGTGCTGCCCTTGATGAAGGTCGGTGACCATTGGCAGATTTTCCTGCCGCCGGATCAGGCCTATGGCATGCGTGGTCAGGGTCCGATCGGCCCGAACGAAGCCCTGGTGTTCGAGATCAAGCTGGTCGACGTCAAGTAAACTCGGGACTTCGCAGAGGCCGGTACCCGAACACTGGTGCCGGCCTTTTGCTTTTCTGGATGCCATGGGATTCTTCATCTCCAGCTACAACCGCCCCACGCTCACGCCCTGCATCAGCGTATGCAATCTGCGTGATGACGGGCTGTGCGAAGGCTGTCTACGCACGGCTGACGAGATTTCGAGCTGGGCAACGATGATCGAAACCGAGCGGCTGCGGGTGATGTTCGATGTGCTGCCAGCGCGTCGCGCGCGCGAGGAAGCCGGCGGTGGTTGAGGCCCTCTACGGCCGGATTACCCGATCGCTGCATCGGCTCGATGATCCTCCGCTCGGCCCCGGCTGGAACAACGTCGATGTGGCTGACCTGCTGCATGCTGGCCAACCGATCCAGGCTGCCGTTCTGGTAGCCCTGATCGAGCGCGACCATGCGGTGACCGTCCTGCTCACCCAGCGCACCGACCATCTGGCCCGGCATGCCGGTCAGATCAGTTTTCCGGGCGGACGCATCGAACCCGGCGATGCCGGCCCAAGTGCGGCAGCGCTGCGCGAGACCCATGAGGAAGTCGGCATCGAGGCGCATTGGATCGAGCCCTTGGGCTATCTCGATCCACTCGACACCATCACCCAGTTCCGGATCGTCCCGGTGGTTGCGCGTCTGCGTCCCGGCTTCGAGATTCGGCCCGATCATAACGAAGTGGCTGATGTGTTCGAGGCACCGTTATCGCTGTTCCTCGATGAGTCGCGCGCCCGCATGCGCGAGATCGAATTCCGCGGACGCTTGCGCACCATCCATGAGTTTGACGTCGAGGGTCGCCGGGTCTGGGGCGCAACTGCGGCTATGCTGATCAATCTCAGGCGGCGCATGGAACTATTCGCATGAAATTTACCAGCCTCATCAGCGTGGACGCGCTGGCCCAACTGATCACAGCCAACGCGGTGCTGGTGGTGGATTGCCGTTTCGATCTTGGTGATACCGCCCAGGGACGACGAGAGTACGTCCAGGCGCATCTGCCGGGGGCCGTCTACGCCGATCTCGACCTCGATCTTTCGGACCGCAGCCGCAGCGGTCTTGGCCGACATCCGTTTGTGTCCGACGCGGATTTCTCCAAGTTGCTGTCGAGATGGGGCTTCGTCGCCGGGATGCAGGTGGTTTGCTATGACAGTGCGAATGCCAGCATGGCCGCGCGGCTGTGGTGGATGCTGCGCGCGGTCGGTCACGACGCTGTTGCAGTCCTCGACGGTGGCTACGCTGCGTGGGTGCATGCCGGGCTGGCGTTGGAGCAGGCTGAGCGCGCACGTAGCCATAGTGACGTCGAGGTGCATTTCGACCGGACGAAGTTTGTCGATTTCGCCGAAGTCCAATCCGATCGCAGTGCGCAAGGACTGATTCTGATGGACGCGCGGCCTGGCCCGCGCTTCAGAGGCGAGCTCGAACCGATCGACCCGGTTGCCGGCCACGTGCCCGGTGCGATCAACCGCCCGGTGGCCGACAATCTGCGCGCCGACGGCAGCTTCAAATCTCCCGAGCAATTACGCGCGGAGTTCACCGCCCTGCTTCGGGATCGTCCGCCGACTGAGGTCGCAGCGATGTGCGGATCGGGCGTCACTGCCTGCCACAACCTGCTGGCGATGCATCATGCCGGGATCGACGGCGCGCGCCTCTTTGCGCCGTCGTGGAGCGGGTGGATCAGCGATCCAGCAAGGCCCGTTGCTACCTGCGTCTAGTGAGGTGTTGCACACTATGCGACACATAAAATCGCGTCTTCGACCCTGTGCCGTCGTTGCGCATCTTGCCAGGGCCACCAGCGTTGGCGGCGATACGCGCCTCGCCACATGGCCGAATCCATCGATTTTATTTGTGCCGACAAGTGCGCAACACCACACTAGCTTATCCTCAGCACGGCCTGCTGCCATTGCAGAGACGGCCGACGCCTGCTGGTACCGGTCGAACCGGCTCAGAGAGCAGAGAGGACGTGTTCCGCCGACGAGACCTTGAATTCTCCGGGTGCTTCGACGAACAACTGCTTGACCACGCCGTCGTTGGCAACCAGGGCAAAACGCTTGCTGCGCATTCCCATTCCGAACGCGGTGGCATCGAGTTCAAGTCCGAGCAATTGAGTGAAGGCACCATTGCCATCGGCAAGCATCAGGATATCGTCCGGAACATCCTGGCTCTTCGCCCAAGCCTGCATGACGAAGGCGTCATTGACCGCGACGCAGGCAATCGTATCGACTCCCTTGGCACGAATTGCTGCCAGGTGTTCGACAAATCCGGGCAGGTGTTTGGCCGAACAGGTGGGTGTGAAGGCGCCCGGAACAGCGAACAGAACGACGGTCTTGCCCTTGAAAATATCGCCGACGCTGAGAGCCTGGATTTCCTTGCCGACGCTGTTGAGAGTGGCTTCGGGCAGCTTGTCACCGACTTGAATGCTCATCATTTACTCCTTGTCTGCCGCCGAACGGGCGGACGCCCATCATAGCGAACCGCTGGCTGAACAGATGAGCGGGCCGGCTTGAAAAGTTTGCGCGCAGCCATAGTTTATCGAGCAAGCGCGGCGCTGGTGTCGCGCACACTATGGAGAGCAGTTCATGAGCATGCTTCGTTACAACCCCGTCAGCTTCGACCGTTCGCTCCCTGGCGATTTCAAGCAGATCCTGGAAAAGTTCTGGAACGTCAATGAGGACGACCAGAGCAATGTGGTGACCAGCCAATGGACGCCGCGCGTGGACGTCAAGGAAGAAGCGCAGCGCTTCGTCATCCAGTGCGATATTCCTGGCGTCGACCCGAACGACATCGATATCAGCATGGAAAAGGGCGTGCTGAGCATTCGCGGCGAGCGCAAGAGCAATGCGGTCACCGAGGGTGAGCGATTTACCCGGGTCGAACGTTCGCACGGCCTCTTCCATCGCCGTTTCGGTCTGCCCGATAGTGCCGATGCCGACAGCATCAGCGCGCAGGGCAAGCACGGCGTGCTCGAGATCGTGATTCCGAAAAAGCCGGAGCAGACCCCGCGGCGCATCCAGATCAACAACGCCTGAGTCTGCTGACCCTGGCGCGGCCGGCAAGACCATGGCCGGGTCAGGGCGCGTTCGGTGACATCAATGCGAAGAGGGCCTGCGGCGGTTATTCTGCCGCAGGCTTCGTCGTGGCTACGGGCGGGCAGTGGTTCTTCACGCCGGGTTCCGCAGCCGCAGCGCAGCGATTTCAGTAGGCGGCATCAGGGAGTGCAGATGAAGTTCAAGGACTATTACGACGTGCTCGGCGTCAGCGAGACCGCCACCGCCGATGAGATCAAATCGGCCTACCGCCGGCTTGCCCGCAAGTTGCACCCTGACGTCAGCAAGGAAAAGGATGCCGAGGAACGTTTCAAGGCGGTCAATGAAGCCTACGAAGCGCTCAAGGATGTAGACAAGCGCAAGGCCTACGATGAGCTCAAGCGCGGTGGATTTCGCGCCGGGGATGATTTCCGTCCGCCGCCAGGATGGGCAGAGGGTGGCCACTCCCGGCATTCCGCTGACGCGCAATCCGCTGGCTTCAGCGATTTCTTCGAGTCGCTGTTCGGCGGCGGGGCTCAGCGGGCGCAGCGCGGTCCTACCCGTCGCGGCGCCGATGTGAGTGCGCGACTGAGCATCGATCTGGAGACTGCTTATGCGGGTGGCGCGCAACGGTTGAATTTGAGCCGCGGCGGCGCTCAGCGCTCACTTGATGTGAAAATTCCCGCGGGCATTCTGCCGGGCCAGACCATCCGTTTGGCGGGGCAGGGCGATCCGGGCGCGGCCGGGTCTGGCGACCTCATGCTGGAAATCGAGATCCCGCCGCACCGGAATTTCAAGCTGGACGGACGTGATGTCATCCTGCAGCTGCCGATCGCACCCTGGGAAGCAGCGCTGGGCGCGACGATCGAAGTACCCACTCTGGGCGGGCCGGTGGGTTTGCGGGTACCGGAAGGCTCGAGCAGCGGACGCAAACTCCGGCTGAAGGGCCGCGGCATGCCGGGTACCACCGCGGGGGATCAGTATGTGGTGCTTGAAATTCAAACGCCGCCGGCTTCGGATGAAGCCCAGCGGCGCTTGTACGAGCAGATGCGGGACAGCTTCGACTTCGATCCGCGCAGCCAGCTTTGAGCTGGGCGCGGCCCGCGGGCTTAGCGTGGCATCAGTTCGTTGATGGTCTGCATCAAGGTGGCTTCGCTGACCGGCTTGGTCACATAGGCCTTGGCGCCCTGACGCATTCCCCACACCTTGTCGGTCTCCTGATCCTTGGTAGTCACCAGGATCACCGGGATATGGCTGGTCTTGGCGTCCTTGCTGATCTGCCGGGTTGCCTGGAAACCATTGAGGTTTGGCATGACCACGTCCATCAGGATCAGGTCCGGCAACTCGCGCTTGGCGACTTCGATGCCCTGCTGCCCGTCTTCGGCGGTGATGATCTCGTGGCCCATCTTCTGGATCACCCGCCGCAGTGCTTCGATCTGCGACGGAGAATCGTCAACGATTAGAATGCGCCCCATGTTTCCCCTCTCTTCATTCCGTGTGAATTGGTTCCGGGTAGTCGCATTCAGAATCGAACGAGAGTGCGACCCAACGACCCGCCAGACAGCATCGTAGCAAAAACTTGAGGCAATTCATCCAAGCTGGCCTCGCGTGTGCAAATCCTTTGCAAACAGCGCGGCTTCCAAGTGCTGGCCAGACGCTCCCAGAGCGTGCGGCGAATGCCATAGGCGGTGCTCGCCGAGGCGATCCCCAGCACGCTGGCGCCCCGGATAATGAACGGCATGACCGTGGTATGCAGCTCGGCGCCGCCGGCCATCCCGCAGACCGCGATATTGCCGTAGGGGTGGATAACCCGGGTCAGCCCCGACAGCATATCGCCGCCGACACTGTCGACGGCACCTGCCCAGCGACTCGTCTCCAGCGGACGTTGCCCCCAGTAGAGCTGGTCGCGCGCGATGCACTGCCTGGCCCCCAACTCGATCAGGGTATCGAACTGATCGGCCTTACCGGTGATCGCATGTGCCTCATAGCCGGCCGTGGTCAAGATATCGATAGCCAGCATGCCCACTCCACCGGTGGCACCGCTGACCACGATAGGGCCCATGTCAGGGGTTTGCCCGTTAGCTTCCATGCGCAGCAAGGCCAGCCCGGCGGTGAAGCCGGCAGTGCCCAGGATCATGGCTTCGCGCAGGTCCAGTCCTGACGGCAACGCGATGGCGGATCGCGAAGACAGGCGCGCATATTCGCTGTAACCCCCATCGCGCGTTTCCGAGAGTCCTGAACCGGTGACCAGCACGGCATCGCCTTCGCGAAAACCGGGATCGCTGGAGGCGACCACGTGGCCGGCGACATCGATGCCACCATTGAGCACAGGCTCGCGCAGAATCTTGCCCTGGCCGGTGCCGGCAAGCGCATCCTTGTAGTTGACGCTGCTGAAGCTGGTCTTTATGACCAGCTCGCCGGGACTCAGATCGTCCAGACCCATTTGTTCGATGCCCGCCCGATAGGGCTTCTCCTGGGCATGGATCCGAAATGCGCGGAAGCTGGCGGTGCTGCTCGTCATTGCCAGCTCAGTTTGCGCGAAGCTTGATATTGAGCGGTTTACTCAGCTCATCGAACTTGTAGTTGCGGCTGAACTCCCGAGCGTCGTCATGACGCACTCTCAACTCGACCCGCTTGGGTACGTAGCCGCATCGTTCCTTGGCACCTAGTGTGCGGCCATCGTAGCTGTCGATGGACATGCTCACTTCAAAATTGCCTTTGTCGTCGGTTCGGGCCCGGGCCGCCAGATCGCGCGTACGCTCTTCGTCCCAACGTGCCTGGACGCGGGCACCGATGACCGGCTGGCCGGCCATCTCCACATGTCCGGTGATCTGCCTCTTTTGCATGGGGCAGTCGGCATTGGCCA
Organism: Lysobacterales bacterium; assembly: GCA_038255435.1. GTDB lineage: Bacteria > Pseudomonadota > Gammaproteobacteria > Xanthomonadales > Ahniellaceae > 0-14-3-00-62-12. The sequence continues at coordinate 167,256 of JBBSLG010000002.1, forward strand.
GCGGCGCAAGCATGAGCAGTGGCAAGATCAGTATCAGACGGACAAACATGGCAGTCCCTCAGTTGGCTTTGTGAATGGCTCTCTTGTCGACAGCAAGTGCGGCTTCGTGCACTGCCTCGGAGAGCGTCGGGTGCGCGTGGCATATGCGCGCAAGGTCCTCGGCCGAGCCGTGGAACTCCATTGCGACCACTGCCTCATGCACAAGTTCGGACACCGAGGCGCCGACCATATGCACACCGAGCAGGCGATCGGTCTCGGCATGGGCAATCACTTTGACCATGCCAGCAGTTTCGTTCATTGCGACTGCTCGGCCAATCGCAGCAAATGGAAAGCTGCCTGTTTTATACGGTACACCCTCGGATTTGAGCTGACCCTCAGTCTTGCCAACCCATGCGATTTCCGGCTCGGTGTAGATCACCCAGGGCACGGTGTCCAGATTCACATGCCCCGGCTTACCGGCGATGATCTCGGCGACCGCGATGCCTTCTTCCGAGCCTTTGTGGGCCAGCATCGGGCCACGCACGCAGTCACCGACGGCCCAGACGCCTTCGGCGCCGGTCCAGCAGTGGCCATCGACCTCGATGCGTCCGCGCTCATCGAGTTTGACGCCGGTCCCTTCGGCGAGTAGGCCGCTGGTAGCGGCGCGACGGCCAACCGCAACCAGCAGTTTGTCGACAACCAGCACCTTGTCGCCGTCCTTGTCGGCGTAGCCGAGGTGAACTTCGTCGCCCTTGATCGTAGCGCTCGAGCACTTCGCACCGAGCATGATCTTGATGCCCTGCTTCTCGAACTCGCGTTTGGCGAGTCGCGCACAATCAGCATCGGCAGCGGGGAGAAATTCGGCCATCGCTTCGACGACGGTGACTTCCGCGCCAAGGCGGCGCCAGACCGATCCGAGTTCAAGCCCGATCACGCCGGCACCGATCACACCCAATCGCTTGGGCACGCTGCTGAAATCGAGCGCGCCGGCATTGTCGACAATATGTTTGCCATCAAACTTGGCGAACGGAAGCTCGATCGGTACCGAACCGGGTGCAAGAATCACATTGGTCGCGACCAGACGATGGCTGCTGCCATCCTGCAGGGTGACCTCGACCTGGCGGTTGGGCAACAGCTTGCCGAAACCGGCCACGTACGACACCTTGTTGGCCTTGAACAGCGAATTGATGCCACCGCTGAATTGTTTGACGATCTTGTCCTTGCGGCCGACCATCTGCCCGACATCGATCCGCGCATTGTCGGCGCTGATGCCGTGGTCCTTGAAACTATGGGTGAGGTTGTGGAACTGCTTGCTCGAATCGAGCATCGCCTTCGACGGAATGCAACCGACGTTGAGGCAGGTGCCGCCGAGGGCCGGCTTGCCATCCTTGCCGATGAATGCATCCACGCAGACGACTTTCAGTCCGAGTTGTGCCGCGCGTATGGCAGCGACATAGCCGGCGGGTCCGCCGCCAACAACGATCACATCATATTGCGTACTCATGGAAATTCCTCTGACGTGGTTCGGTAACGTGCAATGGACTCAACTGATGTTGAGCAAAATGGCGAGGGCGACGGCAGCGAGAATGCCCCAGAGCACCCACTTCCAGGTGAGTGCGACGATGCCGAGTATCAAGCCCAGTCGGGCGGTCCAATCCATGCGTCGCAGCAGGGTCTCGGCCAGGGCGCTGATCATCGCCAGCAGCCCGAGTGCTGCGTACAGCAAACGCAGCCAGCGATGGCTGCGGGTCTGCGCGATCTCGGAATCCCACAGCGAAGTCGCGTACTCGAGCCAGTCTCTCGACTCCAGCGCAGCGGCGATCGGCGTGGCAATGATCGCCAGCAGCACCGCACAGGACCCGAGCACGAGGGCCAGCAGGCCGAACCGGAATCCCGGCCGCGCGGCGACCGATGAAGTCGGGTCTGCCACGCCGGCCATGCCCGGTCACAGACCGAGCAGCATGCGCTGGGGGTTTTCCAGCTGGTTCTTGATATCGACCAGGAACAGGACCGCATCCTTGCCATCGATGATGCGGTGGTCGTAGCTCAATGCCACGTACATCATCGGCGCGGCGATGACCGCACCGTTCTCGACAATCGCACGTTCCTTGATCGTATGCATGCCGAGAATCGCGCTCTGCGGTGGATTCACGATCGGTGTCGAGAACAGCGAGCCAAACGTGCCGCCATTGGTGATGGTGAAGGTGCCGCCCTGCAGATCATCGAGCGAGAGTCCGCCTTCGCGTGCCTTTTTCGCGTAGCTGCCGATTGCCTTCTCGATGTCGGCAAAGCCCATGGTCTCGGCATCGCGCAGCACCGGCGTTACCAGACCCTTGTCGGTGGATACTGCAATGGAGATGTCGCTGTAGCCGTGATAGATCACGTCACTGCCATCGACCGAGGCATTGACCACCGGATGACGCTTCAATGCCTCGGCAGCGGCCTTGACGAAGAAACTCATGAAACCGAGCTTGATGCCATTGGCCTTTTCGAAGGCCTCACCATGGGCCTTGCGCATTTCACTTACCGCGCGCAGATTGATCTCGTTGAACGAGGTCAGCATGGCGATCGAATTCTTCGACAGCATCAGGCGCTCAGCGATTCGCGTACGCATCCGTGTCATCGGGACGCGTTGCTCGGTACGCGCGCCGGTCCTGGCACTGGCTGGCGTCGCCGCCGCTGGCGCTGCCGACGATGCGGTGGCGGGCGCGGTACCACCGCTACGCATGAAGTTGACCAGATCTTCCTTGGTAACCTGACCAGCGCGTCCGCTGCCGGAGACATTGGCCGGATCGATCCTGTTTTCCTCGGCGACGCGCCGCGCCGCCGGAGAAAGATCCGTTGTCTTGCTGTTGCCTGCTGAAGCTGGGCCTGGTGCGGCGGCAGCGGGAGCACTGGCAGCGGCGGCAGGCTTGCCCGGTGCCGCGGCAACCGGCGTTTCGGCGACCGCGCCGGCCTCAATGATGGCGATCAATTCTTGGCTACCGACGACGTCGCCGGTGTTCTTCAGGATCGATTTCAGTACACCATCGACGGGCGCTGGCACTTCGAGCACGACTTTGTCGGTCTCGAGATCGACCAGGTTTTCGTCACGCTTGACGGCATCACCTGGCTTCTTGTGCCAGGTGGCGATAGTGGCATCGGAGACCGACTCGGGAAGTACCGGAACTTTGACTTCAATGGACATGGATCGCGTCCTCGATTGACAGGCGATGGAAAGATAGAGATTACTCTTGAACAAGCTCGCCGCTGAGCTTGGCGACAAGCGCCTGCTCAACCAGGGCAGCCTGTTCGATGAGGTGGGTGCTCAGATGTCCGCAGGCCGGCGCGGGCGAGCGCGGCCGACCGGCATAGTGCAGGGATTGCTCCGCACTGATACAGAAACGCAGGTGATGCGCGATCTGATACCAGGCGCCCTGGTTCATCGGCTCTTCCTGGCACCAGACCACGTCTGCGGCAGCCGGGAAGCGCTTCAGTTCAGTGATCAGATCCTGGCGCGGGAACGGATAGAGCTGCTCGATCCGCACGATCGCGACATCCTTCAGTCCACGCTTCTCGGCTTCTTCGAACAGGTCGTAGTAGACCTTGCCCGCGCAGATCACCACGCGCGAAACGGCGCCATGGTCCGTTGTCGTTGAGTCGGGAATGAGATTGAGGAAACCACCGCTGGCAAGATCCTCGAGTGATGAAGTCGACAGCTTGTTGCGCAGCATTGATTTGGGCGTCATCACAATCAGCGGCTTGCGCGAGTTGCGCACCATCTGACGGCGTAGCATGTGAAACATCTGCGCCGGCGTGGTGGGTGTGCAGACCTGCATATTGTTGAGCGCACACATCTGCAGGAAGCGCTCAAGGCGTGCCGAAGAATGTTCGGGGCCCTGGCCCTCATAGCCGTGCGGCAGGAACAGCACCATGCCGCAGAGGCGACCCCACTTGGCTTCACCGGATGAGATGAACTGGTCGATGACGACCTGGGCGCCATTGGCGAAATCGCCGAATTGTCCTTCCCAGATCACCAGGGTATGCGGATCGGCGGTCGAGTAGCCGTACTCGAAGGCCATGACGGCTTCTTCGGATAGCAGGGAATCAATCACCGCCACCATGCTGGGTTCAGCCGCCAGCTTCTGCAGCGGGAAAACCGCTTCGCCGCTGAGTTGATCGTGCACGATCGCATGGCGGTGGAAAAAGGTACCGCGACCGGAATCCTGGCCGACCACACGCAGCTTGAAGCCGTCGCGGATCAGGCTTGCGTAGGCCAGCGTCTCGGCAAAGCCCCAATCCAGCCGAAGTTCACCAGCAGACATCTTCAAGCGGTCTTCGTAGACCTTGGCGACGCGGGAGTGCAGCTTGGTCGAGGCGGGCAGGGTGTTGAGTGTCAGCGCCAGCTTGGTCAGTTCGGGCATGGCGATTCCGGTCACCGTCGGCTGATCGGACTTGCCGTCGTGGAAATGATGCCAGTCGATATGCGGCAGTCCATCGTCCGGTTTGGTCGACTCGCCGACGATCTCGCCCTGGTCAAGCTTCTGCCGGTAGGCGTCCGAGATCGCCTTGCTCTCGTCAGCGCTGATCAGATTGGCGGCTGCCAACTGCTCGGCGTAGAGCTCGCGCGTGGATTTGCGTGCCCGAATATTCTGATACATCAGCGGTTGGGTAGCCGCAGGCTCGTCGGCCTCATTGTGGCCGTGACGGCGATAGCAGACGAGGTCGATCACCACATCGCGCTTGAATGTCTTGCGGTAATCGAAAGCCAGTTCAGCGACAAAGTGCACGGCCTCGGGGTCGTCGGCATTCACATGGAATACCGGGGCGTTGACCATCTTGGCGATATCGGTGCAGTAAAACGTCGAGCGCGCATCGTCCTGGCGGCTGATGGTGAAGCCGACCTGGTTGTTGATGACGATGTGGACCGTCCCGCCGACGGCGAACCCGCGCGCCTGCGACATCGCGAACAATTCCATCACCACGCCCTGGCCGGCGAATGCCGCGTCGCCATGTACGGTGATCGGCAATACCTGATCGCGACTCTCGTCGCGTCGCCGGGTCTGGCGTGCGCGCACCGAGCCGACAACCACCGGGTTGGCGATTTCCAGATGGGACGGATTGAATGCCAGTGCCAGATGCATCGGGCCGCCCGGTGTTGGTACGTCAGCCGAGTAGCCCATGTGATATTTGACGTCACCGGAATGGGCGGGATCTTCGATCTCGCCATGCTTGCCCTCGAATTCCTCGAAGAGCTTTTCCGGTGCCTTGCCGAGCGTATTGATCAGCACATTGATGCGGCCGCGATGGGCCATCGCGATCACGGTTTCCTTGACGCCGTGGGCGCCAGCACGCTGGATCACCGCATCCATCAGCGGAATGAAGGAATCTCCGCCTTCCAGCGAAAAGCGCTTCTGTCCGACATAGCGCGTGTGCAGGTAGCGTTCCAGCCCTTCGGCCGCCGAGAGCTTCTCGAGGATGCGACGACGGGTTGCCAGATCCAGCGAAAAATTGCCGCCAGCGCGCTCGATGCGCTCATGCAGCCAGCGTCGCTGTTCGATGTCATCGATATGCATGAATTCAGCACCGATGCTGGCGCAGTAGCTGGATTTCAGCCACTGGATCAGGGCGCCGAGCTTCATTCGCGGCGCCGCGGATAGCGAACCCGTATTGAACTCGCTGTTCATGTCTTCCGGACCCAGGCCATTCGCGGCTGGATCGAGATCAGGCGCGGGCGGCATCTGCATCATGCCCAGCGGATCGATTCGTGCGCCAAGATGTCCGCGCGCTCGATGCGCGTGTACCAGCTTGAACACCGCGGCCTGCTTTTCCGAGCCTTCGTCGCAGGTGTTCTGCGCCGGTGCACGGTTGCTGGTCCGGGCCAGTTGCTCGAACGCGGCAATGACCGGTTGATGCGGACGATCGGCAGCCCCGCTCCCCTGCATGGCGGAAAAATGGCTCTGCCATTCGGTCGCGACACTGGCGGGATCCAGCAACCAGGACTCGTACAGGCCGTCGACATAGGCAGCGTTGTCGGCACCGAGTTGCGACGACGCGCGGAAGGTTTCGATCAGACTCACATCAACTCACTTCGCCATCAGGCAGCGGAAAAAATCGAGGTGGAACAGATGTTTGCGCTGCACGGACCAAGCCCGGCAACAGCGCCGCAAAGTATAGCGGCTAATTACGCTGCGTCGCCGCAGAGAATTGTGGCGAACTGCTGCGGTGCCACCCGGTCGCGGGACAGCGGGCCCGACCCGATCCGCCTTGCATTCAGCGAGCCAGATCGACCGCTTGACTGAGCCGGCCGCCCTCGGTCCGTCACGCCGGCGCAGCAGAGCCTAGATCTTAAGCACGCGTACCGAGGTTTCCGGCTCCGCCCGTTCCCAGGCACGCTCAAAGCCGCGCAGCAGCTCGCGTTGGCGCGGGCGCTCCTGCAGGTGTCCCTCACCGTCATAGCTGAGTCGATCGGGCCGCCGCATCCAGCCGCCGCTGTCATTGAGCAACAGCGATCCGGGAAAATCCCCGGACTCGTGCTCGCGGGCGCGCCGGATTTCGATCAGGCTGGGCAGTCGTTGGGCCAGACTGATCAGGCGATGCCCTGATTGCAGGGCCATGCTGATGTCATGCACCAGGATGCGGATCTGGGCACCGCGCCCTGAAAGCGCGACGCGCTTGAGCGCATCGACGAAGCCATCGTTGTCGTAGACCGAGCTCTCCAGATCGGCGCTGGCGATCCACAGCTGATGCTGGGCGCGCTCGGCGATCTCGATGGCCAGGCGCTCGCAATCCGCGGCGCGGGTCAGAACCACGGGATGCTGCGGCGAATCACCATCCAGGCGCGCCCGCATGACGCGATGCGGGATACCGGCCTCATCGAATTCCGGTCCCTCCGAGTGGAATCCAAAGCGCGCGTAGAACGGAATCGCGTGGGTCTGCGCATGCATGCTGATGCTGGCATAACCGAGATCGCGCGCAATCTGGATCAGCCGATCCATGATGGCGGCGCCAACGCCCAGACCACGGGCGCGCGCGAGCACGGCCATGCGCCCGATCTTGTGCTCTGGCGTCAGCCGCCCGGTGCCGATCGGCAGACCCTCGCTGTCGAGCGCGAGCACGTGGCGCGATACCGGGTCGTGTGCATCCCATTCCTCGTCCAGAGGACATTGCTGCTCGATCACGAACACCGGTTCGCGCACCGCACGCAGCAATTCCAGGTCGGTCTCGTAGCTGGCGTCACGTAGGCTGAAAGTCATCATCGTCCTACTCCATAGTGGCCGGCGTTGACGATTTCAAGCAGGGTATCGCGCTCGCGCCCGGATAATGTTTGCCATGCGGCAAAGTCGAGCGTAGCCGGTGTCACCAGATACCGGTACAGACGACTGCTCACGCGATAGCTGTCGCCGGCCAGGAATACCTGCCAGTTACGCGCGCCGCGCGTGCTTGCCATCCGCGAATAGGGGTGGCGTTGCAGCCCTGCACCACGCTGCAGTCGTTGCGCCATCTTGGCAATGTCGAGCCTGCGTGTGCCTGTCGCCGGCGTCTGCGCGTTGCGATAGCGGGTGATGAAACGGCCAAACCATTCGCTCAGGCCAGCTTCGTCGAGACGCAACAGATTGGCCATGGCGGTGCGCAATCGGCGCATGTCGTCGCCGTCGATCAGGTGCGGATCGCGCCGTGGCTGCAGATCGGGATCGGCGTAGCGTTGTTCTTCCGGCAGCTCCGCGACCAGGCTTTCAGCGAGATCGAGTACCAGTTCACTGGTTGCCGGCGCGCGCATGCCGAGCGAATAGGTCATGCATTCATCCAGGGCGACGCCATGATGTGGAACGCCCGGCGGCAGATAAAGCACATCGCCCGGCGCGAGTGCCCACTCATGCGAAGGGGTGAATTGCTGAAGCAGCTTCAACGCCACGTTGTCGCGGAAGGCCAGCGCTGGGTTGGGACAGGCGTCGATTTGCCAGTGGCGATGGCCAAGCCCCTGCAGCAGAAAAACGTCGTATTGATCGACGTGTGCGCCGACCGATCCGCCCTTGACCGCGTACGAGATCATGATGTCGTCGAGACGCCAGCTTGGTAGAAAACCCACCCAGCCATACAGCGCAGCCACGTCCGGGTCCCACTTGTCGACGTCCTGCACGAGCAGGGTCCAGTTCGTCTTGGGCAGACTGCTGAAGCGATTTTCCGGCAAGGGGCCGGGTTCGACGCGCCAGCGGTCGCGCCTGGGCTCGTGCAGGATCAGCCGTGACAGAGCAGCCGGCTCGCAGGCCAGGCCAGCAAGATCATTGGGTTGCACGGGTGAAACGAAATTGGGAAACGCGGCGCGAATCAGCAGCGGGCGTTTCTGCCAGTAGTCGCGCAGAAACTGCGCGGGCGACATGCCGAGCGGAGCGGTTGGCGTGGCGAACACCTCAATGGCGGCGGCATTGTTTCCCGCTCGCTGTTTGCGCGCGACCGGCTTCATTTGGCGGCCGCCAGCTCGGCGGCGCGGCCGATGTAGCGCGCCGGCGTCAGTTGCAGCAGACGTTGTTTCGCCGCGTCGGGCAGGTCCAGTCCCTGCACGAATGCCTGCAGCGAGGCAGCGCTGATGCCCTGTCCGCGGGTCAGCGCCTTGAGCTGCTCATAGGGCTCGGGAAGGCCGTGGCGGCGCATGACCGTCTGCACCGCTTCGGCGAGTACTTCCCAACTCGCATCGAGGTCCTGGGCGAGACGATCGGGATTGACGCTCAGCTTGCCCAGTCCGCGGCCGAGGGCATCGTAGGCGATCAGACCATGGCCGAAGGCAACGCCGAGCGCCCGCAGTACCGTGGAATCAGTCAGATCGCGCTGCCAGCGCGAGATCGGCAATTTCTCGCTGAAGTGGCCGAGCAGGGCATTGGCCAGTCCGAGATTGCCTTCCGCGTTTTCGAAGTCGATCGGATTGACCTTGTGCGGCATCGTAGAAGAGCCGACCTCGCCTGCCTTCAGCGACTGCTTGAAGTAACCAAGCGAGATGTAGCCCCAGGTATCGCGACAGAAATCGATCAGGATCGTATTGATCCGCCGCAGGATGTCGCAGAGCTCGGCAATGCCATCATGAGGCTCGATTTGGGTGGTGTACGGATTGAAGGCGAGGCCGAGCGACTCGACAAACTTCTGCGCAAACTGTGGCCAGTCGATTTCCGGATAGGCGATGGCATGTGCGTTGTAGTTGCCGACGGCGCCATTGATCTTGCCCGGTGAACGCCAGGCCTGCAGCTGATCGAGCTGGCGTTCGAGCCTGGCGATCACGTTGGCGATTTCCTTGCCGAGTGTGGTCGGCGATGCCGTCTGGCCATGTGTGCGCGACAGCATTGGCTGCTGCGCATGTTTGTGGGCGAGTTGACGCAGGGCGTCGATCAGGCTTTGCATGGATGGGGTGATGACGCGGTTCGTAGCCTCGCTGAGCATCAGGGCGTAGCTCAGATTGTTGATGTCCTCACTGGTGCAGGCGAAATGGATGAATTCCGCGTGTCCTGCGAGCTCGGCATCTGCCGCGATCGATTCTTTCAGAAAGTACTCGACCGCCTTGACGTCATGATTGGTGGTGGCTTCGATCTGCTTGACCCGGGCGGCCTGGGCTGGCAGAAAATCCGTGACGATGGCGCGCAGTCTGGCTTGTGCCGCAGCGGAAAATTCCGGAACCTCGATAATCTCCGGGCAGTCGGACAGCGCCAGCAGCCACTCGACTTCCACCTGCAGACGGCTGCGGATCAGCCCGAATTCGCTGAAATGCGGTCGCAGCGGGTCGGCCTTGGCGGCATAGCGGCCGTCCAGTGGCGAAAGGGCGAGCAGGGTATCGAGCGGCATGCAGTGGCTCCGGGCAGGACGCTCAGTTTAGCGGCTGGGCCGAGCTCGGTGTATGCGTATTCCGGGGCCGCACTGCTGCGGCGCTATGCTTGCTGAAAATGCAGGAGCCGATATGAAAGCGACGCGCACCGAACGTGACAGCATGGGCACGATGGAAGTCCCCGTCGATGCACTCTACGGAGCACAGACCGCGCGCGCGATCGCGAACTTCCGGATTTCCGGCATGCCGATGCCGCGCAGCTTTCTGCGCGCGCTCGCCCTCATCAAGGCGGCCGCGGCGCTTGCCAATGTGGATCTTGCGCTGTTGCCGGCCCGTGTTGGCAAAGCGATTGCGAAAGCAGCGCTCGAGGTAAGCCGAGGACGCTACGACGAACACTTCCCGATCGATGTGTTCCAGACCGGCTCGGGCACCAGCACCAATATGAATGCCAACGAGGTCATTGCGCGCCTTGCCAGTGTCGGCGCCGGTCGTTCTGTGCATCCCAATGATGACGTCAACAATGGGCAGAGCTCCAATGATGTGATTCCGAGCGCGATCCATGTGGCAGCGTGTCTGGATTGTGGAGAGAAACTGTTGCCGGCGCTGCTGGAACTGAAGCGGGTGCTGGATCGGCGCGCCCGTGAATTCGCCAGCCTGCCAAAGACCGGACGCACCCACCTCATGGACGCGATGCCGCTGACTCTTGGCCAGGAACTGGGGGCCTGGGCTGCGCAGATCGATGCCAATATCAAACGGATCGAATCGGCCGTGCTGCGGATGCAATCACTACCGCTGGGTGGCACAGCGGTCGGCACTGGCATCAATGCCCATCCGAAATTCGCGCAGCTGGCCGCCGAGCAGCTGAGCCGGCTTTGCGAGCAGCGCTTCCGCATCAGCCGCAATGCTTTCGCACTGATGGCCGGGCAGGATCATGCTGTCGAGCTGTCCGGCCAGTTGCGCGTCCTGGCCTGCAGCCTGATGAAGATTGCCAATGATCTGCGCTGGATGAACTCGGGTCCGCTGGCTGGACTTGGTGAAATCGAGCTGCCCGCACTGCAGCCAGGATCATCGATCATGCCGGGCAAGATCAATCCTGTCGTACCCGAGGCGGTGGCGATGGTCTGCGCCCAGGTCATCGGCAATGATGCGGCCATCGCGATTGCCGGACAGAGCGGAAACTTCCAGCTCAATGTGATGCTGCCGCTGATTGCGCACAATCTGCTTCAGTCGATCGAATTGCTCGCCAATGCCAGCCGTGCCCTCGGCGATCAGGCCATCGCCGGCTTCACCGTGAATCACTCCCGAATCAGCGAAAGCCTGGCGCGCAATCCGGTGCTGGTGACCGCGCTCAATGCGGTGATCGGTTATCAAGCCGGCGCCGAAATCGTGAAGCAGGCTTATCGCGAGCGACGCCAGGTGGTCGACGTGGCACGCGAGCAGACCGGTATGCCGGAGGCCGAGTTGCGGCGGCTGCTCGATCCTCTGCAGCTTACCCGGGGTGGCTTGGTCGACCCGAAGCCAAAAAAACAGAAGCCGCGTTGAACGCGGCTTCTGGCGACCCTCATGCGGCTCTGAAATCAGTCGGCGATCTCGCGATAGCGTCGCAGGTAAACTGCAACCGCGATCATCGCCGCGCCGACCAGTGCACCGATCCAGAGATTCGGCGAGCTCAGCACTTCAGCCAGTGAGCTGAGGCTGATCGCGTCAGCGGGCGTGCGCTCTGCGCTGAAGTTGTAGCCGACGCCATTGCCACTCCAGGAGAATGGCAGCACGCTTGTGAGTCCGCGCGGGATGACGTTGAACCACATCCATGTTTCCGGAATGCGCAGATTGGTCAGCATGTCCATCCACGACATCAGGGCGCCAGCAACCAGGGGCACGGATACGGACCAGATGAAAGGCTTGCTGCGTGCCCAGCTTGAGACCATCAGCAACCAGCCGTAGGTTGGCATCGCCCAAAGCGCGTTCACCGGCATGGCGATGAACATGCATAGCCACATCCGAACCGGGTGTACCTCGTCGAAAATCCCAGGCATCCACATCAGCTTGAATACGTTGACGCCATGCAAGGCCAACCAGCCGCCGATGATGATGAGCATCAGCAGGTGGAACACGATACCGCCGACCAAGGCGATCAAGGGTGCAGTGAACGCAGCCGTGAATACTTTGGATCCGACCGTCTGAATGTCGGAGACCGGCATCGATTTCCAGAACAGGATCGAACGGTCCCTGCGGTCGTCAAAAAGCGCGCCGATAAGGTAGAAGAACAGAACGATACCAAGTACAAACTGCACGACCAAGGCCATCGTACCCAGGCCGACGTTGATGCCTTTTGCCACATTGGCCATCGCCTCGGGCGGCATGCCGTTGACCATCTGTGCCAGCGGGATATTCATCACCTTGAAGTCGCGGCCGTCGACATGCATCTCGCCGGCAGTGAGCCCGATCACAGTGAACAGCACGAACACGCCGACCACGATGAAGGGCGTCCAAAGGAAGCCGCCGCGATGCTCCCAGAACTCTCGCTTGAGCAGGCTGACGAAGGTTTTCATGCGTAGGCTCCTTGCATGGTCGCGACAAAGATGTCGGCGATTCCGGGTTTGCGGGTTTCTCCCAAGGCCTCGGCCGTGGCAGCGGGCAATCCGTCGAACAGGAAGATCGACTTGCCAAATACCTGTCGTTCGGTCAGCGGCTTGAGGGCAACGGCTTGCTCGCGTTTTTCCGCAGAGACCATGACCTCGGTGAAGCGTTCACCGACTTCGTCCATGGTGGCGTCAAGGGAAATCCGCCCGTCCTTGATGAACAGCACATCGGTCAGGATGTGTTCGATCTCCTCGACCTGGTGGGTGGTGATGAGAATGGTCTTCTCATGATCAAAATAGTCGTTCAACAGAGTCTGGTAGAACTCCTTGCGATACAGGATGTCGAGCCCGAGGGTCGGCTCGTCGAGCACCAGCACCTTGGCATCAATCGCCATCACCAAGGCCAGATGCAATTGCGCGACCATGCCCTTGGACAACTCGCGAACCTTCATCTTCGGGGCTATCTTGGTTTTGGATAGAAACTGCTGACACTTGCTGCGTGAAAATTTGGGGTGCACGCCCTCGACGAAATCGATCGCCTGGTGAACCCGGATCCAGCGCGGCAGCACCGCGACGTCAGCGATGAAGCAGACCTGGTTCATCAACTCGCTGCGCTGACTGTGCGGGTCGAGCCCGAGCACAGTGAGTTCTCCGTCAAAGGTGGTCAGCCCGAGCATGGCCTTCAGGGCCGTGGTCTTGCCGGCGCCATTGGGGCCGATCAAGCCGACGATCCGTCCGGCGTTGATCTGAAAATCACAGCCTTTGAGTGCCTCGAATTTTCCGTAGCGCTTTCTGAGATTGCGCGCATGGATGACAGTGCTCATCAGTTCTTGCTCCCCGATTCCGTGTCCAGTTCCAGTAGTTCTTTCAGTTCCAGCCCAAGCCGGCGAAGGCGGTCGCGCAGTGGTGGCCATTCGTCGTTGATGAAGTGTTCGCGTTCGCTGCGCAGCAGTTGCACACGGGCTCCTTCGTTGACGTACATGCCAAGTCCTCTGCGCTTCTCGACCAGATTTTCGTCGACCAGTTCCTGGTAGGCCTTCGATACGGTGATCGGATTGAGTTGAAAATCCGCCGATACCTGGCGCACCGAGGGCAGGGCATCGCCTTCCTTCAGTGCACCATCGAGGATCATCGCCTTGATGTGCTCGCGCAACTGCCGATAGATCGGCGCGCCCTCATTCCAGTTCATGCTCATGCGGTCAGTCCTTGATGCGGATCGGCGCTCGTCCGAACCGGTAGTAGGGCATCGTCAGATCGATGCGGGCTGGGCGACGCGAACGCTGGCTGCGTGCAGGCACGGGGGGTGCTGCATCTGTGTCACTCTGGCGATCCGGTTTGATGGCCGGCGCGTCCTGTATTTTGTGGTGCTCGCTGGTCGAAATTGCTGACTGCTGTAGACCACCCACAGTGGGCTCGGAACTGCGGTCAAGCAGTGCCGGCATCGCGATCAGGCCGAGCAGGAAGCAGAACAGGGAGCTGAGGATTTTCATGTTCGACCCAGTGTTGCCGCAGTGGTGGTGTAGTGAACTATAACACCTACGGTCGCGAGGTCAAGCCCCCGCTCACATTCCGGGTACATGACCGATGGCATGGTGGGCTGGCAGACTTTCCCAATCCCTGGCACCGCCCGAACGGCGGCCCCAGTCAACAGGAGATTAACGTGCGTACCTTATTGATTTCACTTGTTTTAATGTCTGGCTCAGCGATGGCCTGCGGGGATCTGCTCAATCACAGCCTGCGTCCGCTGGCCGGAAAGACCGCGGAAACCCTGTGCTCACGCTTCGAGGGCAAGGTGCTGCTGATCGTCAACACGGCCAGCAAGTGTGGTTTCACACCGCAGTACGAGGGACTGGAGGCGCTGCACGAGAAGTATCGGGAGCAGGGCTTTTCGGTGGTCGGTTTTCCGTCCAACGATTTCATGGGACAGGAGCCGGGCAGCGAGGCCGACATCAAGGAATTCTGCACGCTCACCTATGGCGTCAAATTTCCGATGTATGAGAAAACCGCAGTGAAAGGAGCGCAAGCCCATCCGCTCTACAAGCAGTTGACACAAGCCACCGGCAGCGCGCCCGGCTGGAATTTCCACAAGTACCTGATCGATCGCTCGGGCAAGGTTGTCAACAATTTCGGCAGCCGCACCAAGCCCGATGACAAGGCGATGGTGGCCGAGATCGAAGCGCTGATCGCGGAGAAGCCGAAGTCGGTCAAGCAGGCAATCGAAGAAAAACCGGCGTCCAGTCCCTGATCTTCGTCTTGTTTGAAATCCTGGGCCCAGCTGAATCCGGGCTCAGGACATTCGGAAATTCTGGCCGAGATAGACGTCTCGTACGCGCTGGTCGGACAGCACTTTCTCCGGTCGACCTTCGGAGAGCACCACGCCCGCGTTGAGGATATAGGCGCGATCGCAGATGCCGAGCGTCTCGCGCACATTGTGGTCGGTGATCAACACGCCGATGCCGCGATCCTTGAGATGGGCCACGATGCTCTGGATCTCATTGACCGAGATCGGATCGACGCCAGCGAACGGCTCATCGAGCAGGATATAGCGCGGCTTGGCCGCGAGCGCGCGGGCAATTTCGACGCGGCGGCGTTCGCCTCCGGAGAGGCTCTGACCTTTCTGCTTGCGGATATGGGCGATGTGCAGATCGCCGAGCAGGGCCTCAGCCTCATCCATGCGCTGCCGACGATTGAGTCCTGGGCGCAATTCCAGTACAGCGAGCAGGTTCTCTTCAACGGTCAGGCTGCGGAATACCGAGGGCTCCTGCGGGAGATAGCCGAGCCCCAGGCGCGCACGGGCGTGCATCGGCAGGGTGGTGATGTCGGTGTCGTCGAGCTTGATGCGCCCGGCATCGGCGGCAATCAGACCAACCACCATGTAGAAGCAGGTGGTCTTGCCAGCGCCATTGGGGCCGAGCAGGCCGACGCATTCACCCGGATGCAGTACCAGCGAAAATTCGTGGACCACCTCGCGCTGCTTGAAACGCTTCTTCAGCGCATAGGCCGCCAACATCAGTTATTGGCCGACTTCGGCTTGATCGTCATCTGCACGCGACCGCCTTCGCTGCCGGCATCGAGCAGTCCGCTGTCGATGTGATAGACGACTCGTTCGCTGCGCATATTTCCGCGCGGACGTTCGATGTTTACATTGCCAGTGAGCACCACGGTGTCCTGGCTGAGCAGGTATTCGATGCTGGTCGCTTCGGCGCGCATCAGGCCCTGGTCCTCGATTTCCTGCTGCAGGGTCGCCGGCGCGCCATTGAAGACGACGCGGCTGACTTCACCCTTGGCTTGCTCGATGACAGCCTTGGCTGCGCGGATCTTCAACGTTCCCTGGTCAATCTGCACATCGCCATTCAACTCGGTGCGCTCTGGAGTTCCCGAACTACTGGCGGAACTGATGCTCATGTCCTGCTCACGGTCCGATTTCAGCGCCGACGCCTGACAGGCGACCAGCAACAGAAGCAGGGTCCAGTTACGGTTTGTCATGGTTTACCTCAAAGCGGCCGCGCACGGCGGCGGCGAGTTCGAACTGCCTGGTGTCGAGATCGGCCATCAGTCCGATTCCCTGAAGTATAGAGCCCGGACGGCGCATGGTGACGGCGCTGGACGAAGTGATCCGCTTGGCATCGGTATCGGCCTCAAGCGATTCGGTTTCAAGCCTGAATTCGCTACCGCCAGCCTGGGCTGCCTGGATGACCAGTACTTTGTCGCGCATGGCGATCCGCTTGCTCCGGGTGTTGATCAGGGCGCGTCGGCTGGTCGCATTCCAGGCGGTGCCCTCGCTGTTGAAAAACTGGAAAACCGGTCGCTCGACATGAAAGGCCTCGCGGACATCGTCGTGGCTCAAGCGGGGCGCGCGCAGCCGGAAGGCCAGCTTGCCGCTGTCGGCGTAGGAGGCCAGTTCGAAATCCTGCAATTGATAATCCGAACGCGGTGGGCCGGTGAAGCGTGGCGTGGCATTGCGTTCCTGCTCGCGCAGCAGCAGCCAGCCGGTCATGATGGCAGCGACAGCCAACAGCAGGGCGAGGGCGATCTGGCGCGCGCTCATGAGCCGCTCGCCCGCGCGATGATGGCCTGGTCATGGCCTTGTGCGAGCAGCAACAGGTCGCAGACTTCGCGGACGGCGCCATTGCCGCCACTGTGCCGCGTCATCCAGTGGGCGTGCTGCTTTACCCAGTGGTGCGCATTGGCGACTGCAATGGACAGGCCGGCACGTTGCATCACTGCAAGGTCGGGCAGATCATCACCGGTATACGAGGCCTGGCTGGCATCCAGACCAAAAGACTCGAGCAACATCGTGAACACGCCGAGCTTGTCTTTCTGACCCTGGTAGACATGCTCGATGCCGAGATCGCGTGCCCGCGTCGCCACCGGCCGGCTTTCGCGCGCGGTGATCAGGGCGATCTCGATACCGTGCTCGCGCAGCAGTTTCAGTCCGAGACCATCGTGCGCATGGAAAGGTTTGATTTCTTCCCCGGACTCCGAATACCAGAGCTTGCCATCGGTGAGCACACCATCGACGTCAAAGCAGGCCAGGCGAATGCCGGCGGCACGCGCAAGCAGCTCCGGGTTGGGCTCATGTAGGGCGCCTGAAGTCATCCGGCTGTGCTCAGACAACTCGCGCACGCAGCAGGTCGTGGATGTTCAGCGCGCCCTGCAACTGCCCGCTGTCGTCGACCACGAGCAAGGCATGGATCTTGAAATCTTCCATCAGCCGAGCCGCTTCCACGGCGAGCTTGTCGGGCTGGATGGTCTTGGGTCGACTGTTCATCAGGCTCCGCAACGGGGTGGCGCGCAGGTCGATCTGGTCATCGTCCAGGGTGCGGCGCAGATCGCCGTCGGTGAACACGCCGAGCAGTCGATTGTCGCCATCGACCACGGCCGTCATGCCCAGTCCCTTGCGGGTCATCTCGACCAGGGCGTCGGAAATGCTGGCATCGACGCTGACCACGGGAATCTGATCGCCGACATGCATGACATCGGAGATGCGCATCAGCAACTTGCGGCCGAGGCTGCCGGCAGGATGTGAACGGGCAAAGTCTTCCGCGGTAAAACCACGCGCCTCGAGCAGGGCGATGGCCAGCGCATCGCCCATGACCAGGGCGGCGGTGGTGCTGGTCGTCGGCGCAAGGTTCAGTGGGCAGGCCTCGGTTGGCACGCTGACATTGACATGGACATCGGCCAGGCGCGCCAAAGATGAGCGGGGATTGCCCGACATCCCGATCAGGGGCACGCCCTGGCGCCTGATCAGCGGCAGAATGGTGAGCAGTTCATCGGTTTCGCCAGAATTGCTCAGGGCCAGCACGACATCCTTGTCGGTGATCATGCCGAGATCGCCGTGGCTCGCCTCGCCCGGATGCACGAAAAAGGCAGGCGTACCGGTAGAAGCCAAGGTCGCTGCGATCTTGTTGCCGATGTGTCCGGATTTGCCCATCCCGGAAACGACCACGCGGCCGCGGCAGTCCAGCATCAGGGCGCAGGCACGGAAGAAGCTCTCATCGATATGCGATGCCAGCTGGGCAATGCCGCCGACCTGGATGTCGATCACTCTGCGCGCGCTGGTGGCCAGCGCCTCAGCCGAGAGCCTGGGGTGTGCAAATGCAGGGGGCGGCGGCTTGATCAGGGCGTTCATGACACTTCCAATTGAGGGCCGAGAGGAGCGGGCAGCCGGCCCGCCAACGCGTCAGGGCGGATTCGGTTAGAATTCGCGGCCATTTTAGCCACGATCGACGGGGTTGGGCGCGTATTGTGCCGCCGTCCTCGTGAATGCGCCCTATCCGCGCCTCATCCCCTCCGGAATTTGCCATGGAAGCCAGCCGTATTCGTGATCTTATCCAAGCCGGCATCGCAGGCGCCCAGGTCGAAGTGCATGGTGATGACGGCGTGCACTTCGAGGCCTTGATCATCAGCGATGCGTTCGCCGGCAAGTTGCCGCTGGCCCGTCATCGCATGGTCTATGCCACGCTGGGCGATCTGATGGGTGGCGCAATTCACGCGCTATCGCTGAAAACAATGACGCCGGCCGAAGCCGGGACCGCCCCCTAACCCAGCCGCGCCCGCCGCGCGGCATCCAGGAAAACCCCATGGCAAAGATTGTGATCTCCGGCGGTGTACCGCTGAATGGCGAAGTGTGGATTTCAGGCGCGAAGAACGCCGTGCTGCCGATCCTCGCCGCCACCCTGCTGGCCGATGAGCCGATGTCGATCGGCAACGTGCCACATCTTCATGATGTCACCACCACGATGGAGCTGCTCGGCCAGATGGGTGTGCAACTGGTAGTCGATGAGCGGATGAAGATCCACGTCGATCCGCGCAACGCCCGACACTGGTTTGCGCCATACGATCTGGTCAAGACGATGCGCGCCTCGATTCTGGTCCTCGGCCCCCTGGTCGCCAAGTACGGTCAGGCCGATGTCTCCCTGCCTGGCGGCTGCGCGATCGGTTCACGTCCCGTTGATCAGCACATACGTGGATTGCAGGCGCTGGGCGCCGAAGTGACCGTCGAGAACGGCTATATCCGCGCCCGCGCCAAGCGCCTGCGCGGCGCGCGCATCGTGATGGACGTGGTCACCGTCACTGGTACCGAGAACATCATGATGGCGGCGACCCTGGCCACTGGCACGACCGTGATCGAAAACGCGGCGCAGGAGCCCGAGGTGGTCGATCTCGCGCATTGCCTGGTCGCGATGGGTGCAAAGATTTCCGGCATCGGCACCAATACCCTGGTCATCGATGGCGTCGAACGACTGCATGGTGCGCACTACGATGTACTGCCCGATCGCATCGAGACCGGGACCTTTCTGGTTGCCGGTGCGATCACCTCGGGCCGTGTCGTCGCCAAGCGCACGCGTTCCGATACGCTCGATGCCGTGCTCTCCAAGCTTGAGGACGCAGGCGCCCACATCAATGTGGGGCCGGACTTCATCGAGCTCGACATGAAGGGCAAGCGGCCGAAAGCGGTCAATATCACCACGGCGCCGTATCCGGCCTTTCCGACCGATATGCAGGCGCAGTTCACGGCACTGAATTCGGTGGCCGAAGGCGTCGGCATCATCACCGAGAATGTGTTCGAGAACCGTTTCATGCACGTCCAGGAATTGCAGCGTTTGGGTGCTGATATCCGGGTGGAAGGTTCGAGCGCCATCATCAAGGGTGTCAGCAGTCTCACCGGTGCGCCGCTGATGGCCACTGATCTGCGCGCATCGGCCTGCCTGGTGCTGGCTGGATTGGTCGCCACCGGTGATACCTCGGTCGATCGCGTGTACCACATCGACCGCGGCTACGAATGCATCGAAGAAAAGCTCAGCGGTCTCGGCGCGCGGATTCGTCGTCTGCCCAACTGACGCCGACGATCATCGCCGCGGCGTCGGGATTTCGCCCGACGCCGGTGGGATCGGCTGCTGGCGCTGCCAACGCCCGTCGATCAGCAATTCGATCGGCTGGTACCCGGTCTTGTAGTCCATCTTCGGATGGCCCGCGATCCAGTAACCCAGAAAGAGATGTTCGAGCCCGGCCTGGCGTGCCCAATCGATCTGGCTGAGGATCGAAAATACGCCGAGCCCGCGGCGCGGCAATTCGGGCTCGTAAAACGTATATACGGCCGAAAGACCCGCGGTGGTCACGTCGGTCACCGCGCAGGCCAGAAGTTTCCCCTTCGCGCGAATCATCATGAATCGCGTGTTGCTCCAGTCGGCGAACAGAAACCGGGAAAAATCGGCGGGATCGGTGGCATGCATTCCGCCGTCGCGGTGACGCGAGCCCAGATAGCGACGATATAGATCAAAGCACTCGTCGCTGTAGGCGGCGGCCTCGACCCGAACATCGAGGTCGGCATTCTCGCGGGCACAGCGCCGCTGGCTGCGATTGGGTACGAACGACTGGACCAGCAGCCGACTTGCCGTGCAGGCATTGCAGCCCTGGCAGGTCGGTCGATAGACGTGGCTGCCGGCCCGGCGAAATCCCCGTGACAAGGCGTTGCCATAGACGCTCGCCAGTTCCGGAGCGGCTGGATCGATCACCCAGTTCTGCGCGAGTCGATCCGAATAGTAGCCACAGCCGTGCTCCTCGGTCTTGAACATCCTGAGCTTTGTGCCCGTCATCGCAGCTGTCGCGCCCTTGCCGTCCAGCAACGGCGATCGCCTGACTGCATTCGCTTCGAGCCCAGTGCCATGAAGCTACTCGAACACCTCCGCGACTGGCTCGATCTTGATCCGAGCAGGGGCGATGCCAAGTGGCAGCTTCTGGATGACGCGATCTTCGGCGGTGAGTTCCTTCGATTTGGGCGAGTTGTAGCTGATCGGTGTCGGCTTGTCGCCGCCCAGGATGCTGGCGAGTTCCTTGCCATCCCGCGAGACAAAGATGAAGTGGGCATCGCTGGGATTGAGGTAGGTGCGGATGGCGGCATTGACCTGGTCCAGCGTGAGCTTGTCGAGTTGTTCGCGGACATGATCCGGGAACTCGCCGATGCCAAAGAATTGCGAGTCGACGAAGTAGCCGAGTTGGCGACTCTGGTTGGCAACCAGAATGGCGACGAACTTCTTGAGGAACCCGCGGGTGGCTTCGAAGTCTTCGGCGCTGAGGCCGTCACGTTGCAACTGATCGAGTTCGTGCAGCGCAACCCGGGTGGCGAACACGGCATCGTTATTGCTGCGCAGGGGCCGCAGCCAGACCTGGAACAGATCGTTCAGTCGCGGCATGTTCGGCTCCGGCTGCATCAGATACATGCCGTAGGGGAAGTACTCGATGTAGGCATAGTTGCCATAATTCATGCCGCGTTCTTCGCGAATGCGGTTGTATAGCCGTCCGTTCGAGTTGCGATGTTCGCCGAGCCAGGAGCGCACCAGCCACAGCGCGGCCCAGTCCGGATGGCTGCGGTTGACCGCGATCGGCCAGCCGAAAGAGACAGCAACGGCGGGCGTTTCCTTCTCGATGATCGTGGCGCTGCGTCCTTGCAGACTGGGCAGCTCCGGTCGCGCTTCCTCGGGCGCGCCGATGGCCGGCAGCGCGGGCATGTCTTCGGTCAGACGATCGACAATATTGTGGTCGGGGCTGCCGGCGGATGCGATCGCCAGACGATTGGATGAGTAGTACGACTGGTAGAACTGCTTGACGTCGTCGAGCGTGATCGCCTCGATGTCCTTGCCGTGGCCGAGATTGAGCGTGCCATAGGCATGGTCCTTGCCGTAAATGTCTTCGTAGAGTCTTTCCTTCGCCAACTCCTCGTCGTTGTTGCCGCGCAGTTGTACGCGCAATGCGGTGAGTTGCTGGGTCTTCACACGATCGAAATCCGCTTCGCTGAACGCAGGCTCCAGCAGCATCTCGCGCGCCAGCGGATACCAGATCTGCAGATTGTCCCGATGGATCTGCGCACTGAATCGCGTCAGGTGTTTGTCGACCTGGGCGGTGAACGATCCGGCGATGGGGTAGAAGCGCTGTTGGATTTCTTCGAGGCTGCGGCGCTGGGTATCACC
This sequence comes from Lysobacterales bacterium, assembly GCA_038255435.1. GTDB lineage: Bacteria > Pseudomonadota > Gammaproteobacteria > Xanthomonadales > Ahniellaceae > 0-14-3-00-62-12. Next base: position 189,074 of record JBBSLG010000002.1, read on the forward strand.
ATCGGTCAGCATCCGCGCAGTGAGTTCGGCGAGCCCTTTCTTGCCGGCCGGATCGCTGGCCGAGCCGCTGCGGAAAATCAACGAAATATTGACCAGGGGCGAGTCCGAGGGCTGCGCGAAGATCGGGAAGAACATTTCCTCGACCTTGCGCGGGTAGCTGCTGGCAAACGGTGCAAATTCCTTGGCCAACACTGCGTCGGCAGCTTGTTCCGAGCTGCCGTCCAGAGTTGCCGGCAGATTTGCCAGGCTGCGGCTGCCTTCGAGTTCATCGGAGTTCGACAGCGAAACCGTGCTGCGCAGATCGTCGAGGAAAACCCGGTTGGCCGCCGCCATGATGTCCGCTGCCGTGATTGAATCGAGCCTGGCGTAGTAGCGATTGAGGGTGTCGATGTCGCGCTCGGCCTGGACGAAGCCGGCCAGAATGCCGGCCACGCCGGCTGCGCTGTTCATGCCCGCGGCAAAACTGTACTTGAGTCGTGACTGGGCTTCGCGCACGCGTGCCTCGGGCAGTTTCCGAGTGCGCATCTGAACCAGGGTGCGATCGATCGCCGCGTTGACGGCAGCGGCATTCTCAGCGTTGCTCAGTTGTGCTGCGATTGTGAACAGACCGGCATCGCGGTTGCGCGATGGACTCACATACAGGGTCTCGACCAGTCGCTTCTGGATTACCAGTTCCTGATAGAGCGGCGACGATGGTCCGAAGTAGAGCTCGGCGGAAAGCGCCAGCGCGGCTGGATCGGGGTCGCTGGTTGACATCGCCGGAGCGCGGAATCCGTGCAGGATCCAGGGCAGGGTGGGCGCTGGCCACTTGACGTGCTCGTAACGGGCTCCGGCACGTGCGGGCTCCTGCGGAATTTCCGACTTGTAGCTGCCCGGCTTCCAACCGCCCCAGTGACGCTCGATGCTGGCCAGCGTCGATTCGATTTCGATATCGCCGACCACGATGATGCTGGAATATTCGGGGCGATACCAACGCTCGAAAAACTCCCGCGAGTAGGCCATCTGGTTGGGCATGTCCTCGATGTCCTTGAAGAAGCCCATCGTGGTGTGCTTGTAGGGATGCACGTCGTAGCTGATATCGCGCAGTCGTTCGCTCGCCTTCTGGATCGGGTTCGAATAATTCTTCAGGTACTCACCCTTTACCGCCTGTGCTTCGGTCCGGAATTGCTCTTCGCTATAGGTCAGGTTCTGGAACCGGTCGGCTTCGACTTCAAGAATCAGGTCGAGATCTTCGCTGGTGAAGTTGACGTAGTAGTTGGTGAAGTCGTCGGTTGTGTAGGCGTTCTGGTCGCCGCCCGCACTCTTGATCACCGCGCCATAGGCATCGGCCGGATAGCGCGGGGTACCGCGGAACATCATGTGTTCGAAGAAATGCGCAAACCCTGATTTTCCGGGCTCGACTTCATTACGCGATCCGGTCTGGACCGGAATCTGCAGCGATACGACGCCCGGAGTGGGTGTGCGTACCGCGATGATGCGCAGGCCATTGGGCAACAGTTTCTGCGCATGCGGCAGGTCAAATAGCTTGGCCGCCCCGGTCGGCGCGGCCGCTGCTTCCGGAGCGATCTCCGCTGTCGCCGGGGCATCGCTGCGCAGGGTGGGTTGACAGGCAGCGAGGCCGATTCCGGCGAGGATCAGGCAAAGTCGTTTCATTCAATGCTCCAGAGTTGCTTGCTGGGGTCGATGGACAGACAGCGGCGATCAGGGTGCGCCGCCGCCATTGCCATCGATCACATAGATCGTCGGTTCGACAGGTTCCTGCGTTGCCGGCTCGACCTCAGCCGGGGGCTGCACACGTGGCGGCAGCACGGTCTGTCGCTGCGGTGCCTGCATCGCCTTGAAGCCGAAAAAATAAATGGCCGATATCGCCACCAGTACCAACAGCACCCGCCGGACATGGCTGGCCGCGCGCGGCGCCTCGTGCTCGTTGCGCGGGCGCAATTGATACTGGGTCGCAACATCAGGCCGGGTGCTGCCCATGACGCCGGCCTCGCGCAGCAGGGTACGGGCGCGTGGCAGATCCTCGGCCCGGGTCACCCAGACCGCTGGCCAGTTCGACGAGTCGGAGCGCGCGGTATAGCTGAAATTGCGCATCCGGTCGCGACGCAGCTTGTCGCGATTGCTGACGTAGGTTTCCACGCCGATCTCGCTCAGCAAGGCCTCGACACGATCGATGTTCTCCAGCCGCGGTGACGAAAATACCTGGCGCATCAGACAAACTCCCCATCAATGATTCGAATCAGTCCTTCCTGCGCGGTCGAAGCCACCAGGGTTCCATCCCGGGTGTAGAAACTGCCGCGTGCCAGGCCACGGGCGCCCTGTGCGCTGGGACTGTCACAGGAATACAGCAGCCAGTCGTCGGCGCGAAAGGGCCGATGGAACCAGAGTGCATGATCGAGGCTGGCCATCATTACATTGGGCTGCAGGTAGGAAATTCCATGCGGCAGGGTGGCGGTGCCGATCAGGTGGAAATCCGAGGCGTAGGCCAGCATCGCCCGATGCAATTCCGGGGCATCGCCGATGCGCTCGGTAAGGCGCAGCCAGACATGCTGGTAGGGCGGACGCTTGGGCCGACGCAGTTCGTCGCGTGGATAGACATGGCGAAATTCGAAGGGACCCTTGTCGGTCAGCCAGCGCTGCATCTTGGCCGGGATATGGCTCAGGGCGGCGGGATCGATCGCATCGGGCGGCTCGAGCTCTTCCGGGCGAGGGACTTCCGGCATCGAAATCTGGTGTTCGACGCCCGGCTCACTGATCTGGAACGAAGCGGCGCATCCGAAGATCTGCTGTCCATGCTGGATCGCCGTTACCCGTCGGGTCGAGAAGCTCTTGCCATCGCGCGAGCGTTCGACGTGATAGACAATCGGCGCATCGATATCTCCGGCACGCAGGAAATACGCGTGCAGCGAATGCACGGTGCGGCCTTCCACCGTGCGCTGCGCGGCCGACAGCGCCTGGCCGAGCACCTGACCGCCGAACACATAGCGCGTGCCGATATCCCGACTCTGGCCGCGATAGAGATTTTCTTCCAGGCGTTCCAACTGGAGCAGATCAACCAGCTCTTCGACTACGGTTTGCGTCATGGTGACCGGGATTCCAGGATCCAAGGCCCGGATTATGACTGGCCCCGTGCACAATGTGCGAGGAGGCCGGCTGCAGCGCTGCCGGCAGAGCGCGACCTGCCTACTTCGTTGGGACGGCTGGCGGAATCCGATCGAGGCCGATCGTCTCGAAGCGCGGCCACGGAAATTGCACTCCGGGATCGCGTTTGCGGCGTATCTGGACGGCGGGATCGTCAGACGCCGGCTCGGTCGCCGTGTCCAGATCTTCATGGCCAGCAATCTGCCTGAGCCTGGGCAGACGATCCTGCAACCAGTGGACCAGTTGCTCAAGCGCTTCGAGCTGCGCGGCGGTGTACGGCTCGGTCATATTCTGATGCCGCGAGTCGAGCCAGTTCGGATAGCGACCGCGGTTGACCAGCTCGATGCCGACCGCGCGCGGGTTGTAGCCGCGGATGTGGTGGGCGACCCGCTCCACCGGAACAAACTGGACGATCCGGCCGTCGCGATCGATGTAGTAGTGGCCGCTGTTTCCAGTGCCGCTGTCGACGTAAAGAATCTTCTCACCGTATTCGCGAGCCATGGCGAGATCCGGCAATTCGGTGCAATGGATCACCAGCAGATCGATGTCCTCCACTCTGCGCTCGCTCAGCAGCTCGACATAGGGCAGCGGCCATTCCTGAATCGGCAGGTCCATGGTCATCGGCAGTGTGCTCTTCGCAGGAAGTGATTGACGCTGGCGGGCATCGGGATGCAGCGCGGCGCTACTGTTGAAGCTCGGCGATGCAGTCGACGATGTCGGCATCGGCGACACCGTCAACCAGTTCGGCCCGGCCGGCACCGCGCCAAAGTACCAGGCGCAGTCGGCCGCTCTGCGCTTTCTTGTCCAGGCGCATCAGTTCGAGTAGCTGACCTGCATCGAGATCGCGCGGGATGCGATCAGGGAGACCGCAGCGCGCGATCAACTGGGTCAGCCGGGCCGCATCGGGAGCGGGCGCGCGCCCCAGCCGGGCCGAGAGTTGTGCCGCGGCAATCATGCCCATTGCCACCGCCTCACCGTGCAGGAAGCGGACGTAATGGGTTGCTGCCTCGATCGCATGCCCGAAGGTGTGGCCGAGGTTGAGCAGGGCGCGCTCGCCACGTTCATGCTCGTCGGCTTGCACGATGCGCGCCTTGTGACGCACGCTGGTCTCGATGGCGTATTGCAATGCCACCGGCTCGCGCGACAGCAGATTGCCGATGTGTCGCTCCAGCCAATTGAAAAATTCCAGGTCACCGAGCGCCGCGTACTTGATCACTTCGGCCAGACCGGCGCGCAGTTCGCGATCGGGCAGGGTCTGCAAAGTCGCTGGATCGATGATCACCGCGCGCGGTTGATGGAAAGCGCCGACCAGATTCTTTCCGTGGGGAAGATTGACGCCGGTCTTGCCGCCAACCGATGAATCCACCATCGCCAACAGGGTCGTCGGTACCTGCACAAAATCGATGCCGCGCATCCACAGCGCCGCCGAGAACCCCGCAAGGTCGCCGACCACGCCGCCACCCAGGGCCACGATCGTGGCGTCGCGATTGGCGCCCATCGCGGACAATTCCGCCATCACCCGGCCGACATTTTCAAAGGTCTTGTGGGCTTCGCCGTCGGGCAGAAGAAAGATCCGGTGGCGGAATGCCTCAAGTCCGGGCAGCAAGGTATCCAAATAGAGCGGGGCAACGGTCTCGTTGCTGATCACCAGTACATCACGCCCGCGCAGATTGCGTTTGAGCAGATCGCCGTCGGCGAGCAAGCCGGCTCCCAGATGGACCGTGTAACTGCGTTCGCCGAGCGCAACTTCAATGCCGGTACTCATGCGGCCACAGACTGCCGCAGCCAGTGCTGATCGAGCAAATGCACAGCGCGCTGGGCGCTTCGCCCTACCGATCCGTTCTCCGCCGGAAGCTGGATGTCGGCAATACTCTCGTAGAGCGGTGTGCGTTCTTCAGCCATCACCTGCAAGCGCTCGCGGCGGTCTGGTGCACGCAACAGCGGGCGGCGGTTGTCACGTGCCAGACGGTTGATCTGCTGAACCACGTTGACCGCTAGGTACAGTACGAAGCCGGTGGACTGCATGACCAGACGGTTTTCCGGATCCAGTATGGCGCCGCCGCCGGTGGCGATCACGGCACCACTACTGGCGGCCAATTCCTTCAACAGTCGCGATTCGCGCGTGCGAAAGCCGGGCTCGCCTTCGACTTCGAAGATCAGGCTGACATTCACCCCGGTACGCCGTTCGAGTTCATCGTCCATATCGATGAAGGGCAGGTCGTAATGGGCCGCGATGCGCCGGCCGACGGTGCTTTTGCCAGCGCCCATAGGTCCCACAAGGAAGAGGTTGGAGCTGGGATTCATGATCGTCAGCGTTGCACGTCGAACCTGATGCTATTCATCACTGCAGCGTAAGTCCAGCGCCTGATGCTGTTCGCGGCAGTTTGGTCTGCTAGCATGCTCTGTCAAACCACTGCTCCAAGCCGATGATCCGATTCGCACTCACTTTCATGTTTGTACTGGGCGCTTCATTCTGGGCTTATATCCTGGTCCCCGTTCAGAACCACATCATCCTGCCCTTCACATCCGCGCTGGCGTGGATATGTACCGGCCTGATCCACGTCTTCGATGACAACGTGATCGCGAGCGGAAAGATTATTCTGTCGCCTCAGACCGGTTGGGCGGTCTCGATCGAGCCCGGCTGCAACGGGGTAGAGGCGGTGATCATCCTTGCTGCCGCGGTGATCGCATTTCCAGCACCGTGGAAACATCGCGTCGTCGGATTCGTCCTCGGGTTCTTCGCCATTCAGGGACTGAACATCGTGCGCATCATCAGCCTGTTCTATATCGGGCTGTGGGAGGGCGAATCCTGCACGCCCGGAGTGCCCTGTGACAGGGTCTGGTTCGAGTGGTTCCATCTCTATCTGTGGCAGGCGCTGATCATCCTCGATGCCCTGGTCGTCTGGCTGATCTGGTTGCGCTACCTGCCGCGGACCCCGCGGCCTGCCGCAGCGCCGAAGCCGGCGCTTGGCTGAGGATTCCGCGCCCCTGTTGATGGTGGGTTGTGGCGATCTCGGCGGCCGGATCGCCGCGACGCTGGGGCGACGCGGCCATAGCGTCTGGACGCTCAGTCGCGGCGTAAGCAGTTTGCCCTGGCCTGCCTTGCGCGGCGACGTGACCCAACCGGCGCAGCTGCCGGGCTTGGCAGATCGGTTCAGCACGCTCGTCTATTGCCTCACGCCGCAGTCTCGCGACGAGCCTGCCTATCGACAGATTTATGTTGAGGGCTTGCGTAATGTTATCGCCGCGACCGGCTCCGCCTCAGTCCCGCGGATCTGCTTCGTCTCAAGTACGGCCGTCTACGGCGACGCCGATGGTGACTGGCTCGATGAGGATGCCGAATGCTGTCCCTCCGGATTCAATGGGCGGGTGTTGCTCGACGCCGAGACCGTGTGTCTGTCCGCCGGGCCGGACAATCTGGTCCTGCGCCTGGGCGGAATCTATGGGCCAGGCCGCGAGTCGTTGATCCGCAATGCCCGCGAACGAAAATTCGCTGGTGATGGACCGCAGGTCTGGGGCAATCGGATCCATGTCGACGACGCGGCGCAGGCCATCGCGCATCTGATCGGAGTTGAGGCGCACGGCATTTACAATGTGGTCGACCGGGAACCGGCCCCCGCGGGCGAGGTTACCCGCTGGATTGCCGAAACACTGAAGATTTCTGGGCTCGAGCCCGAGCCGTCCCGGCGGCCCATTGCAGGGCGTCGGATCAGCAGCGCTCGGCTGGCGGCGGCCGGGTTTTCGTGGAGATATCCCGACTACCGCAGTGGCTACGCTGCGCTCATCGCCGACACGGACGGTGTCGCTGATTGATGCTGTGAGTTCCGGCCGCGCCATTGCCTGATCGATCTGCGCTTTACCGACAAGGCAGGAGAGCCCTCCGCTGGTTTTGTCGGGAGCCGTGCAGCCGAAGCGCATGAGGGTTAGACTTCGGTTGCCCACCCCGGGTCGAGCGCGTTCAAGGAGTCCGTCATGGGAACAGATGTAGCCAAGGTGATCGAAGTCACAGCGGCGTCCACCAAGGGAATCGAAGATGCCGTGCAGTCCGGTCTGAAGAAGGTCGCCAAGACCGTCCGCCATATCAAAGGCGCCTGGGTCAATGACATCAATGTCATCACCAGCGATGACGGCAAGGTCACCGAGTGGCGCGTAAACATGAGAGTGACATTCCTGATCGGCTGAGCTGGTCTGTTTGGGCGTGACCCCGGTCAGATCCCATCGAGTGATGGGAGCGCGGCTGGGCTTCCCATTGTGCTGTGCTTGGCCTATCTTTGTCCGAGCCTGAATGGCTGTGTGTTGAGAGTTCCTCGTTCGGATCGCCGGAGTGCAGGCGGGCGGTATCATCTCCCAAAATGGATTGAAGACGAATGGCGACAGGAACAATAGTAGTCGGCTTGCTGGAGGACGATCAGGATCAGGCGGATTTGATCCGCGTCTGGCTGGAGGCCGCCGGTTATCAGGTGCGCTGGTACGCCGACAGCAAGGAGTTCCGCCGAAAACTGGGCGCCGAGTCGATCGATCTGCTCTTGCTGGACTGGAATCTCGGTACCCAGACCACGGGTCTGGAAGTGCTGGAATGGATGCGCCAATCGGCACACCAGAGACTTCCGGTGGTTTTCCTGACCGCACGCACATCCGAGCAGGACATCGTCACCGGACTCCAGGCGGGTGCCGACGACTACGTGGTCAAACCGGCCAAACAGGCCGAGTTGCTGGCGCGACTCGCCAGCGTATTGCGCCGAACCGGTGTCAATGTCCAGGCCGCCGGCTGGCTCGGCGAAGTCGAGCCGTACCACATCGACATGGAACGCCGCAGCATCCGGATCAACGATGAGGAAATCGAACTGACCGATCGCGAATTCGATCTCGCCTCGTATCTGTTTCGTCGGCATGGCCGTATCGTCAGTCGCGAGGCCCTGCTCGAGAATGTCTGGAACCTCAGCGGTGACGTCAACACGCGCACCGTTGACACCCACGTCAGCCGCCTGCGCAAGAAGCTGCAACTCAGCGGTGACAATGGCTGGGCCCTGAGCGCGGTCTATCAGCACGGATATCGACTCGAACAGGTCAAATAGGGACGGCGCGCGGTGGGTCGTGCGGTCAAGTTGCAGTCCGGGTTCAAGCCGAACACCGGGCGCAACGCTGGCCGTCGCCGTCAAGCAAGGGCCGCCTCCCGCCAGTCGGCGGTCAAATGCCTCAGTACGAGCCCCGATTTCAGGAACCGGTGCAGCGGCTCGATCAAGAGACCGCGCGTCTGCGCGAAGACTTCGAGCGCCGCAGTGCCGCCACCGAAACGCTGCTGGACGAAAACATCTATCGTCTGGGCATGCTGGTTCGTCAGGAAACCAGTGACCGCGGCCAGTCGCTCGACGACCTTGAGTCGCGGCTGCAGCAGGCGGCGGGCCGCGCGTAGCGGTGAATACAGCGCTGGCCGGGCTGCAGCAGGACCAGCATTCGGCTGACGGGCGTTTACGCAGTTGCGGTCACCCAATTGCAGCCGGGCCTCCACCAGATCAGCGACAGCGCCTGAGCGGATTGCTCGAGGCCCCGAGGATTTCGAGATTCATGCCGAAGGCACGGCCCTTGTCGCTACAATTCACACCCGTGCCGTGGTGGCGCAGTTGCGATTTGAGTGATCGATGGCCGACTTTGCGCGCAAAATATGCCTGCTTGGGGACTTCGGTGTCGGCAAGTCCAGTCTGGTCGCGCGTTTTGTGCGCAATACGTTTTCGGACCGTTACCTGACCACAGTCGGCGTGAAGGTGGACAGCAAGCAGGTTGTGGTGGCGAATGACTCGGTCAAGCTGGTGATTTGGGATATCGCCGGCAAGAACGCGCTGGATGCGCTCAATCAGACCTATCTGCGCGGTGCCAGCGGTGTGATCCTGGTCGCTGACGGTACCCGTGAGCCGAGCTTGCGGTCGGCGCTTTATCTGTTGATGCAGGCCAAGTCCCTGCTGCAGAACCCCGCCGCAGTCATGCTGGTCAACAAGATCGATCTGATCGACCGCTGGGAGATTCTGCCGGCTACGCTCGAAGAATTGCGCACGACCATGCCGGTCTTCGAGTCCAGCGCATTGAACGGTGTTGGTGTCGACGCCGCGTTTCAGGATATCGCGCGCCAGGTGGCGCAATGAGTACGCCCTTTCCGGAGGCGGTCGACCGCCACCTGCGCGATGTGCTGATCGATCGCGCGCACCCGCTGGTATTGAGCATTGATGGCGAGTGGAATCTGTTGGCCGCCAAAGGTGACTGCGCATACTGGGGCTTTGTTGCGGATCAGCGCGAAGAGGCGCTGCAGACCGTGCGCGACCTTTTTCTCGGCATCGATCTCAGCGTCGAGCAGGGATTCCAGTTCGTCGAATTGCCACAGGGGCAGGCAGCACATCTGCATCTGGTTCCCGATGGTGCGCAAATGCATGTGGTCCTGCTCGATGCCCGCGGCGACAGTGAACGTCAGCGCGCCGGTCAGCAGCTCGGCAATGAGGCTGAGCTGGCTGGCATCGAAAAAAATCGTGCGATCAACCGGCTCAAACAGATCCGCAGTGAACTCGAATGTCAACGCGAGCGGCTCGAAGAGGCCAATGCGCTGAAGAATGCCTTCATGGCCACCTTATCGCATGAATTCCGTACGCCATTGACCTCGATATTCGGCTACCTGCATCTGCTTGAACGCCGTCTGGCTCATGATGCCTCGACCCAGCATTCGCTGCGTGCCATTCGCCGCGGTGCCACCCACTTGTTGGGGCTCTCGGAGAACCTGCTCGAATACGGGCGTGGGGAGTCGGGGCGGTCTCGGCTCAATCCCATCCGCGTCGAGCCTGAGCAATTGGCCGAGGATCTGCGCGTCATGTTCAACCCGCTGGCGCGGGAGGAAGGATTGGGCCTGACGATTGAAGCGGAATCGGTCCCGGTGCCGTTGATCCACGACGAAGTGCGCGTGCGCCAGATCATGATCAACCTGATTTCCAACGCAATCCGCTATACGCCGCGCGGCAGTGTGCAGGCCAGTCTGCGCTGGGACGGCGAAATCCTTGCGCTGCGCGTTATTGATTCCGGCATCGGTATTGCACCCGAGTTGCGCTCGCAGATTTTCAAGCCATTCAATGCCGGCGGACAGCAGGGCAGCAAGGGCGCTGGCCTCGGTCTGTCCATCGTCAAGCGCCTGGTCGATCAGATGCACGGCACGCTCAGGCTCGAATCTGTTCCGGGCGAGGGCACCCGCTTCGAGGTCGATCTGCCGCCCTTGGGCAGTACGCAGGCATCGACCGATCCGATCGCGCGGCAGACCGGGGACCCTGAATCCTGGTCGATTGGCGGTACTGCCCTGGTCGTTGATGACGATGAGGACATTCGCGAACTGGTGCGCACCTTGCTGCGCGACCTCGGGTTCCAGGTGCATACGGCATCCGATGCGTCCGAAGGGTTCGAAGCAGCGCTGAGGCTGTGCCCCGACGTTGCAATCGTCGACGTACAGATGCCCGGATTGTCCGGCAATGCTGCTGTCTATCGCCTGCGTGCCCAGGGCTACAAGGGCAGGATCATCAGTCTTTCTGCCGATGATTCGCTCGACGCCCGTGAGGCTGCATTGAGCGCGGGTAGCGACAGCTATCTGACCAAGCCGATCAACATCGAACGATTTGTCCGTGCGGTGCGCGTCGCAGCGGAGAAGAGCGCATGAGCGCAGCACTGCTCGACCCGGAGATCCTGAGCACCTTCCAGCAACTGCAGGCGCAGGCCTACGATGTCGGTGAGCCCGACCCGACGGCGATGACCCTGGCTACGGCCGACATTGGCGGGAGGGTCTCGCTGCGTGCCGTCCTGCTCAAGCATGTTGACGAACGCGGGTTTGTTTTCTACACGAATCTGGATAGCTACAAGGGGCGCCAGTTGGCTGGAAATCCTCGCGCCGCCCTGTGTTTTCTGTGGATGCGGCTGCGCAATCAGATCCAGGTGCGCGTCGAGGGCACGGTGGAGCCGGTGTCGGACGCGGATGCCGACGCCTATTTCGCTACCCGGCCGCGCGAGAGCCAGATCGGTGCCTGGGCTTCCATCCAGTCGGAGACCTTGCCCGATCGCGCAACGTTCGAACAACGCATGGATCAGTTCGAAACACGCTTCGCCAATATGCCGGTGTCGCGGCCACCGCACTGGTCAGGCCGTCGAGTTTGTCCAGACATGGTGGAATTCTGGTATGGCGCGCGCTACCGGTTGCACCAGCGCGATCGCTGGGAACATATCGACGATCAGTGGCAGCGCCGGCTGCTCTATCCGTGAGTGAGCCAATTTCCGGCTCAGCCGAATATCCGCGGCGCATCGTTTGCCTGACTGAAGAGCCGACCGAGGTGCTCTATGCAATCGGCGAGCAGGATCGCATCGTCGGGATATCGGGATTCACGGTGCGACCCGCACAGGCGCGCAAAGAGAAGCCCAGGGTTTCAGCGTTCACCAGCGCGCGCATCCAGCGCATCCTCGATCTGCAGCCCGATCTTGTCGTCGGTTTTTCGGATATCCAGGCGGATATTGCAGCCGAACTGATTCGCGCCGGCATCGAGGTATGGATCAGCAATCATCGTAGTGTCCAGGGTATCCGCGCCTATATTCTCCGCTTGGGGGCGATGGTCGGAGCCGGTGACCGGGCCGCGGCCTATCTGGCCGGAATCGACCAGCATATCGCGTCAGTTTCTGCCCGGGCGCAGCTGCGATCGCGGCGGCCGCGGGTGTACTTCGAGGAATGGGACGATCCGATGATCAGCGGCATTTCCTGGGTATCCGAGTTGATTGGCCTGGCTGGCGGCGACGACGTATTCCCCGAGCGGGCCCGCTCTTCGCTGGCGCGCGGTCGTATCGTGGCCGATGCCGGCGAAGTGATTGCAGCGGCACCCGATCTGATCCTCGGCTCCTGGTGTGGAAAACGCTTCAAGCCCGGGCTTGTGAAGCAGCGCGCAGGATGGTCGGAGATTCCTGCCGTGCGCCGGGATCACGTGATCGAGATCCCATCTGCCATCATTCTGCAGCCCGGGCCGGCCGCGCTGACTGCCGGTCTGACCGCCATCGAGTCGGCGATCGAGCGGGTGTGCGCGGATCCACGGTTCGGCACGCTTCATGCTTGAAGGGGCATGAACTGTCCTGCCTAAATCGTTGGATAGGTTACAGATACCGACATGGACCAGCATGCCATCAACGCCCGAACCCAGCGACATCAGTGTTCTTGATCGCCTCTATCAGGGCTGGACGCGCATGCTTTCGATCGCCGACGAAGGTCGCGAAGCGCCGGAGGCCCTGCGGCGAAGGCTGCTGCTGCTCTGCATGCTGCTCACCACGGTCAGCCTGGCGGGGCTGATTGTCGCCGAACTGCTCTGGGGCGGCAGCGATCAATGGGTCTTTCTGTCCGGCATGCTCCTGCTGATGATGGCAGCGACCTTCGACTACACGCGTGCGGGTCGTTACGAGTTCTACAGTCATCTGCTGGTCGGTGGGCTGACCACCCTCGTGGTCATTCTGATCGTCGCATCTGGTGGGCAATCGCGCGCGCCGCAACTCAGCCTGCCCACCCTGGCGATCGTGGCGGCCCTGCTGCTACGACCGCGTGCTGTTGTGTTGTGGGCCACCGCGATGCTGGCGGTAATGGTGCTGAGTTACCAACTCCGGCAGAACAGTGCGGCAGTCCATCTACCGCTGAATCCAGTCTGGCTCGAGGGCGCGATCGAACGAGTGGGCTCGGTGTTGATCATCGTGTCGGTGCTGCTTGGCACCTGGTGCATAGGCTTGGTCGTGCAATGGCAGAAGCGTGTGCGTATGGAGAGCGGAGCACTGAGGGCAGCGCAGTCTGCGCAGCGCGACGCCGAACAGCGGCTGGAGCAGTTCGTCGAGATGGCCTCGGCCTGGTTCTGGGAGACCGACGAACAGCACCGCATGGTCTATCTATCGGCCGGCTTTGAGAAGGCCACTGGCGTGGCGCCGGCGCATGCGCTTGGGCTGACCCCCGCCGAGGTCATGCGCATTCGCTACCCGAACGCGGCAGCGGCGGAGAGCACAATGCGGCCGATGATCGAGCGGCGTGGGTTCAAGGATCAGTTGCTGTCCTGGCACGAGCCCCTCACCGGCGTAATCAATCACTACGCCAACTCGGCGACGCCGATCTACGACGTGCAGGGCGGATTTCGCGGATTCCGTGGCCGCGTGATCAATATCAGCGAGCGCGCAGAGAGCATTCGCCAGGTGCGCGAGAGCGTGCAGGGCGACTTCCTCACCGGACTGATGAGCCGTCGCGGCATGCTCGAAGCCTTGGATCACGCCCTGATCCGTCTGCGTGATGCCGATCAAAGCGGCTGGTGGATCCAGGTCGACCTGGACCGTTTTCATGATGTGAACACGCAGCTGAATTACGCGCAGGGAGATCGCTTTCTCAAACGCTTCGCCCGCTCACTGGGTGAACTGGTCGGCCGACACGACGCGCTCTCGCGCATCGACGGCGATGATTTCGGCATCCTCCTGCTGCAGGGAACAAGGGAAGATGTGCAGAAACTCGCGGTAAATATCATGGCCATTGCGCGTGGATTGCGCATGGAGTTCCTCGGTAGTGAAGCCAGTACGGGAAGCGCTAGTCTCGGTGCGGCCACCATTTCGCGGGCAACTCCCAGTGTCACGGCGTTGTTGCAGTTGACCGATGCGGCCTGCCAACGCGCCCGTCATGAGGGCGGCGCGCGCCTGCATTTCGCCAACTGAACAGAGCAATCGGCGGCTCGCCCGTTCCGCTGCGCCAGCGCCTCAGGTACAGGCCGCACCGAGTTCGGCAACCTGGACCGCCATCGCGCCGGCCGCGCGGGCCTGTTCGCTTGATGCATTGCCCATTTGCGCTCGCTTGTAGACACCTTGGGCGATTGCGGCCAGTCGAAAGAAATTGAAGGCAAGATGGAACGACCAGTCTTGTTCGGGGGCGGCACCGGTAACGCGACCATAGCGGTCGATGATCTCTTGCTCCGAGGGGATTCCGAGCGCGTCGCGATCCATATCGGCAAGGCCCGAGAGCACCGGATTGCGTGGCAGGCGCAGCGCCATGCACAGATATCCCAAATCGGCATGGGGATGCCCGAGCGTCGACAGTTCCCAGTCCATCACGGCAAGCACGCGCGTGTGATCCGGCGCGAACATCAGGTTGTCGAAGCGGAAATCGCCGTGGACCAGGGCGACTCGGCCGTCGTCGTCCGGACAGTGCACGCCGAGCCAGGAAATCAGCTGTTCCATCGCCGGCATGGCCTGGGTTTCCGATGCGCGAAACTGCTCGGTCCAGCGCCGGATCTGGCGTTCGAAATAATTGCCCGGTTTGCCGAAATCATCCAATCCCCGCGCCTGCGGATCGACAGTGTGAATGGCGGCAAGGGTGTCGATGGCCTGATGGTAGAGGGCGAGACGCTGGCGCCGTTCGATATCCGGCAGGGCGGGGTCCCAGTGCACTACGCCATCGACGTGTTCCATGATGTAGAACATCGACCCGATCACCGTATCGTCCTTGCACAACAGCAAGGGGCGCGCGACCGGTACCGAGCTGCCATGCAGCGCGGCGAGCACACGGTATTCGCGATCCACCGCATGCGCGGAGGCGAGCAGGGCGCCCTCGGGCTTGCGCCGAAGCACATATCTGCCGCGATCGGTCTGCAGCAGAAAAGTCGGATTCGACTGCCCACCCTTGAACTTGGTCGCGCTCTGCAGCGCGCCCAGCATCGGCAGCTCCGCGCCCAGATAGCGGGCCAGTGACTCGATCGGCAATGTGCGTGGATCAGGGCGCATCGGCCATCCTTCTGAAAGCAGACGCGTCCGCGTCCAGGGAACTCCTGATCCCGCTCAGCGCCGCGCTGGCACATTGGATCAGCGAGCGAAAGACTGCAGGTTGTTCCAGGTCAGGCGAGCAAGCGACTGTTCTGCCTGGACGATGTGGCGACATGATCACGGCTCACCTAGAAATGTGACCAGAGCTGGCGTTGCCCGCGCTGGGATAGATGAGGGAGGGTGTTCCAGCTCCGCATCATCAGCGACTGATCGCGCAGGACGAACTCGCTGATGGCGCTGTTCATCAGGCTGAGGTTGAAGTCGATCGTACGCAAGTCGCTGACCTCGAGAGCGCGCTGAGCCAGACGCGCGATTACGCCGCCAGAACTTACCAGCAGGATGCGATCGCCACTTTGCGCCTCGGCACAGGCGCGCTCATGTGCACGCGCGATGCGGAGTCCAAAATCTCGCCAGCCTTCCGCGAGGCGATGCTCAAGCTCGGCTCTCGCCCATGACTGCAGCGCCGCACAAAGAAACTTCGATACGCCGATGCGATCCGATTTCATCGGCATCTTGCCGAGATATTCGGGATGCTCGGGAAATTCGCCGAGGTAGGCCTCCATCACGGCGCCATGATCGAATTCATTGAAGTCGGGGTCGATACGAGCCACCGGCAAACTGCGTCCAGCTGCCTCGAAGGCCAGTTCCACAGCCCGCAAGGTCTGCCAGTGCCGGTGCATGCCACCACAGATCACCCGGTCAAACCCGTGGTCGGGGTCGGCGGCCAGGTAGGCACCGAGCAGTTGCGCCTGTTCCTCACCGCGTGCCGACAGCAGGTCGTAGTGATCTGCATCGAATGAGGCCTGGGCATGACGGATGGTGAACAGATTGATCATGGCTCGCCTGCTACCCCAACGGACCGACAAATTGCACATAGGCGAGCGAATACTGGATCAATCGGATCACCAGAGCCGCCCACAGCGGGGACAGATCGAAGCCCGGGAAATGCGGAGGCAGGCGGCGGAAATGGCGCAGGATGGGATGGGTCAGCGTGATCAGCAACTCAACCAGCGGGTTGTTCCGATCCGGACCAAACAGGCTCATGATCGCCGTGATCAGGATGGCCCAGAAATACAGACTCAGCACCGTGTGCACCAGGGTCGCCGTGCCAAACCAGAGAATGGCCGCGAGCGACAGCGGCACCCCGATCAGCCAGAGCACCACGGCGGTGATCAGCAGCGCCAGCAGCCACGCCAGCACAACGCCCGCCATGCTGACCGCGCGCCAGTTCGGGATGATCCTGCCGAGCGGGACCAGAATCGGATTGGTGATCTGGTAGAGCAGTTGGCAGAGCGGATTGCGGAAGCGTGCGCCCGACAATGGAAGCACCACGCGCAGGATCGCGATACCCAGGATGATTCCGGAGAGCGCCTGAACGACGATCAGGCCGGCGCCACTGAGGTAGCCCATCTCAGGCTCCGAACTCGGCAGCGAGCTGGCGCCCGCGCTCGGTGGCACGATGAATCGCGGCAGCCACGATGCCGCGCATGTCGCGCGATTCGAATTCCTCGATGGCAGCCTGGGTGGTGCCGTTGGGCGAGGTCACGCGTCGTCGCAATGCGTCCGGTGCCTCGTCGCTCTCCCGGGCCATCCGCGCCGCGCCGAGTGCGGTCTGCAGTACCAGAGCCCGCGCATCGGCTGGGTCCAGACCCTCGGCGATTCCGGCTTCGATCATCGCCTCCATCAGTAGAAAGAAGTAGGCGGGTCCGCTGCCGGAAACAGCGGTGACAGCGTCCATCAGCGATTCCTCGGCGATCCATCGGGTATCCCCGACAGCGCCCATGATCTCGGCGGCGAGTGCGCGCTGGGCGACGCTGACTGAGGCATTAGCGTGCAGTCCGCAAGCGCCGGCGGAAATCAGCGCCGGCGTGTTGGGCATCGCGCGCACCAGGGCTGCGGTCGGGCCCAGCCAGCGACTGTAAAGCGTGTGGCTGATGCCGGCAGCGATCGAGACATAGAGTGGACTGGCGCCGTTGGAGACAGCGGCAAGCTGTTCGCACACGCTCGCAATCACCTGCGGTTTTACCGCCAGCACGATGACCTCCGCGGATGCTGCCGCTTCGGCATTGTTGTCGTGGACATGGACGCCGAAGTCCGCGCGCAGGGCGTCGCGCAACACGGCGACGGGCTCGGCGACCCGGAATTGCTGCGGCTGATGTCCGCGGGCAATCAGTCCGCCGATCAGGCTGCGTGCCATATTGCCACCACCAATAAAACAGATCTGCGTCATGCGTGGATTCGCCTGGGTTGCTGTGTCGTTTGGGCCATGGGTGCTCCCGATCGAGCAGTATGGTCGCGATGGGGACGGATCGGAAGTAGGGTGGATTCCCGACCCAGCCGCACTCAGGCGGCACGCCCGTTGCGATGCCCGGTAGGCAGAATTTTAACGCCAAAGCCGCCGACCCGACGCCGTTACTGCAGACCTGGATCCTATCGTCGCCGTGCCGAAGGCCCCCTTCAGTCGAGCGTCGAACGCCGTGCCCCGAACAATGCGGAGCCCACCCGCACCATGGTCGCGCCTTCGGCTATGGCGATTTCGTAATCCTCCGACATACCCATCGATAGCGTATCGATGCCGTCGTAGCGCTCGCGCATCGCATCGAAGTGCTGGCGCATGCAGCGGAAGTCTCCAGCGCGGCGTTCGACCGCCGGCCACGGCGCAGGAATCGCCATCAAGCCGCGTAGACGGAGCGTTGGGGTGCTGGAGATCGCATCGGCAATAGCCGGGATCTGCGCGACGGCACACCCCGATTTGCTGGCCTCGTCACTGATGTTCACCTGGATCAGCACATTCAGTGGCGGTCGTGTGGCGGGGCGCGCGCCGGCCAGCAACGCGACCAGTTTGAGGCGATCGAGCGACTGCACCCAGTCAAACAGCTGCGCGGCGTCGCGGCACTTGTTGGACTGCAGCGGGCCGATCAGGTGCCATTCCAGCGATAGCCCGGCAAGATCGGCTTGTTTTGCTGCGGCTTCCTGCACGTAGTTCTCACCGAACGCCCGTTGTCCGAGTTGCGCCAATGCGCGGACTGCCGACGCCGGCTGGAGCTTGCTGACCGCCACCAGTTCGATGTCACGACCGCCACTGGCGCGCTGGATATGGCCTCGGACGCGGTCCAGTTGCTGGTTCATCGGTGTGCTTCCGGGGCTGCTTTCGTGACAGACAATCGGGCTATACTCGGCCCGAACCAGTGCTGGGGCGGGCCCCGCATTCTAGCGGTATCGCCAAGCCCGTCGCAGTTCACCATCGACATCGGAGCTGTGCATGGATATCGCTGAGTTGCTCGCGTTTTCGGTCAAGAACAAGGCCTCCGACCTGCACTTGTCGGCTGGGCTGCCGCCGATGATCCGGGTGGATGGTGATGTCCGTCGCATCAATGTTCCGGCACTCGATCACAAGTCGGTGCACTCGCTGGTCTACGACATCATGTCGGACAAGCAACGCCGCGACTACGAAGAGTTCCTTGAGGTCGATTTCTCTTTCGAAATTCCAGGGCTCGCGCGCTTCCGCGTGAACGCGTTCAATCAGAATCGTGGCGCCGGTGCGGTTTTCCGTACCATTCCCAGCCAGATCCTGACGCTCGAGGACCTCGCTGCACCCAAGGTTTTCAAGGAACTGATCGACCAGCCGCAGGGACTGGTGCTGGTTACCGGGCCGACCGGTTCGGGCAAGTCGACCACGCTGGCTGCGATGGTCGACCATATCAACAAGAACGAGTACGGCCATATCCTCACCATCGAGGACCCGATCGAGTTCGTCCACACCGCGCAGAAGTGTCTGATCAACCAGCGCGAAGTGCATCGCGATACCCACGGATTCAACGAGGCATTGCGCTCGGCGCTGCGTGAAGATCCCGACATTATCCTGGTCGGCGAGATGCGCGACATGGAAACCATCCGGCTCGCGCTGACCGCAGCCGAAACCGGCCATCTGGTATTCGGTACCCTGCACACCTCATCGGCGGCCAAGACCATCGATCGCATTATCGACGTGTTCCCGGCCGGTGAGAAACCGATGGTGCGCTCGATGCTTTCGGAATCGTTGCGCGCGGTGATTTCGCAGTCGCTGCTCAAGAAGGTTGGCGGCGGTCGCGTCGCCGCGCACGAGATCATGGTCGGCATTCCGGCGATCCGCAATCTTATCCGCGAGGACAAGGTCGCCCAGATGTACTCGTCGATCCAGACCGGTGCCCAGTACGGAATGCAGACCCTCGATCAGTGCCTGCAGGACCTGGTCAAGCGCGGCCTGATCACCCGCGCGCAGGCGAGCACGTATGCGAAGGACAAGCGTATTTTCGAGTAGGCGACCGGGTTGAAGACCCGTTCACGTTACTGGCATCGTGTCCGCCTCATGATGGGGCGCAGCGGCAGTGCCATCCATTGAGGACCATTCGATGAGCAGCGTAGATTTCACCTCCTTCCTCAAATTGATGGTGCACAAAAAGGCATCCGATCTTTTCATCACCGCGGGCATTCCCCCCTCGATGAAGGTGAACGGGCGCGTCGCGCCAATCACCCAGTCACCGCTGACGCCGCAGCAGAGCCGCGACATGGTGCTGAACGTGATGACGCCATCACAGCGCGAAGAGTTCGAGAAAACGCACGAATGTCAGTTCGCGATCTCGCTGCAGGGCGTTGGCCGATTCCGCGTCAGCTGCTTTTATCAGCGCAATCAGGTCGGCATGGTGCTGCGTCGTATCGAGACCAAGATTCCTTCAGTGGAGGAGCTCAGCCTGCCGGCCGTCATCAAGACCCTGGCGATGACCAAGCGCGGCCTGATCATGTTCGTCGGCGCGACCGGAACCGGCAAGTCCACCTCGCTGGCCGCGATGATCGGCTATCGCAATCAGAACTCGACCGGCCACATCATCACGATCGAGGATCCGATCGAATTCGTCCACAAACACGAGGGCTGCATCATCACCCAGCGTGAAGTCGGCATCGATACCGACTCCTGGGAAAATGCGCTGAAGAACACCTTGCGCCAGGCGCCCGACGTCATCCTGATCGGTGAGGTGCGTACCCGCGAAACCATGGAACATGCGATCGCATTCGCCGAAACTGGCCATCTCTGTCTGTGTACCCTGCACGCCAACAATGCCAATCAGGCGCTGGACCGCGTACTGCATTTCTTCCCCGAAGACAGACGGCCGCAACTGCTGATGGATCTGTCACTGAACCTGAAGGGTGTGGTGGCCCAGCAGCTGATTCCGACGCCGGATGGCAAGGCGCGGCGCGTTGCCATGGAGGTGCTCATCGGTACGCCGTTGGTGCAGGATTACATCCGCGACGGCGAGGTCCACAAGCTGAAAGAGGTCATGAAGGAATCGACCAACCTCGGCATGCGCACGTTTGACCAGAGTCTGTTCGAGCTCTACCAGGCCGGCGAAATCAGTTACGAGGATGCGCTCCGTCATGCCGATTCGGCCAACGAAGTGCGCCTCAAGATCAAGCTGGCCCAGGGCGGCGATGCGCACACGCTGTCGCAGGGGCTCGATGGTGTGGAGCTCATCGAGCAGTAATTTGGCGCTCGCGGTTTCCGCAAGCCGCGAGGGCGGCCGCCTGCACGGTCAGGCGGCGCCGAGCAATTTGGCCATGACCGCCATGCGCACGGCCACCCCGTTGCTGACCTGCTGGAAGATCACCGATTGCGGGCCGTCAGCTACTTCGTCGGTGATCTCGACGCCGCGGTTCATCGGGCCCGGATGCATGACGATGGCGTCCGGTCGGGCCAGCGCCAGCCGCTCCGCGTCCAGGCCCCATTCGCGCGCATAGGCATCGTCCGAGGCCACCAGTGCCTGCGTCATGCGCTCCTTCTGCAGGCGCAGTGTGATCACCACGTCGGCGCCGCGAACTGCGTCCCTGATATTGTCGAAAATCCGGCAGCTTGCCGAGGATAGATGCTCGGGCATCAAGGCCGCCGGGCCGGCGAGTCGCAGCTGTCCGACGCCCAGTGCCTGCAGCGCGTGGATGTCAGAGCGCGCAACCCGCGAATGCTGGATATCGCCGACGATGGTGACGATTCGATTGTGCAGGTCGGGCTTGTGACGGCGGATGGTGAAAGCGTCGAGCAGTCCCTGCGTAGGGTGGGCATGATTGCCGTCTCCACCGTTGACGATCACCACCCCAGGCGCCGCGTGCGTCGCGAGATACGCGGGTGTGCCATTTTCCTGATGGCGAACCACGAAGAGGTCGCAGCGCATTGCCTCGAGCGTGCGCAGGGTGTCGAGCAGGGTCTCGCCCTTTTTGGTGCTGGAGCCTGCAACATCGAAATTGATCACATCGGCGGAAAGCCGGGTGGCGGCGAGCTCGAAGCTGGTCCGGGTTCGCGTCGAGGGTTCAAAGAAAAGATTGACCACGGTCCGTCCGCGCAGGATCGGCAGCTTGTTGACCGGTCGATCAGCGGTTGCACGCAGGGATTCCGCGGTATCCAGAAATTCGCTGATCTGACTGCCGCTCAACCCATCCAGAGTGATCAGATGGCGCAGGGCGCCGTCATCGGTCGTGGATTCAGACATCGGTGGGCTCCGCCGCGGTTGCTGCCCGTTGCAATTCAAGATGCAGTTTTTCCGGCCCGCGCAGCTTGATATGGGTTCCCGCTGGAAGCGCCAGCTCGGCGCCTACCGCGTCGGCCTGGATAGGCAGCTCGCGACCGTCGCGCGAGACCAGTACTGCCAGGGTGATGCTTGCCGGGCGACCGTAGTCGAATATCTCATTGAGCGCCGCGCGGATGGTGCGCCCGGTGTAGAGCACGTCGTCGACCAGCACCAGGTGACGATTCTCGATCGTCCAGGGCAGGTGTGATGGGGGCAATGGGCTGGCCAAACCCGCCTGGGCAAAATCATCACGATAGAAACCGATGTCGAGTCGTCCCAACGGCGACTCCAGCTGCAGTCCTCGCGCAAGTGCCTCAGCCACCCACAGTCCACCGGTCTGGATGCCGATCATCAGCGGCGTTGCATCGCTGCGACGGGCCAGGCGGCCGCGTACCTGCTGGGTCAGTCGTTCAAGCAACTCATAGGCATCGGGAAGTTGGGGCTCGCGCATGTTCAGGGTTCCGGGTTGGTCTGAAGGGCCATGCTGGCTCAGGACGGTCCTGCCAGATAGCTTTCCAGGATGATGCGGGCGGCCTGCGCATCGAGCAGTGCCGCATGTTTGCGTTTGGCTTCGCCGCGGCCGCGCGCCAAGGCGAAGGCCTGCTCGGCCTGGCGCGAACTATGCCTCTCGTCCTGGCAGGCGATGGGCAGCTTGTAACGTGTCCCCAGTGTCTCTGCAAATGATCGCGCGGCAACGCTGGCCGGCTGTTCAGTGCCGGCCAGGGTCAGCGGAAGCCCAACGACCATGCGACCGGGCCTCCATTCGCCGACCAGCCGATCAATCGCGGGCCAATCCGGACCGCCATGTCCATTGGCCACGACTGCCAATGCCGAGGCGGTGCCGGTGACGCGTTGCCCAACGGCGACGCCGATGCGTCTGCCTCCATAGTCGAACCCGAGCAGGACCTCGGCATGCTCAGGCATGTCCCACCAGCGGCGTGATCCGACTGATGTCGACGCCAACCAGGGCCGCGGCCTGCTGCCAACGCGCCTCCAACGGCGCGTCGAACAGAATGGCGTGGTCGTGCACCTCGGCGATCAGCCAGGCATTGTCCATCAGTTCACGCTCCAGCTGTCCGGCATCCCAGCCTGCATAGCCGAGCGCAAGCAGGGCCCGACCCTCGGGCCGGGTCGCCGCCATGGTTTCGAGTACGTCGCGCGAGGTGGTGACGCTGAGCTCGTCATTGATGCGGAAACTCGAATCCCACACGCGATCCGGAGATCCGCTGGAAAGGCTGCGATGGAGGACGAAGCCGCGCTCTTGCTGGACCGGTCCCCCCAGCAGTACCAGGACTTCATCGAGTCCCTGCGTCCGTGGCTCGATCTGCATCTGGCGCAGAACGTCGTCAAAGTTCAAATCAGAGCTGCGGTTGATCACCAGCCCCATTGCACCCTGCTCATTGTGCTGGCAGATGTAGGTGACCGAACGATGAAAATTGGGGTCCTGCAGGGCCGGCATGGCGATCAGCAGATGATTGGTAAACCAGGTCGGGCTGTGCATGGAACCAATTGTAGGGAAGGCGCACCGCCAGCGCATCCTGCATCTCTGATGGCGCCGATCAGTTGCCCCGCAATACCTCTCCGGGCAGCCACTGCCAGGTGCGCGTGATGTGCAGCACGTCGATATTGTCGCGGGTCTTTGGCAGCGGAGGATAGGGCGCGCCCATCTCGACGACACGGCGTGCGGCCAGGTCGAGAAAGTCATGGCCGCTGCTCTGGATCAGTTCGATCGACTCGAGCGTGCCATCGCGGCGGACGGCGGCGGTGAGCAGTACATCGCCGGAAATGCCGCGACGCTTGGCCTCCTCCGGATAATTGACGGTGCCCAGCCGCTCGACCTTCGCCACCCAGGCACGCATGTAAGCAGCGTAGGCGTATTCGCGTGTATTTGCCGAAACAAACTTGCGCCGCGGCCGCTTGGCATATTGGCTGCGCTCACGGTCGACCTCGGCGCTCAGCCGGGCCATCTCCATGCTGCGCTCGATCAATTCCTGTGAGGTCAGCCGCTGCAGATCCGGGGTTTCCGGGCGAGCCTGTTCGAGCTTCTGCACCTGGAAGTCGGATTCGCCTCCGGACAATACCGACTGCGGCGTTGCGGGTCTTGGTCGCGGTGCACCGGCGACCTGCGGTAGCGGTGCCAAGCCATCGGTCGCCTTGGGGACGGGGCCGGATACGTAGTCACGTGGTCGCTTGGCGACCTCGTCCTCACCGCCACCACGCTGCGAGGCATTGGCAAGAAAGTCGGCATCCTTGGGTGTGTCCTGCGAGGCTGCCTGAACCAGGATCACATCGATACTGGGCATGCTGGCAGCTGGATCCTCGTACTCGAAGGTGATCCCGAGCACGGCCACGGCATGCAGGATGAGCGAAAGCAGCAGGGTCACCCGCAGTCGCTCATCGGGGCCGGTAAGGCCATCGCTCACGCCAGCCTCCGCTCGATGGCATCGAACAGTAAGCCGGCAATATTGGTGCCCGACTGGGCATCGATGTCGCGGATTCCGGTTGGGCTGGTCACATTGATCTCGGTCAGGTAATCGCCGATCACGTCGAGTCCGACAAACATCAGCCCGCGTTGGCGCAACTCCGGCGCGACCTGATCGCATATCCAACGGTCGCGGTCGCTCAAGGGCTGGGCGATTCCGCGCCCACCACGGGCAAGATTGCCACGGAAGTCGCCGCCTTGGGGAATTCTGGCCAGGCAAAACGGAACCGGTTCACCCTCGATCAACAGAATGCGCTTGTCGCCCTGGGCGATTTCAGGGATGAATTTCTGCGCCAGAGTGAAATGTCGACCGCCGTCGGTCAGTGTTTCCAGAATGACATTGAGGTTGGGATCTTCGGGCGCGGAACGGAAGATCGAGCGTCCCGCCATGCCGTCGAGCGGCTTCAAAACACAGGCGCCATGCTCGGCCACAAATGTTTTCAGCGCACTGGCCTCGCGGGCGACCAAAGTAGGGGGGCAGCAGTCAGGAAAGTGCAACGCAAAAAGTTTCTCATTGCAGTCTCTGAGCGCCGAAGGATCATTAACTATCAATGGCTTGCGAGAATTTTCCAAACTTGCCCAAAGCGTGTCCGCGAGGAAGTCGGAGTCCACCGGCGGATCGCGCCGCAGCAGCAGCACGTCGATCTCGGCGAGATCGCGCTGCTCCTCGCCCATTGTCTCGAACCAGGGCTGTGCACCCGGCAGCACGCGCAGCTCGGTCCACAGGGCGCTGGTCCGCCCCGGCTCGATGCGCAGGCGCGCCGGACTGGCGCAGAGCAGGCGGTGGCCGCGACGGCTGGCCTCATCGAGCATTGCTGCCGTCGAGTCCTTGTCCGGACGGATACCGGTCAGAGGATCCATCAGTACCGCAACAGTCAACCTCATCTGATCGCTCCATGGAAAAAAACCGGCCCACGACTAGGCGTGATGCGAGTAGCATAGCGAGCCAGTGGCAGCATGTAGATTCTTTCCGGAATTGAAGGCCTTGCAACATTTACTTGACAGTTTTCTCAACGTTGGCTAAACAGCCATCAAGAGCCCTTTCAGGGTCGTTCGTGTTTGGCCGCGCCGCGACTGGGTGGTCACCGTACGATCGGAGCGGCAGCAGCATTGACCCGGGGGTCGCATGGAAGACCAATTGAAAGACGTTTCGCTGGCCGGCCTCAAGGTCATGGTCATCGATGATTCGAAGACGATCCGCCGCACTGCCGAGACCTTGCTGAAGAAAGAGGGCTGCGAGGTGGTGACCGCGAACGACGGCTTCGAGGCGCTCGCCAAGATTTCGGATACCCAGCCCGATCTGATTTTCGTCGACATCATGATGCCGCGCCTCGATGGCTATCAGACCTGCTCGGTGATCAAGAGCAACAAGATGTTCAAGGCGACGCCGGTGATCATGCTGTCGTCCAAGGATGGTTTGTTCGACAAGGCGCGGGGGCGCATTGTCGGCTCGGAACAGTATTTGACCAAGCCGTTCACGCGGGAAGAATTGCTCACCGCGATTCGCCGATTCGTGACACCCAAATCCTGATCTGAACGCCTAAGGGGGCGCGATGCAGAACTGGACGCTAGCACGATGGGGTACGACCGCAAGCACGGCATCGGATGCCGTGTTGGCTGACCGCGTGTCCCAAACTGTAGAGGCCGCCACCGATGTCTGATGCAGCAACCACACTGGGTCCGTTTGAGGCCCTGTTCGACTACGAGGCCAGAAGCCTGCAGCATGTTGCGGGCATCCCCGAACAGATCGATGCGCCCGGTTCCTGGCGCGGAATCGGCTTCCGTCTTGGCTCTCGAATCATGGTCAGCAGTATCACCGAAGTGAACGAAATCCTTTCGTTTCCCGCGTTGACGGTCGTACCGGGTACGCGTCCCTGGCTGCTCGGTGTCGCCAATGTACGCGGCAACCTGGTGCCCGTGGTCGATCTGCGTGCCTATGTTGAAGGCGAGAAGTCCGTGCACAACGATCGCAGCCGCGTTCTGCTGGTCAAGCAGATGGGCGGTTCAGTCGGCGTGGTGGTGGACGAGATTCTTGGCCAGCGAACGTTCAACGACTCGCACCTGCTCGAGGCATTGAGCGAGGAAGACGAGCGCTATGCGAAATTCATTCCGCAATTTTTTGATTGGGGCGGAACTCCCTACCGGGTGTTCAGCATGAGTGCGCTGGTGCGTGCTCGCGATTTCACGCAAGCCGCGGCATGACGCGGTGACGATTGGGTTAATGGGCGAGGTGACGGTATGAGTTCGACTGGTGGGAATTTCACGCAGCGGCTTTCGGGCTCGATGTTCACGGGCTTGCTGGCACTGATATGTCTGGTGTTGCTGATTTTGAACGTCGGCTTCCGACTGTTCAAGGACGGACAGGATCGCAATGCGATCAATCTGTCCAATGACCTTCAGGTGCAGTCGCAGTCGATTTCGCGATTCGCCACTGAGGCAACCCTGGGTAACTTCGAGGCCTTCGAGGAACTCAAGGCCACCCGTCAGGCGATCGACAACAACGTCAACGCCTTGCTTGTGGGCAGTCCGGACGGCACCAAGAACAATCCGGTCCCACCCTACAAGGGCCAGGTCAGCGGCGAACTGGTGGACAGCGCGCTCGACAAGCTGGCCAAGGGCTGGGAGCCGATCAGCAAGTCGGCGAGCCTGATTCAGGACAGCCAGGAGCTGGTTCTGGATATCACCGAAACCGCTGCCGACTTCCAGATCAGTATTCCGCGACTGACCGCGAAGATGGAAGAGATCGTCAGTTACCTCACCGAGCGCGGCGCCCCGGCCAAGCAGATCTATCTGGCCACCCGTCAGACCCTGCTCGCCGATCGCATGCTGCGTCGTGTGTCCGAGATCCTGAAGGGCGGCGACCAGGCCACTTCGGCCGCCGACCAGTTCTCGCGCGACGCCAAGGCTTACGGTGATGTGCTCAACGGCTTGATCAATGGTAGTTCCGAGTTGGGCCTCTCGGCCCTGAGTGACGCGACCGCCCGCGCGATCCTCAGCGACGTCCAGGAGACCTACAACCAGATCGGTCAGAACGTCGACAAGATCCAGGAAGCGTCTACCCAGTTGTTCGAAGTCACCGAAGCGGCCAATGCCATTTCGGAAGGCTCTTCGGTCCTGCTCGAAGACAGCAAGAATCTCTCGACCCGGCTCAACGAGCTCGGTGGCCGCCGCCTGCTTGGTGCCAACTGGATCAGTATCGCGCTTGCCTTCGCAACCTTGTTCTTCGCTGCGCTTGCGACCTTCGCCCAGTTCCTCGCCCAGCGCCGCCAGTTGCAAACCACCGCCGATCTCAACACCCGTAACCAGGAGGCCATTCTGCGCCTGCTGGACGAAATGGGATCGCTCGCCGAAGGTGACTTGACCGTAAAGGCCACGGTCACCGAAGACATCACCGGCGCCATCGCCGACTCGGTGAACTTCGCGGTCGAAGCGCTGCGCTCACTGGTAACCACCATTAACGAAACCGCGGTGCAGGTGGCAGCGGCAGCCCAGGAAACCCAGGCAACCGCGATGCACCTTGCCGAAGCTGCCGAACATCAGGCGCAGCAGATCACCTCGGCATCGGCGGCGATCAATGAAATCGCGGTCTCGATCGACGAAGTGTCGAAGAACTCGGCCGAGAGCGCCGACGTGGCGCATCGATCAGTGCAAATCGCATCAAAGGGCGCTGCCATCGTGCGCCAGACGATTCAGGGCATGGACAACATCCGTGACCAGATTCAGGAAACCTCCAAACGAATCAAACGTCTGGGTGAGTCTTCGCAGGAAATTGGATCGATCGTCGAACTGATTAACGACATCGCCGAGCAGACCAACATTCTCGCGTTGAACGCCGCCATTCAAGCCGCATCCGCCGGTGAGGCAGGTCGCGGATTCGCGGTCGTTGCCGATGAAGTGCAGCGACTCGCCGAACGCGCATCAGGCGCCACCAAGCGAATTGAAACCCTGGTGCAAACCATTCAATCAGATACCAACGAAGCGGTCAGCTCGATGGAGCAGACCACCTCTGAAGTGGTGTCCGGTGCACGACTTGCCGAGGACGCGGGTCTGGCTCTGGGCGAGATCGAAAAGGTCTCGAACGATCTTGCCGACCTCATTCAGAACATCTCCGAAGCGGCGCGTCAGCAGTCGGCTGCTGCCACCAATATTTCGGCCACCATGAACGTCATTCAGGAGATCACCACGCAAACCTCGGCCGGTGCATCACAGACCGCCGAGTCCATTGGAAATCTGGCTCAGCTTGCTGCCGATCTCCGTCGATCGGTAGCTGACTTCAAGCTGCCGTCCTGATCCGCTGAGCACTGAGGTACGGGTTCATGCTGAGTATGTCGGCACCACAACGCGCGAAGCCGTTCGCCGCCTTGCCCAATATGGGCGAGGAGGAGTTCGTGCGTTGGGTCGACTTGCTCGAGCGCCGGACGGGTGTGCTGGTTCCACCGGGTCGCAAGTCTTTCCTGGTCACCGGGCTGCGCATGCGCATGCGCGAGACCGGCTACGACGATTTCCAGAATTACTTCAATGAAGTGTTGAATGGTGCCCGCGGTGCCATGGAATGGGCGACTCTGGTCGACCGGTTGACCGTGCACGAGACGCGGTTTTTCCGCCACGAACCCTCGTACGACCTGATCGCGGGAGAGTGGCTGCCCGAGCTTGCGCGGCCGGGTGCATCTGGCGCGATTCATGCATGGAGTGTGGGCTGCGCCACCGGTGAAGAGGCCTATTCATTGGCGATGGTTCTGGATCGCGGACTGCAATCACTGGGAGATCACCGGATGTATTTTGGCGTCACTGCTACCGACATCTCGAATGCAGCCTTGTCAGTCGGCCGGATCGCCACCTATCCGCGTGAGCGCCAGGCCGAGATTCCCGAGCCTTTTCGCTCCGAGTACACCGAGGCGCTGGGTTCCGATTCCTTCATCATCACCGAAGCCCTGCGCAAGCGCGTAGGGTTCGCGCTGTTCAACCTGCTGGAAGTCGCACGTGCACCGCTGAAACAGTTGGACCTGATTTATTGTCAGAATGTTTTTATCTATTTTGCCCGCGAGCGACGCAAGAGAATGTTGGAAGCCCTTGCGTCACGGCTCAAGCCAGGAGGATTGCTGGTACTTGGCCCGGGTGAAATCACCGGATTTACGGATCCATCGCTGACACGGGTCGGTGGGCGCCAGACGTTGGCGTACCAGCGGATCGGGTGAGGGAGCTTATGCGTCTGCAACAGGAAATCGATTTCACCACTTTGAACTGGGTCAAGCAGGAGCTCGACGAGACCCTTCGTCAAGCCCGGCAGGCGCTCGAGGCGTATGCCGAAGACACTGCTGATTCCAGCCTCATGCGGTTCTGCGCTACCTACCTTCACCAGGTTCAAGGCACCTTGCGCATGGTGGAGTTGTACGGCGCGGCGATGGTGGTCGAGGAAATGGAGCGGGTCGCCCAGGCCCTGCTCGACAATCAGATTCGCAGCAAGGACGACGCCTTCGAGGCGCTGCTGCGCGGTACGGTCCAGCTGCCGGATTATCTCGAGCGGCTGCAGAGCGGCCACAAGGACATTCCGATCGTTCTGCTGCCCCTGCTTAATGATCTTCGCGCCTGCCGCGGCGAGAAGTTGCTGAGTGAAGGTGTACTGTTCACGCCAGACCTGACCGTTGCGGTTCCCGCTTCGGTGAAGGGACCTGAGCGTCCACTGGCTGATGCCGAATTGCGCATCGTTGCGGGTAGATTGCGGCTCAATTATCAGGCCGGTCTGGTCAAGTTCCTGCGCGATCAGACTTCCAACCTCGCCATCACCGGCATGCTCAATGCGCTCGATGGCCTGACTTCGATCAGCAGCCAGGAAGATTCGCGTCGCCTCTGGTGGATAGCGTCGGGATTGTTGGAGGCCATTCGCGCGGGCAGCGTAACTGCCAATGCCGCGGTCAAGCTGCTGTTCGGCCGAATCGATCGTGAAGTCAAGCGTCTGGTCGATACCGGCGAACAGGGATTCGCTGCCGAACCGCCGCGTGAAATGCTGAAAAACCTGCTTTATTACATTGCCCAGTCCAAGGGCAGCGATCCGCGTTCAACCGAGATCCGCAAGTTGTACCGACTGGATCAGCTGGTCGCCTCCGAGCAGGAAATTGAACATGCCCGTGATGCGCTCGTTGGGCGCAACCGTGCCGTTCTCGATACCGTGTCTTCGGCGATCAAGGAAGACCTGATGCGCGTCAAGGACGCGCTCGATCTGTTCCTGCGTACCGCCAATGCCAACGCCAGCGATCTCGGACCCCAGGTCGAAGTGCTCGATCGGGTCGGCGATACCCTGGGTGTGCTCGGTTTGGGTGTCCCCCGTCGCGTCGTACTCGAACAGCGTGAGTCGCTGAACAAGATGGTCACCGGCCAGCGCGTGATCGAAGAAGGTGCCTTGCTCGACGTCGCCGGCGCGCTGTTGTTTGTCGAGGCATCACTCGATGACAACATCGAGCGTCTGGGCGGCGCTGACAGCGAACCGGCCACAGCCGAGGAAGTGCGCGAGTCCAGCCTGGAATTGCCACAGGCCGAGGTGCGCAAGATTCTCGATTCGCTGATGAAAGAAGTGCAGACCAATCTGCAGCAGATCAAGCAGGATGTGGTCGCCTTCATCGAATCCGGTTGGGATCACGGCAAGGCGGAACAGATTCCGCGCCTGCTCGACGAGGTCAGTGGTGCGATGACCATGGTTGGCCTGACCGAGGCCAGCGGTCTGCTCAATGCGATCAGTAAATTCATCGACATCGAACTGCTGCGCCGTCGCCGTGTTCCAACAGCTGACCAGATGGATCGCCTCGCCGACGCTGTGGCGAGCATGGAGTTCTACCTCGAAGCCACTCACGCACAGCGTGTCGGGCGCGAGCGCATTCTCGATGTGACGCGTGACAGCCTGGCATCGCTGGGCTATTGGCCGGTGCCGGAAGACGCCCTGACCGATCTGCCGGCGGCGCCATCGGAACCGGTCAAGCCGCTGCCGCCACGTTCCGCCGTTGCGGCGCCCGCCGCGATCGCCACTGCCTCAGATGCTGCGGGATCCACGGACGCTGCCGGCCTGGAAGTCGATGATGTTCAGCTCGACGTGAATGCGCTGAGCTTCGGCATCGAAAGCGATGCAGGCGCTTCCCGTGGCAACGAACGGTTCCGCGAACAGGATTTTTCCGGCACGGACCTGACCACGACCGATTTGCCGGGTGCCGAGAATATCGAGCAGTTTATCGCCGATCTCGGTCAAGAGCAGGCGCCATTTGTGGATTCCAGCCCGGGCGCTGCGCCGGCTGATCCGGTGCCTGAGATGCGTTCGGTTGTCGAGATTGCCGCTGGCGAAGGCCTTGATGGCTTGATGATAGGTGAGCCCGGCCCGGCTTCGGTGCCGAGTGAGGAACAGAATGTCGCCGGTCTGCGCCTGGCCCAGACCGAGGCTGCGGCCACCGACGAGCCCGAAGAGGAGTTCGACTACGAATGGGTCGAGATCGAGCAGGAGGTCATCGAAGAGCCTGCGGCGGTTGCCGGTGGGGCGTTTCAGTCGGTGCCGTCCGACGATATCGACGAAGAAATCCGCGAGGTCTTTCTGGAGGAAGTGCAGGAAGAAGTCGAAAACCTTGGTCGCAGCCTGCCCGATTGGAAGAGCACTCCTGCTGACTTCGAGAAGCTCAAGCCGATCCGGCGATCGTTCCATACCATGAAAGGCAGTGGCCGCCTGGTTGGCGCCATGGCACTGGGCGAGTTCAGCTGGAAGGTTGAGAACATGCTCAACCGGGTACTCGACAAGACGATTTCGGCCAGTCCGGCGGTGATTGCCCTGCTTGATCAGGCGGTGGCTGCCTTGCCGTTCCTGCTCGCCGCGCTCCGCGGTGACACGGCAGGCGGTGCCGATGTGGGCGGAATCATCGATGTCGCTGAAAAACTCGCGGCTGGCGAAGATGCCTGGCTGCGTCCTGCCGAGCCCATCCGTCGAATCGAAAAAGTACGGGTACAGGTCAAGCGGCCGCGTCCGCGTCCGCGTCCGGCGCCCGTAGCTGTGGTCGAGACACCGGTCGAGTTGACCGAGTCTCTGGACATCACCACCGAGTTCGCCGAGCCAGCCAGCAGCGGTGAAATATCCGAATTCGTCGAGCTTGGCCAGGCTGACGACAGTGAGCCTCAACAGGCGGACGATCCACACCCGGCGATGCCAGTGGCGGCCAATTATCTGCCAGTCGAGGCGTCGGTCGATCCGATGATGCTCGAAATCCTGCGCAGCGAAGTGGCAGGGCATCTGAACACGGTCTCCGCCTATCTGGACAGCTGCGCACGTCGCGGTCAGGCGGTTCCGGTCAGCGAAGAATTGTTGCGCGCGGTGCATACCATGCATGGCGCCATCGCGATGGTCGAGTTGCCCTCATTGGTCCCCTTGCTGGGTCCGCTCGAGGGCTACATCAAGCGGCTACGTGGAGTGGGGGCGGCTCCGTCGCAGTATGGTCTGCACGCGATCGTCGATGCTGCGACCGCGATTGAAGCGGGTATCGCAGCGGTCGATCAGCCCAACCCGCCGGCATTTGACGTGGGCGCCCTGGTCGAGCGGCTCTCGGCATTGCGCAACGAGCTTCCGGAGCCCGAGAGTTTTGCCGAAGTGTTCAACCTGGTCGTCAGCGACGAGGATATGCAAGAGGCGAGGCCGAGTGAGTCGGCCGAGCCCACGACAGAATCGTCGGCGTCTGCGCCATCCGGTTTTTCGGCGCTCGATCCGTCTTTCGAGCTCGATTTCGATCTCGAGCTCGACGCCGCGCTGGCTGCTGGTTCTGGCGCCAACGAGACTTCGTTCGCGACGACAGATGCCGATGCGCAGGGCCTGGAATTCCTTACCGACTCGCTGGATTTCGAAGAATCTGCTGCTGTTACCGACGAGGATCTCGCCGCGCCCATGCTCGATATGGAGCTGGACGATTCGATTTCCGCTGCGACCACGGAGCTTGACTCCAGCCCGGCGCAGTTGCCGGACGATGCTCTGTTGTTCGAGGCCAATGACGACTGGACAGATGATGCTGCGTTTCGCAGCGTCGATTCGGGTGACGCGGCCATCGAGGAGATCGAGCTCGACTCGGAGCTCACAGATGGAGCCGATGAGCAGGTCAGTACTGCTGAGACCGCCAGATCGGATGAGGAGACATTGGACCTGCTGTTTGGTCGCAGTGAACTCGTTGAAGAGAACGATGCGCGACTCGACACCCAGCCCACGTCAACCCTATCGGGCGATGGTCGAACCGGAGCCGACGGCAAGTTGGCCGCCGACTTCGATGTAGTCGACAGCGAACTGGAACCAGCCGACGACGCAGACTTCCTTGAGCACAGCGCGGCTGTCGCCGCGGCTGCAACCGCCACGACATCGAGCCCGTCCGCAGGCGCTGCGTCGCCCGCGCTGGAAGGTAGCTACCAGCCGATCGACGAGGATCCCAGCCCGGAGGGCGCGCTCGATCTGGCCGATATGGACGAGGATCTGCTTGAGATCTTCGTGCAGGAAGCCAACGACATCCTGGATGCTTCCGACACGATGATGGCGCGCCTGCGGGAGACCCCGGAGGAACGCGAAATCATCATCGGCCTGCAGCGCGAATTGCACACCCTGAAGGGTGGCGCGCGCATGGCCGGACTTTCTCCGATTGGCGATCTGGGCCACTCGATGGAATCCCTGCTGGAGATCGTCGCCGACGGCCGCCGCGAAATAGATCGGGTCGGGCTGGAGTCCCTGGAGCGCGGTTTCGATCGCCTGCACGGTCTGGTTGCCCGCGTGTCCAAGCGACAGGCCATCGGCATGCCGTCCAACGCCATCGCGCGATTCGAGGCCCTGGCTGCGGGCGATGAGATCCCGTTCGTGGGTGCGACCGCCGATGCCACGGCTGATGCCGACAGCGCTGCGGTCGCCGGTGCAGATGCGGCGCCAGTCACGCCGGTCGCCGAGGTACCCGCCGCTCCGCGTGTGCTCAAGCCCACGGCACGTGATCTTGCCGCGGCTGACGAGGCAGATGATTTCGCCCGTCCACAGCAGGAAATGATCCGCGTCCGATCAGACATGCTGGACAATCTGGTCAACTACGCCGGTGAGGTCTCGATCTACCGTTCCCGACTGGAACAGCAGATGAGTACGTTCCGGTTCAATCTTCAAGAGCTTGATCAGACCGTGCTCCGCTTGCGCGAGCAGTTGCGCAAGCTTGAGATCGAGACCGAGGCGCAGATCATCGCGCGCTACCAGCGCGAAGCTGAGGATGCCGAAGGCCAATTCGATCCACTTGAGCTCGATCGTTTCTCCACCCTGCAACAGCTGACCCGGGCACTCGCCGAGTCTGCGTCCGATCTGGTCGCGCTGCAGGGCACGATGGATGACCTGACCCGGCAATCGGAAACCTTGTTGCTTCAGCAGTCACGGGTGAGTTCGGAATTGCAGGAAGGCCTGATGCGTACGCGCATGGTGCCGTTCGATTCAGTGGTCCCGCGACTGCGTCGCCTGATGCGGCAGACTTCGGGCGAGCTCGGCAAGCGCGCCCAACTCCGCGTTGAAGGTGCCCAGGGCGAAATGGATCGCAACGTGCTTGACCGTATGACAGCGCCGCTCGAGCACATGCTGCGCAACGCCCTGGCGCACGGGCTGGAGACGCCAGGCGAGCGTCTCGCGGTCGGCAAGGCGGAAGAGGGTACGGTCACCATCGGCATCTCCAGAGAAGCCACCGAAGTGGTGATCAAGGTGACCGATGACGGCAAGGGCATGGACCGCGATGCGATCCGCCGCAAGGCGCTCGAACGCGGCCTGATGAAGCCGGACGTCCAGCTCTCCGATCGCGACCTGTTCGGTTTCGTACTTGAGACCGGATTCTCCACCGCCCAGGCTGTGAGCAAGATTGCCGGCCGTGGCGTGGGTATGGACGTCGTCAACAGCGAGATCAAGCAACTCGGTGGTTCGCTGACGATTGATTCCAAGCGCGGCACAGGCAGTGAGTTCATCGTCCGGCTGCCATTTACCCTGGCGGTCACCCAGGCGATTCTGGTCCGTCTCGGCGAACATCTTTTTGCCGTACCGATGTCCTCGGTGCAGGGCGTCGCCCGCATCAAGCGCGAGGACCTGGACGAGCGTCTGAAATCGCACGAGCCGGTCTACAGCTACGGTGGTGATGACTACGCGATCTACGAATTGAGCGAATTGCTGGGCTATCAGCAGCATCGCGCCAATGACGACGAACAGCTGCCGTTGCTGATGACCAAGTCAGGCGATCAGCGCGCTGCGATTCGTGTCGATGCCGTACTCGGTAGTCGCGAAGTTGTGGTCAAGTCGGTCGGTCCACAGATCAGCTCGGTGCCAGGTATTTTCGGTGCCACCATCATGGGTGATGGTTCGGTGGTGATGATTCTGGACATGTCGCCGCTGGTTCGTCGCAGCGCTGCGCTCAAGCGCACCGCCGATGCCAGCGTTGGCGAGCGCGAGGCCGCGGTGGTGCATGCTCCGGTTGAGGTCCGCCGGCAGCCGCTCATCATGGTGGTCGATGACTCGATCACGATGCGCAAGGTGACCAGCCGCGTTCTCGAGCGCAACGATATGGAAGTCGCCACGGCGAAGGATGGCCTCGATGCGGTCGAGAAGCTGCAGGATCGCATTCCAGACCTGGTCCTGCTCGATATCGAAATGCCGCGTATGGACGGCTACGAATTGGCCACCTATATGCGCAATGATGCGCGACTGAAGACGGTGCCGATCATCATGATCACTTCGCGTACCGGCGAGAAGCATCGTCAACGCGCATTTGAAATCGGTGTCGACCGCTATCTCGGAAAGCCTTACCAGGAGGCCGATCTGCTGCAGAACGTCGAAGAGATCCTGAGGTTGAGTCGTGCAATTCACTGATCACCCAGAGGTGTCGGTTGCACTTGTCTACCAGTCGCAGGCGCTGCATCAGCACCTGCGTCTGGCGCTGGACGAGTGCGGTGCGCGAGTGGTCTACGAGACTGCCACTTCGGGGTTCGACCGGGCCGCGCTCGAGCAATCTGGTGCAAGTGTCGTCCTGATCAATCTCGATCCCGCCATCGACGAGGAAATCGAGCATATCGAAGAGCTGCTCGTCGACGACGCCCGCAAGGTGATCTTCAACGACGGTGAAGTGACCAGCAAACTCAGCGGCTGGGATCTCGCGCGTTGGGCGCGTCACCTGGCCTCCAAGGTCATGGGCGATACCCAATTGTTGCCCGCGCGGCCGGCTGGTGCCGAGGCGGTTCCAGTCAGGGAAATGCCCCAGCATGGGCTGGATTCGACCGTGAAACCTGCCGCACTGCGCGCACCCGTGGTCAGCAGCGAGGCAGAAGACCTGGCAAGTCGGGAGATCGGCGCTGCCCTGGACAGCTTCCGTGCCGCCGAATCGCTGTCGGCCGAGCGACCGCGCAACGAGATTGAAGCGGCCTTGATGGATTTTGGTTTCTTCGCCGGAAGCGAGACGCCCGAATCGGTCAATGCGCTGGCGGAGCGAACCGCCACATCCGAAGCTTCGTCGTCGGTCCAGGAGACATCGGCTCCCGCGCCTACCCGGGCGGCAGATACTTCGTTTTTTGCCGGATTTGACGACGCCGCGAGCACGCCCGACTCCGCGCCTGACGTGGCGGCGACCGCCGGGCCGGCACAATCGAGCAAAGCCGCGCCGACGAGCGATGCTGATGCCTTGTTCGCCGATTTCAGTTTTGACCAAACCATTTCGCTGGATTCCGCTCAGGACAATGATTCGAACGGATCCGCCGATGACTTGGCGTTTGCCGAGATCAGCCTGGATTTCGATGCGCCAACGGAAACGCCGGCGGATACAGATGCGGTTTTCGGTCTTGACGATTTTCTCACCCAGCACAGCTACAAGGAGCCCGAGGTCACCGTCGAGCTGCCAGTGCCGCCGATACCGGCCAAGGCCAAGGCGCCGATCAACGTCGACCATCTGTTGTCCAATCTTTCGCTTGAGCTCTCGCCGATGGAGGAGCCGGAACCGGCGAACCAGCCTACCGGAGGTACCGCCGCAACGGCGCCAGCGCCAGCCGCGTCCGCGGCGAAGGCAACGACCGCCAACCTTGCCTCCGACTTCGACGACATACTCAGTTCGCTGTCATTGCAACCGATGCAGTTGGATGAACCCGAGCAGCCGCCCGTGGCGGCCCCCGCCGCGGCCGCAGCGCCTCAGCCGCAGGCGACAGCTCCGGCCGAGGCCAATCCTTTCGGCGATCTGCAGTTCGGTCTGGAACCCATGGAGTCCGAATCCACGGACGCCGCTGTCTCTGAATCCAATCCCTTCGCCGATCTCGATTTCTCTGCTGACGCCATACCCGGTGGCGCACTGAGTGGAGCGCGCACGGACACGGCCAGAAGCCCGGCTGCATCGGCTGCTGATTTGTCTGATTCGGCGCTGCAACGTGTCTGGGTGCTGGGCGCGTCCATTGGCGGCCCCGATGCGGTACGCGAGTTCCTTTCCGGTATTCCGAACAATACGGGCAATCTTTTCCTGCTCGCCCAACATATGGGCGCAGATTTCATGGATCTGATGGTTGGTCAACTGGCCAAGGCAACCGCACTGCAGGTGCAGATGGCGAGCAACGGAATCACCGCCCGGCATGGCCAGGTTCTGGTCGTCCCACTCGCTGAGCGCCTGTTGCTTGGAGCGGATGGGGAAGTCCACGTTGTCCCGCTCGACGAGGCCTCGCCGTACAGTCCCTCGATCGACCAGGTCCTGTTCGATGTGGCCGACCGCTTCGGCGCACGCGCGGGGGCGATTATTTTCAGCGGTATGGCGCACGATGCGATTGAAGGCGCCAAGTACCTTGCCGCCAAGGGCGGGGTAGTCTGGGCGCAGGATCCATCAACCTGCGTGGTCAGCTCGATGATTGATGGTGCGGTAGAGGCGGGCGTGGTGGGCTTCCAGGGGAGTCCCTCGATGCTTGCCCAAAAATTTGTTTCCGAGTTTCGTTAGCGGGCAAGGGCGCGCAGGCGCCCGAGCCGGAAGGTGAGTAGCCATGGCGATGCCCAATGAAATCCGTGCGTTGATGATTACGGTCACCAATGGCCGGGTATTACTGCCCAATGCGGCGGTTACCGAAATTCTGTCATTTTCGACACCCGACGCCGTCGAGGGCGCGCCGGCCTGGCTGCTCGGCCGCATGCGCTGGCGCGGTTGGCGCGTTCCCATGGTGTCGTTTTCGCGGCTGGCCGGTCTTGCCGCCAAAGAGCCCGAGCGCAATGCGAAGGTCACCGTAGTCAAGGCCATGGGCGGCAATCCGCGCATGCCCTATCTGGCAATCATGGCGCAGGGCTTTCCGCGCCTGACCAATATTTCCCAGGACGCGCTGATCGTTACCGGTGAGGAAGAATTCAAGTCTCCCGGCGTGATGCATACGGTGATCCTGCGTGACGACAGTGCGATTGTGCCCGATCTGTTTCAGATCGAGGCGCTGATCAACGATGCGCTGAATCTCGCCGCAGCCTGATGTTTCGGACAGCTGACGCCGGGCGTCGCTGCCCTGCGTCGATGCGCTGCCCGAGGACCGCCGTACACCGAGTCGCCGCTGAAAACTGACAGGGCAAGCATGCGCATAGATACCAAGTTGCCGAAGGTGGGCACGACCATCTTCACGGTGATGAGTCAACTCGCCGCCGAACACAAGGCGGTCAACCTGGGTCAGGGTTTTCCCGATTTCGATGGCCCGGAGCGCATGCGCTCGGCCCTGATGCGCGCCACCAACGAAGGAAAGAACCAGTACTCGGCGATGGCAGGCATCCCGAAACTGCGCGAACAGATAGCGCTGAAGACCGAACGGCTATATGGCCGCAAGGTCAATCCTGATACTGAAGTGACGGTTACCAGCGGGGCCACCGAGGCGTTGTTCTGCGCCATCAGCCTGCTGGTCAGGCCCGGTGACGAAGTCGTGGTGCTGGATCCCTGCTATGACTGCTACGAGCCGGCGATCGAATTGAATGGTGGGCGAGCCGTGCATGTTCCGCTGACATTGCCGGATTTTTCGGTGGACTGGGAACGCGTCAACGATGCCTGCAACGCGCGCACCCGCGCCATCATCGTCAACTCGCCGCACAACCCGAGCGGTTCGGTATTCAGTCCCGAAGATCTTGATGCCTTGGCGGAAATCGCGCGGCGTCATGACATTGCCGTGATCTCGGACGAAGTCTACGAACACATCATCTTTGACGCCCGCAGTCACCAGAGTGTGCTGTTGCACCCTGAATTGGCCGAGCGCAGTTTCGTGATCTCCTCATTCGGCAAAACCTATCACTGCACCGGCTGGAAGGTCGGCTACTGCGTCGCTCCGGCAGCCCTGAGCAACGAGTTCCGCAAGGTGCATCAGTACGTCACCTTCTGCACCTTTCACCCCGCGCAATGGGCTCTGGCGGAAGTCCTCGAGGCCGAGCCACAGCATTACCTGGATCTGCCCGCGTTCTACCAGGACAAGCGTGATCGTTTCGCCACCCTGATGGCGCAATCGCGCTTCGAGTTGCTGCCAGTTGCTGGCGCCTATTTCCAGATTGTCGATTACTCGCGCATCAGTGACCGCGATGATTTGAGCTTTTGCGAATGGTTGACGCGTGAACACGGTGTCGCCGCGATTCCGGTTTCAGCGTTCTACGAAACGCCGCCGGAGATGCGCCTGATCCGCTTCTGTTTTGCCAAGACCGATCCGACCCTGATTGTCGCAGCCGAAAAGCTTGCCAAGGTCTGAGTTCGCAGAGCGCGCTCGCGCTCTGGAGTCAGCCCGCACGATCGTGGATACTCCGATCTCCTGCCACGGTTGAATGTCATGATCGATCTGCGCGTTTCCCTGGTCCAGTCGGCAACGCTGTGGCATGACTCGCCGGGCAATCGCGGGATGATTTCCTCGCTTTGCCTGCCCCTGCAGGGCCAGACCGATCTGGTCGTGTTGCCGGAAACCTTCACCAGTGGGTTTACCAACGAAACCCTGGTCAATGCCGAGAGCATGGACGGGCCAACCCTGGTCTGGATGCGTGACCTGGCCAATGGCTTGCAGGCCGTGGTCACCGGCAGTGTGGTCATGCGTGACGGCGACAGATTCTTCAACCGGCTGTTGTGGGTGCGGCCGGACGGCACTCTCGAGTACTACGACAAGCGCCATCTGTTCCGGATGGCGCGCGAGCATCAACGCTATGCCGGCGGAGACCGGCGTCTGATCGTCGAGTTGCACGGCTGGCGGGTGTGTCCGATGGTCTGCTACGACCTGCGGTTTCCGGTCTGGATTCGCAATCGCTTCAACCGCTCGACGCCGGATCGCTTCGACTACGATTTGCTGCTGTTTGTTGCCAACTGGCCGTCTGCGCGCCGCCAGCCCTGGCGAACCCTGCTGCGCGCGCGTGCCATCGAGAACCTGTGCTACGTCGCCGGGGTCAATCGGGTGGGTACCGATGGCAACGAGATCCACTACGCGGGTGACTCCGCCGTGATCGATCAGGTTGGCGAGCACATCGTTGAGTTGGGCGCCCAGGTCCAGGTCGCGACCACAGCGCTTTCTGCGGCCGCGCTGTTGGCGCACCGCGAGCGATTCCCGGCATGGATGGACGCGGACCAGTTCGAACTGACATCCTGATCACGACGACGGCGCATCAATCCTTGCAAAGAAGTCCAGCACTGCGTTGGCGACCGCTGCCGGGGCCTCCCATTGCGGATAGTGTCCGATGGCCTTCAACTCCACCACATCGGCATTCAGGACCAGCTGCCGATAGCGGTTGACCATATGTGCACCCGAGATCGGGTCGTCCAGTCCATCGATGAAGCGGACCGGAACCGCACTTTGCGTCAACGCGGCAACCCAGCGCGCACGATGCAGGCGCCGCTCTGGAATGTAGCGAAGCAAGCTGGGTGCACGCAGATGACCATCGGAGCAGGCGATCAGCGCCCAGAACTCATCGAGCTCAGCGACATCCGGTTGCTGTGATCTGCCAAATACGGCGGAGAATGCCCGCCCAAACGCTGGCCGATCGAGCTTGCGCGCAAGCCAGGGGCCGAGCGGGGAAAGCAGCAGTTTCTGGATCAGGCGCGGCCGGTGCGATTCCGGGAAGAGACCGCCATTGAGCAGGCAGGCCGCTGCCAGCCCCAGCCTGCTGGAAGGCGAATGGCTGCGTCGGCGCGCAAGCAGTTCCTGCGCCACGGTATCCCCATAATCGTGTGCCAGCAGCCCCCAGCGTTCTATACCCTGGTGCGCAAGCACGGCCTCGACGAGATCGGCCTGTTCGATGATCGAGTACGGGTGCCCAGCAGGCTTGTCTGAGAATCCGAAGCCGAGCAGGTCGGGGGCGAGCAGGCGATACGACTCGGCGAGTCGGTCCCAAATCCTGATCCAGTCAAAGGACGCGGTCGGAAATCCGTGCAGAAGTACCAGCACGGGCAAGCCCGAATCGGCCCAGTTGGCACTGCGCTGCACGAACAGACGGTGGGCGCCAAATGGGTACAGCGCGCCGGTCGACCGCCAATGACGCAGTCGCTCGCTGGGCAATTGCTCGAATTCGCGGGCATTCACCACGTTAAATTAGCAGCACTGCCCGGCTTTTGGCTTTGCCGCTCCGTGCCGGGTTGCTACGCTAGCGCTCCCGTTGCAATGGCGCCTCGACTCCCATGAAGATACGTGACTTGCTCGCCCGCGAGATTCTTGATTCGCGTGGCAACCCCACCCTGGAAGCCGAGGTGACCCTGGAAAGCGGTCATACCGGACGCGCAGCCGTGCCCAGTGGTGCTTCAACCGGTTCACGTGAGGCGGTGGAGTTGCGTGACGGAGACAAGACCCGCTATCTCGGCAAGGGCGTACGCAAAGCCGTCGAGCATGTGAACGGCGTCATTCGCGATGCGCTGCTCGGTGCCGATGCCGGCGATCAGCGTGCGCTGGACAATCAGTTGATCACCCTGGACGGAACGCCCAACAAGGGGCGGCTGGGTGCCAATGCGCTGCTAGGTGTTTCGCTGGCGAACGCGCATGCCGTTGCCGCCGCGAAGGGGCTGCCACTCTGGTCGCACTTGGCTGGTACGCGCGCGCCGCGTTTGCCGGTGCCGATGATGAATATCATCAATGGTGGCGCTCATGCCGACAATAATGTCGACCTGCAGGAATTCATGGTGCTGCCGATCGGCCTGCCGAATTTCTCCGAGGCGCTGCGTGCGGGCACGGAGATTTTTCACGCGCTGAAATCGGTATTGAAAGGACGTGGACTCGCTACTTCGGTGGGCGACGAGGGTGGTTTCGCTCCGGATTTGCGCTCCAACGAGGAAGCCATCGAAACGATTCTCGAGGCGGTCAACAAGGCCGGCTATCGGGCCGGCGAGGATGTCTGGTTGGCGCTTGATGCGGCGGCCTCGGAGTTCTACAAGGACGACGGCAAATATCACCTGACCGGTGAGGGCAAGAAACTCAGCTCTGAGCAGCTTGTGGAATTCTATGCCGACTGGTGCGCGCGCTATCCGATCATCAGCATCGAGGACGGCATGGCCGAGAACGATTGGGCCGGCTGGAAGGTGCAGACTGACCGTCTCGGCAAGTCGGTGCAGTTGGTCGGCGATGATCTGTTCGTGACCAATCCCGAAATCCTCCGTGAGGGTATCGACAAGGGCATCGGCAACGCGATCCTGATCAAGGTCAATCAGATCGGCACACTCTCCGAAACGCTCGATGCGATCGCAATGGCGGATGCCAACCGGTATGCCTCGATCATCTCGCATCGCTCCGGAGAAACCGAAGACACCACGATTGCGGATCTTTCGGTGGCGACGACGGCGACCCAGATCAAGACCGGCTCGCTCTGTCGTACCGATCGCGTCGCCAAGTACAACCAGTTGCTGCGTATCGAGCAGTCGCTCGGCCGGGCTGCGACCTATGCGGGACGCGATGCCTTCATCAGCCTGCCTGGGTTTGGAAAGTAAGGCGGAGTGATCAGACCCCGTGCTTCGCTGGATACTTCTGTTGCTGCTCGTGCTTTGCGTGGCCTTGCAGGTAAAGCTGTGGTCAGGCCAGGGCGGGCGCGCGGATGTACAAAGGCTGCAGGCACGCGTGGCACTCCAGAAAGCCGAGAACGCCAGTCTGCGACAACGCAACGAGGCACTGGTAGCCGACGTCGATGATCTCAAAACCGGAACCGATGCCATTGAGGAAAAGGCGCGTGGTGAACTCGGCATGATCAAGCCCGGTGAAACGTTTTACCAAGTGGTCGAGGAAGACCCCAGCACACAGAGGAAGGCCGAATGATCTGGTGCGTAGTGCCCGCCGCGGGCAGAGGGCAGCGCTTTGGTGCCGTAATTCCAAAGCAGTATGCGCCCTTGGTCGGTGTGCCAATGCTGGTCCGGACCCTCGACCGATTGATTTCAC
The DNA here is from genome assembly GCA_038255435.1 of Lysobacterales bacterium. Lineage (GTDB taxonomy): Bacteria > Pseudomonadota > Gammaproteobacteria > Xanthomonadales > Ahniellaceae > 0-14-3-00-62-12. The sequence goes on from JBBSLG010000002.1 coordinate 232,481, forward strand.
ATCCCCGCGTCGCCGGTCTGATGGTCGCCCTGGCTGATGCAGATGAATACTGGCCGGACTTGCATGAACTCGAGGGCAAACCGGTGCGTACCTGTGTCGGCGGCGTCGAACGCGCCGACTCGGTACTGGCTGCGCTGGACGCACTCTCAGGTGAATGCACGTCCGATGATTGGGTGATGGTGCACGATGCTGCGCGACCCTGTGTGCGCCACCACGACATCGATCTGCTGCTTGAGCAGGGTATGGCGCACGCAGATGGCGCGATCCTGGCCGCGCCGATCCGGGATACCGTCAAGCGCGGCAGCGCCGGGGCCGCGATTGTCGATACCCTCGATCGCTCGATGCTCTGGCGGGCGCTGACGCCGCAACTGTTTCGCTTTGGCATGCTGCGCAATGCGCTCCGCGCCGCGTTGTCCGATCCGGAGCGCCGGCCGCGCATCACCGATGAAGCTTCGGCGATTGAACTGCAGGGCAAACGCCCACTGCTGGTGCAGGGCGCCGATGACAATATCAAGGTGACCAGCCTGCATGATCTGGCGCTGGCCGAGTTCATCCTGACGAGTCCGGCTTGAGCATGGCC